>NZ_JAGPYQ010000001.1:5121546-5422814 GCF_018070025.1 Streptomyces liliiviolaceus
ACGTGGGGCGCATGCGCATGCCACCAGAGTAGGCAACCTTCATCGTCCCGCTGCTCGGTGACGTCCACCGGGCGGTCCACGCAGGCAGACCCCCGGTGAACTTTTTCAGACACGCGGTGGCGTAATCCGTCACCTTCCAGCCATGCGCGGGCACGGTCCCGAACTGCGTCCTTTACGCCTCCGTAACCCCTCGGATGCTGGATGACACGGCCTTGACCAGCGGCGATGCAGGATTCCTTCATTGACGGCGGCCCCGGTGCTCATTAGCGTCGGCGCCATGAACCACCGAGCCCCCGTGGACACCATCGACGACCTGGACCGACGCATCATCGCCGCGCTCCAGCTCAACGGTCGTGCCCCGTGGAGCGCGGTGGCGCGGTGGGTGGACGCCAGTGAGACGACCGCCCAGCGGCGCTACCGGGCCCTGCGCGAGCGCGGGCTGCTGCGGGTCGTCGGGACCATGGAGCTGGACCGGACGCGGGAGGGATCCTCCATGCTCGTCCGGGTGCAGGCCAGGCCCGGACGTGGGCTGGAGGTCGCGGACCGGCTCACCGACAGTCCGGACGTGCGGTTCGTGGCCGTCGTCACCGGCGCCGCCGACCTCATCGTCGACTTCGTGGCCCGCGACAACGAGGAGATGATGCGGATCCTGTTCACCGACCTGCCCGCGGCCGACCTCATCACCAGCACCGAGGCCGTACCGGTCATCCGCGCGTTCACCTCGGCGTCCATGTGGGACACCGGACTGCTGCCCGCCGAGGCCGCCGCCGGCCTGCGGCCCGATTCCCTGGCGTCGTCCTGCGACCGCGCCGACTGGGACGTCACACCACAGGCGCTCACCACCCTGGAGCAGGCGGTCGTCGCGGCCCTCAAGGAGGACGGCCGCACCCCGGTCAGCACACTGGCCAGGAACCTGGAGCACACCGAGTCCAGCGTCGCGCGGGCCATGGACCGGCTCATCGCCCGCGGCATCCTCCAGTTCCGCACCCTCGTCGAACCGGCCCTGATCGGGTACGACGCGGAGTTCATGGTCTGGCTGTCGATCGAGCCCGACCGGCTGGACGCGGCGGGACGACAGCTCGCCGGGCATCCGGGAACCAAGTTCCTGGGCGCGGCGACCGGACGCTTCAACCTCGTCGGGCACATGGTGCTCCCCCGCCGCGCCGATCTCTTCCGCTACACCAGCGACGTCATCGGGGCGCTGCCCGGCCTGCTGGCCTCGGACGTGACCCTGCACCTCGTCACCATGAAGTACTCCTGGCACCGCATGGTCCGCCCCGCCGCCTGAACGGGCACCCGCCCGGCCGCGCGTCCGCGACCTCTCCCACACCCCGCTCCCCCACTTTTTCCGTCCTGTCCCCGACCCCGTGGAGTCACCATGCCCACAGACGACTCCGGCCTGCCCGCGGAGAGCTGGCGCTGGACCGAACCGACCTGGCGCGGCCACCTCGACGCCGTGCGCGCCGGACGCCGGCTGGTCCCCGACCGCTGGCCCGGCGGCGCCCGCGTCGCGGTCGCGCTCTCCTTCGACTCCGACCACGAGACGATCCCGCTGCGCGACGGCGAGACCAGCCCCGGCCGCCTCGCCCAGGGCGAGTACGGAGCCCGCGTCGGCGCGCCCCGGATCCTCGAACTCCTCGCCCGGTACGGCGTACCCGCCACGTTCTTCATGCCGGCGGTCTCCGCCCTGGTCCACCCCGAGGAGGCGCGCGCCTACACCCGGGACGGTCACGAGCTGGCCGTCCACGGCTGGATCCACGAGCGCAACATGCTGCTGGGCCGCGACGACGAGCGGGAGCTGACCGCACGCGCCCTGGACACCCTCACCACGCTGACCGGGCAACGGCCCGTCGGTATCCGTACGCCGTCCTGGGACTTCTCCGACTCGACGCTCGCCATCATGCTCGAACTCGGCTTCGCGTACGACTCCTCGCTGATGGCCGACGACGAGCCCTACGAGATCCTCGCCGACGGCAGGCCCACCGGTCTGGTCGAGATCCCCGTGGACTGGATCCGGGACGACGCCCCCTACTTCACGATGGACCGCTACGGCTCCGTCCGCCCGCACAGTCGCCCGCGCGACGTGCTGGAGATCTGGACCGACGAATTCGACGCCGCGTACCGCGACGGCGGTGTCTTCCAGCTCACCCTGCATCCGCACGTCATCGGGCACCGCTCGCGCCTGGTGGCACTGCGGGAGCTCCTCGACCACATCGCCGCCCACTCCGGCGTCTGGTACGCCACACACGCCCAGCTCGCCGACACGGCCCGCGCCGTCCTGAACAGCGGGGCCACCGTCGAAAACGACCAGACGACCGCCCGTTCCGTCCCCGACGCCCCGGAGCAGACGCCATGACCACCGGATCCGCCACACCACCCGCCGGTCCCCTGTCCAAGGGCGGCGACTCCCCCGCCCCGGGCAGACTGAGCCGTGCCCAGCGCAAGGCCATCGTCGCCGGCACCATCGGCAACACCGTCGAATGGGTCGACTGGGCCCTGTACTCGATCTTCGCGAAGATCATCGCTGACGAGTTCTTCCCCAAGGGCGACGGAGCGGTGGCCCTGCTGTCCACGCTCGCCGTGTTCGCCGTCGGCTTCGTGATGCGCCCGGTCGGTGCCGCCGTCCTCGGCGCCTACGCCGACCGCCACGGCCGTAAGAAGGGCATGACCCTCACGGTCGCGCTGATGGCGGGCGCCGGCTTCCTGATCGCGATCACCCCGAACTACGACACCATCGGCGTGCTCTCGCCGCTGATCCTGCTCCTGGCCCGGCTCGTACAGGGCTTCTCCGCGGGTGGCGAGTTCGGTTCGTCCTCCGCCTTCCTGGTGGAGTCGGCGGCCCGCGGCAGGCGCGCGTTCGCCGGGTCGTGGCAACAGGTGTCGGTCGCGGGCGGTGTCCTCATCGCCTCGCTCCTGGGCACCCTCACCACCTCGACGCTCAGCGACGACGCCGTGCACTCCTGGGGCTGGCGCGCCGCGTTCATCTTCGGCGGACTCCTCGGCCTGGTCGGACTGTGGCTGCGCGTCACGGTCGAGGACACCGAGTCCTTCACCCAGGCACAGGACACGGGCCGCACCCGTACCAACCCCGTCAAGACGATGTTCGTCGAGCACCCCGGCGCGACCCTGCGCGTCGCCGGTATCACGATCGCGGGCACGCTGACCTACTACATCTGGGTCAACTACCTTCCCACGTACGCGAATCTCACCACCGGCATCCCGCTCAAGACGGCCCTGTTGTCGCAGACGCTGTGTCTGGTCGTGTTCGTCGTCGCGCTGCCGTTCGTCGGGCTGCTCTCGGACCGGATCGGCCGCAAACCCACCATGGCGGCCTTCGCCGGCGGCTTCGTCGTCCTGGCCTGGCCGCTGCTGCACCTGCTCAGCGGCAGCTTCCTGAGCCTGTTCCTGGTCCAGCTCGTCGGCATGCTGCTGATCCTCGGCTACTCCGCCAACTGCGCCGTCATCATGGCCGAGCAGTTCCCGGCGGAGGTACGCGCCACGGGTATCGCCCTGCCGTACGCGCTGGCGGTCGCGCTCTTCGGCGGCACGGCGCCCTATCTGACCACCTGGATGCACGAGAACGGCCACAGCGACCTGCTGTGGATCTACGTCTCCGGCGCCGCGCTCATCTCCCTCGTCGTGTACCTCACGATGCCGGAGACCAAGGACAAGGAGTTCAACTGATGGCGCACGTCCTCGTCACCGGTGCCTCGGGCGGTATCGGCGGCGCGATCGCCGAGGAGTTCGCCGCACGGGGCGACCTGCTCACGCTCGCCGACCGTGATCCCGAGGCGCTGGAGCGGACCGCGGCACGGCTGGGCGGCGGCACGGCGGCGCACACCGCGGACCTCACCGACCCGGACGCGCCGGCCGCCCTGGTGGAGGCGGTCTGGGCGGCGCACGGGCCCGTGGACGTCCTGGTCAACGCGGCGGGCGTCTATCCGTCCCTGGACATGGCCCAGGTCGAAGCCGGCGCCTGGGACCGGCTGTTCGCCGTGAACCTGCGGGCTCCCGTACTCGCCACGGCCGCGTTCGCGCGGCTCGCCATGGCGGCCGGACGGCCCGGCGCGGTCGTCAACATCTCCTCCGGTTCCGCGCTGCGGGCCCGTCCCGGCGGTGGCCCGTACGCGAGTTCCAAGGCCGCGCTGGAGATGGCCACCCGGGCCGCCGCCCTGGAACTGGGCGAGCACGGCATCCGCGTCAACGCGGTCAGCCCCGGGTTCGTCCAGGTGTCCAGCGACTGCAATCCCGTCTCCGTCGAGTACGCCGCGGCCATCGGCGGCAATCCGCTCGGCCGCCCGGGCAGCCCCCAGGACATCGCCCGCGCGGTGTGCTGGATCGCGGGCCCGGACGCCTCCTGGATCACCGGGGAGGTCCTGCGGGTGGACGGCGGATCCAGTACCGGCGCACTGCACCTGCCCCGCATCTGGCAGCCCGGCGACACCCGCGCCGCCCCGCACGCGTCGATCCCGGCCGCCGCCACCGCCTCCACGGAAGGACTCCTGTCATGACCGCCCCCTCCCCGCAGCGGGCCGCCTACACCGTCGTCGGCGGGGGCGCGATCGGCGGCACGCTCGCCTTCGCCCTCGCACGGGCCGGCCATCCGGTCACCGTCGTCGACACCGACCCCGCCCACGTGGCCGCGATCCGCGCCCGCGGACTCGTCGTCGCCCACGGCGAGTCCCGCACGAGCGTGCCGGTCGCCGCCGCCACCCCGGACGAGTTCTCCGGCACCCTGGGACGGGTCCTGCTGGCCGTGAAGGCGCAGGCCACGGGGACGGCGGCGGCGTGGATCGCGCCCCGGCTGGAGCCGGACGGCTATGTCGTCTCGCTCCAGAACGGCTTCAACGAGGACCTGATCGCCGAGCATGTGGGTGCCCGTCGGACCGTCGCCGCGTTCGTGAACATCTTCGCCGACGTGGTCGAACCGGGTGTCGTCCTGGACGGCGGCGCCGGGGCGCTCGTCGTCGGCGAGGTCGGCGGGGCGCCGGTCAGCCCTCGTGTCCGCGCGGTCGTCGCCGACCTGCAGAGCTGGGGTCCGGCGGTGGCCAGCGACAACGTCGAGGGGTACTTGTGGGCCAAGGCGGGTTTCGGTGCGATGCTCGCCGCCACCGCCCTCGCCGACGCCCCGATGGCCGACCTGATCGACCGGCACCGGCCCGCCATGGCCGCTCTGACCGGTGAGATCTTCGCCGTGTCCGACCGGCTTGGCATCACCCTGGAGGCCTTCGACGCCTTCGAACCGCTCCCGTTCCGGCACGGTACGGATCCGGCGGAACGCGATGCCGCCTTCGACCGCCTGAGCGCGTGGCTGCGTACGCAGGCGAAGGACCGCAGCGGCATCTGGCGCGACCTCGCCGTACGGCACCGGCCCGTCGAGGTGACCACCCACTACGCCGACGTCTTCGACCACGCGGCCCGCGAAGGACTCCCCACGCCGCTGCTGCGCACCGTCATGGACGGTCTGCGCTCGCTGGAGGGCGCCCCGGACGGGATGTCGGAAGCACGGCTGGCGGAGCTGGACCGGCTCGCCGGGTCGGCGGTACCCGGGCGGCCCGACGACCAGAACCACCCTGCCCCGGCCGCGCTGCCCGGCCGGCTGCCGGAGGTGGAGCAGGCCGCGGCGGTCCGGGCCTGGCTCGACGAGCACCGCGAGGACATGGTCGCCGACCTCGACGCGTACACGTCCCAGGGCAGTGCCAGCGACGACCTGGACGACCTCGGTGCCTGTCTCGGCTGGCTGCGCGACTGGCTCGACCGGCGCCTGGGCGCACCGGACGCCGAGGAGATCCTCCCCCGGGCGGAGGCAAGGGCCGGGGACATCCTCGTACGCCGTTATCCGGCCCGGGACGCGGTCGCCGAGGACGCTCGGCCGGTCCTGCTGCTCGGCCACTACGACACCGTCTGGCCGACGGGCACCCTCGACGACTGGCCCTTCCGGCGGGACGGCGACCACATCAGCGGGCCCGGGGTGTTCGACATGAAGGCCGGTCTCGTACAGGCGGTGTGGGCCCTGCGTGCCCTGGACGCCCTGGGCCTGCCCAGGCCGGCCTGCACCCTGATGCTGAACGGCGACGAGGAGACCGGCAGCCTCGCCTCCCACGAGGCCATCGTCGCCGAGTCGCACGGCAGCAGGCTCGCCATGGTCTTCGAGGCGGCGGCGGACGGCGCGATCAAGACGGCCCGCAAGGGGGTGGGGCTGTTCACCCTGACGGTCACCGGCAGTGAGGCCCACGCCGGGCTCGACCCGACCGCCGGGGCGAGCGCGGTGGACGAACTCGCCCACCAGATCCTGCGGCTGGCCGAACTGCGTACCCCGGACGTGGGCACTTCGCTCAACGTGGGCGTGGTGGAGGGCGGCACCCGCAGCAACGTCACCGCGGGACGGGCCGTCGGCCGCATCGACATCCGGGTCGCCTCGGCGGCCGAGCAGCAGCGGATCGGCGAGGCCCTCGCCCTCGCCGCGCTGCGCCCGGTGGATCCGCGGACCCGCGTGGAGATCACCGGGGACTGGAACCGGCCCGTCTTCGAGCGGACCGAACAGGTCGCGGCGCTCGCCGAGTTGACCCGCCGGTGCGCGGCGCTGCTCGGGGAGGACCTGCGGGAGGCGTCCGTGGGCGGGGCGAGCGACGGCAACTTCGTCGTGGCCGCGGGGACGCCCGTCCTGGACGGCATAGGGGCGGTCGGTTCGGGCGCCCACGCCCGCTCGGAGAACACCTCGGTGTCCGGCATGGTCGCGCGTTCCGCGCTGGCCGCCACGGTGTTGGTGTCGTTGGCCGCCGGATAGTCCTTCCCAAGCGATCCATGTCCTGCCCCGTCGCGGAGCGCACTCGGCTCCGCGACGGGGCAGGACTGCGGCGGTCGCGCCGCCGGTCGTCAGCCCGCGGGCGCGACGGCCACGTTGTCGAAGGCGGCCTCGGTGTCGAAGACCCGGACGCCGTTCGCTCCGCTGCGGTAGGTGCTGTCGCTGACGGAGATCTTGGGTGTCGTCATGTCGTCGACGAACACCTTGATCGAGGAACCGACGGCGGTCACGCGCATGCGGTGGGGCGAGCCGGTGCCGACGGTCGTGCGGGCGGTCGCCAATTCGGTCCAGGAACCGTTCGCCCGGCCGAGGACCACCTTGCCGCCCGGGCTGATGCCCGCGTAGTAGCCCGTGTAGCTGTCCCAGCCGACCGACGGCCCGCTCACCCTGAACGTCAGGCCCGCGTCCCCGCCGCCCGAGGTGACGGTGACGTCGGCGTCGTAGGTGAAGTCGGCGAAGTTCGTGTCGAGCAGCGCCTTGCCGCCCAGGTTCCGCCCCACCCGGTACTGTCCGCCGCTGACGGACCAGGTCCCGCCGTACGTCTTCCAGCCCAGCGCGTTGCCGTCGGCGAAGTTGTCCTTCACCTGCATCGCGACCCGCCGGATGGTGCCGTCGGCGTTGAAGTGGAGCCGGTCGTAGGCCAGTTGGCGGTGGTTGCCGTCGGTCTCGCTGAGCGGACGACGGTGGTAGACGATGTACCAGATGTCGGTGCCCGGCACGTTGACGACGGAGTTGTGGCCGGAGCCCTTGGCGACCGCCGGGTCCTGGGCGAGCACTTTGTCGATCTTCCGGAACGGGCCGGTCGGCGAGTCGGACATCGCGTACGACACCGAGTAGTCGGGGCCGGTCCAGCCGCCCTCCGACCACATGAAGTAGTACTTGCCGTCGCGCTTGAACATGTAGGAGCCCTCGGTGAAGTTCTCGGGGGTGATCTCCTTGTAGGTGGAGCCGTCGTCGAACGTGCCCAGGCTGGTCATGTCCGGGTTGAGCTTGACGACGTTGGAGTGGTGCCAGCCTCCGTAGTACATGTACGCCTGGCCGTCGTCGTCGATGAACACGTCCTGGTCGATGGGCTGGGCCCCGTTGTGGAACTGCGAGATCAGCGGCTTGCCGAGAGCGTCCTTGTACGGGCCCTCGGGGCGGTCGGCGACGGCCACGCCGATACCGCCCAACTCGGAGTCGCTCTGGATGTCGTTCGCCGCGAAGTAGAGGTAGTACTTGCCGTTGCGTTCGACCGGTGCGGGCGCCCACACCGCGTACTTGGCCCAGGAGACGTCAGCCGTCTTCAGGACGTTGCTGTGCTTCGTCCAGTGGACCAGGTCGGTGGAGGAGAAGGCGTCGAGGTGGGTCTGCTCGGCGTAGGGCTTGGATGCCGTGGGGTAGACCCAGAACTTCCCGTCGTAGACCGCGATGTCGGGGTCCGCGTACCAGCCGTCGACGAACGGGTTGCCCGCCTCGGCGGTCGAGTAGTCGGGCGCCGCGACGGCCGTTGAGGGCGAGAACATCGCCACGAGGCCGCCGACCAGCAGCGTGGCCCAGGACTTGGCGAGAAACCCGGTCGATCGGACAGTCACGAGAACCTCCGCGTGGGGGTGAGGCCGACGGTGTCGGACAACGTTGTCGAGAGCTCTGTGCCGAGAAGGTGTTCATGGGGTGGCTGCAAGCAGGTGTTTACATCGTTGCAAGTGGGCTGTAAACCCTTTGCGCACGACCCGTCAGCCGACGGGTCGTGCGCGGCCTCGGTCACATGAACGGGATGAACGGCCCCGGCGGGGGCACTCGGCTTCTGCGACACCAACGGGTGCCGCGCTTTCCGACAGAGAGGCAGACCCGTGTACATCGGCCTGGGTACCATCGTCGTCATTATCATCATCATCGCCGTCGTCATGATGCTTCGCCGTCGCTGACATGAGTTCGGCAAGGTGTCGATGACGTCGTACAAGTCCTCCTCGAAGCCGATGAAGTCGGCGCGGGCGGTGTCGGACTCCTCGTCCTGGTTCATCGACGTCACCGCTCACCGGCGCCCGCCTGGAAGGCAGGCGGCCCGAACGGGTCCCGGAGGTTGTGTCAGGCGCTCGTACGGTCAGGCCGTCAGCGCCGACAGCTCCGCGTTGGCTCGCTCGGTGACGAGGGCGAGGACGCGCCCGGCGGCGGCCAGGTCCTCAGCGGGAATCCCGCCCCAGATACGGTCGGAGAGGGGGGCGGTCTCCGCCCCGACGGCGGCGAGCAGCTCGCGCCCCGCGCCGGTGGGTCGAAGGTACGCGCCGTCGGCGACCAGCAGTTGCTTGGCCAGCAGCTCGTCGAGCGTGGCGCGGATGTCGGCCGGGTCCACCTTGAGGGACCCCTGGACCTGGGCGAGGAGATCGTCCGGGGTCTGCGGGGTGTCGGAGGTGACGGCGGCGCGCAGGGCGACCTGCTGCTGGAACGTGGCGTCGTGCCGGGCCAGGACGTGCTCCAGGACTCGGCGCGCGGCGTAGTGGGCCAGGGCGAGGTCGCGGGCGTTGGCGGCGGGTGCGGTGGTGGTGTCCGCGGCGGTGGATCGGGTGGTGGTCATGTCGTTGTGCCCCCTGATGCCTCTCGTCAACTGCTCTCGTCGTTCGGTACGGAGGGTGCGAGCGGTACGTCGAGCAGGGCCGTCAACTCGTCGGTGAACGCCCGCGTCCGTGGGGCGTCGAGGCCGCCGAGCGGGTCCAGCAGCTGCTGGAGCAGTCTCTGGACCACCGCGACGGCCTGCCGCGTGACGGCCTCCCCCTGCTCGGTGAGCGCCAGCTGTACGGCGCGCGGGTCGCGGGGATCGCGGGTGCGCTCGATCAGGCCGGCCGACTCCAGTGCGCGCGCCAGCTTCGAGACGTACAACGCCTCCAGGCCGGTGTGGTCGGCGAGCCGGCGCTGACTGGGTCGCTCGCCGCCGCGCTGCATGCCGTACAGCGACGCGACCAGCGAGTACTGCGCGTGGGTGAGCCCCAGCGGAGCCACCGCACGATCGACCGCGACACGCCACTTGTTGGCAAGCCGCCACACCAAGAAGCCGGGTGTGGGGCCCGGCGAACCCTTGCTCATGTCGAATAGCGTACATAGACATAATGTCCATGGCTACTATTTTCGACGACGCTCGGCCCATCGCGCATCGCTTGGCGACGCGAGCGGCTTGGCGCGCGGACAGGGCGGGCAGGGCCGGCCGACTCAGCCGGTTGAGGCAGCCGTTGCGGAGGGCGCGAGCGACTTGCCCTGGGGCGTTCTGACGCATTCCTTCGCGCCGCCCGTCGCGGGGCTGAAGCAGGCCCGCAGCGGCGTCCCGGGGCTCGCCACGCTCATCAGTGTGTAGACGTACGTGTCCGCCTCGTCGCGGCTGGTGACCCGTGCGTCGTGGTGGGAGCCGTTCCGGCCGCCCGTCCGCAGTTCGACGCGGTCGTCCATGGCCGCGCCCCACATGCGGGCCCAACTCGCCCCGCATTCCTGGCTGTAGCGGATCTGGATCCAGGCCCCCGTGGCGGTCTCGTGCTCGGCGAGTGTCGTCGGCTCTGCGGCGCACTTCATCGCGATCGGGTCCTTGCCCTGACAGGCCTTGTGCCGGCAGAACGCCCCGGTGGCGGGGGTCGTCGCGGGGGACGGGGGCGCCTCCATGCCGTGCGAGGGGGGAAGGTTGACGAGCACGAGCGTTCCTATGGCCAGCGCGCAGGCCGACACCAGGGCGGTGAGGGCGGTTACGGGGCGGTGACTGGTCGGGCGGGTTCGGGGGTGGGTGTGCGTGTGGGTGCTGTCCGCGTCGTCCGGGGCTGTCTCGGTCGGGGCCGTGGCGGGTGAGGTTGGGCCCGGTGAGGCGGTGGTGTCCGGTGCCGTCTCGTTTCCGCCGTTGTCGGACGCGGAGTCGACAGTCTCGGACAGGGGCGGCGGGTCCGTCCGCGCGCCGGTGCGCTGTTGAGCCGGTGTCCCCCGCGTCGGCGCACCGCCCTCCTTCCGCGGCGCCCCTTGCGTCCGGTACGTCCGGGCGATCTCCAGGAGCGCCAGCGGGTGGTCGGCCGAGTCGCCGACCAGATTGCACAGCTCCATGACCGCACTGCGGGGCGGCAGGCTCTTGCCGTTGAGGTAGCGCTCCCAGGACGACTTGCTGAAGGTGGTCACGTTCGCGAGCTGTGCCAGGCTCAGGCCGGTGCGCTGCTTCAACTGCTGGAGTACGACGGCCAGTCGGGCGCCCGGTGGCGAGGGTGCGGCCCGTGTCATCCGCGCAGCGCCTTCCAGGAGCGCGGCCCCAGCATCCCGTCGACGACCAGGCCCGAGCGCTGCTGGAACGTCTTGACGGCCCGCAGCGTCAGCGGGCCGAACATGCCGTCGATCCCGCCGGGTGAGATGCCCGCCCGGCGCAGCAGACACTGCGCTTCGGCCACGTCGGCGCCCGTGGCCCCGTACACGATCTCGTCGTTCCGGCCTTCGTTGATGCCTGCCGACCAGCGGCCGTCGACGCGCGCGATGCGGCATGTGTAGGAGGGCGACGGCGAGGCCGCGGCGGTGGAGGGTGGGGCGGCGACGGCGGCCTGGGTGACGCCGTCGTCGAGGCGCAGCATGAGCAGCAGCGCCGCCGAGAGTGCCACGGCTAGGGCTATGACGCCTGCCGTGAGGGCGATGTGCGGGAAGCGGCCGGGCGCCGGTGCGGCGGCAGGGGGTGTCGTGGGCCCGATCAGTGTGACCGGTTCCTGTTCCGCTTCCGGTTCCTGTTCCTGTTCGTGCGGCGCGGGCTCCGGCTCCACGTCGGGCTGGGCGCGCCGGTTGTCCCAGGTGTCGGCGGCGATCTCGTGCAGCGCGATCAGTGGGACGGGGTCGGCGCCGGTGATCCGGGCCAGCGCCTCCAGCGCCTCCCGGGGCGGCAGCGAGGTGCCTCCCAGGTACCGCTCCCACGACCTGGCGCTGTAGCCGGTCTTCGCCGCGAGGTGTCGCATCGTCAGCTCGCCCTGGTCCTTCAACCGGCGTAACTGTTCCACCAACTGCCGCGCGCAGGGATCGAGTTCATCCGACAGCGGCTTGTAGCGCGACATGTTTCCCCAAATACGTTCATGAGCGTGACCAGCGATCCCCTTCGCTGCTCCGCATTCTGCATGAGCCCGTCACATCTGTCACAGCCGTCCCACACAACCGTCCCGCTGGACCCTGTCGTCGCAGGTCAGCAGGGTGGTCGTCCCGACCAACCGCCAACTGCGCCGCAGCCGTGGCCACGACGCCCCGGCGCCCTGCACCT
Organism: Streptomyces liliiviolaceus; assembly: GCF_018070025.1. Classification (NCBI taxonomy): domain Bacteria; kingdom Bacillati; phylum Actinomycetota; class Actinomycetes; order Kitasatosporales; family Streptomycetaceae; genus Streptomyces; species Streptomyces liliiviolaceus. The sequence continues at coordinate 5,133,582 of NZ_JAGPYQ010000001.1, forward strand.
TTGATCTCGCCACCTGGTCCCGTCAGTCGGGGCAGGTGCGGATTCCACGACCGAAAGAGGGAAGCATGCGACCGAACGCTCTGGGCACGACCATCGCCGGACTCGTCACCGTCGTCGGCCTCGCCGCCGGCAGTGTGGCGACCGCGGGAACCAGCTTCGCGGCGACCGGGACCACCGCGCAGACGGCGGCCGTCTCACAGCCGGCCGCCGTGGCCGCGACGGAGAACTTCGGTCTGACCTCGGCCGAGGCCAAGAACGTCCAGAACTTCCTCGCGGACTACTGGGGCTACACGGGCGCCATCGACGGCCAGCTGGGCACCAACAGCTGGAAGGCCTTCCAGCGCTGCCTCGCGAAGTACTGGGGCTACACGGGCGAGATCGACGGCGACCCCGGCCCCAACACCATCAAGGCGCTGCAGCGTCTGCTGAAGGACGACTACGGCTACACGGGTGACATCGACGGCATCGCCGGTGCGGGCACCCGGGCGGCGTTCAAGCGCTTCGCCGCCTGAGAGTCCGAGTGACGCGACCCCGGCCCGTCCTGCAACGGCAAGGACGAGCCGGGGTCGCCTGTTCTCGCCCCACCACGGTGCCGGGCCCGTAGCCCGTAGCCCGACGGTACGTCAGAAGCCCCTCCAGCAACCGAAGGAGAACCTCCCCGTCATGGGAAGACTCGCATTCCTCGTTCGCGCCGAAGACGGAAGTCCCCTACGCCGGGACAGGCACCGCGCCGGGGCGGGGTGGCGGACGCGCGTCGGGACCTTCGCCGCCACCGCGGCCATGGTCTCGGCCGGCCTCGTGATCGGCGCGCAGCCCGCCGCGGCGGCACCGGCCCCGATCAAGCTGACCTCCGCGTCCTGTCCCGCCGAGATCGTGCAGGGCCAGACGAGCGGGTGCGTCACGGAGTTGCAGAACCTGCTCAACGCGCACGGCGCCGGTCTCGTGGTGGACGGGCAGTTCGGGGCGGGCACGCTCTACGCGGTCCGTGAGTACCAGGCCGCCACCGCCATCGCCGTGGACGGCCGGGTGGGCCCCGCCACCAAGAGCAAGCTGTACGCGACCGGAGGCTCGGCGCCCGCCCCCGTCAACCTCAACTCCGCGTCCTGCCCCGCGAACATCGTCCAGGGCGCCACGGGCGGATGCGTCAGCGAGCTCCAGCGGCTGCTGCGCCACCAGGGCTACGCGGTCGACGTGGACGGCGACTTCGGGGCCGGGACGGCGAGCGCAGTCCGCGCCTTCCAGGCTTCCCGCGGTCTCACCGCCGACGGGCAGGTCGGTACGAACACCAAGCGGGCACTGTACGACACCGACGAGTCACCGTCGACGAGCCTGGACCTGCGGTCGTCGTCCTGCCCGGAGAACATCGTGGAGGGGCAGAGCGGCGGGTGTGTCGCCACGCTGCAGTCCCTGCTGAACGGCAAGGGGCAGAGCCTCGACGTCGACGGCAGCTTCGGCCCCCAGACCCTGACGGCCGTGAAGGCGTTCCAGTCCGCGAGCGGCCTCACCGCCGACGGCGCGGTCGGCCCGAACACCAAGGCCGCCCTGTACGCGAACATCGGCGGTGGCGGCGGCAACGGCGCGCCCGCGCCGGTCAACCTGAACTCCGCCTCCTGCCCGAACGAGATCGTGCAGGGGCAACGCAGCGGCTGCGTCACCGAGTTGCAGAGCCTGCTCAACCACCACGGCGCCGATCTCGCCGTGGACGGTGACTTCGGTTCGCTCACCGACAGCGCCGTCAGGGACTTCCAGGCCGAGAAGGGGCTGTCGGTCGACGGCCATGTGGGACCGAACACCAAGGCGGCGCTGTACGGCGCGGTCACCCCGCCGTCGTCGCCCCCGCCCGGCGGCGGTTACGGCAAGATCCTCGAAGTGGCCGAGGCCGAGGCGGGCACGGTCGAGGGCAGCGCCCGCGCGAACAGCTACGGCTCGTCCGTGGGGCTTTCGCTCTCCACCAGCAACTACGCCTGGTGCGCGACCTTCGTGAGCTGGGTGGCCAAGCAGACCGGGGCCAGCTCCTACCGCAACTCCTATGTCTCCGGCTGGGTCAAGCAGGCCCGGGCGGGCAACTACCACCTGTCGGTGACGACCAGCCCGCAGCCGGGCGACATCGTGGCCTTCGACTGGGACGGCGGAAGCGACTTCACCGGCGGCAACGAGCACATCGGCATCGTACGTACGGTGTCCGGATCGTCCTTCACCACCGTCGAGGGCAACACAGGCAACCCCAACGGCGACAACGACGGCGTCTACGTCAGGTCCCGTGCGACGAACAGCGGATACGACGTGGTCTTCATCCGGGTCCGCTGAGCGGCCCGGCCGCACGAAGGCACCGCGAGGTCCGGGCCTCCCTCGTCACGTCTGCTGGGGCACGATCGCCACCGGACAGTCCGCGTGGTGCAGCAGTGCGTGTCCCACCCGGCCGAGTTGCAGGCCGAAGTGGCCGTGCCTGCGCCGGGCGCCGACGACGACCAGGTCCGCCGCCGACGAACGCTGCAGGAGCACCTTGCGGGCCGGTCCCTCGACGGTGGTCTTCCGCACCCGCACATCCGGGTGATCGGCGAGACCATCGTGGACGACCGCGTCGAGCACCGCCGAGGCCCGTTCCTCGTGGTAGCGCTCCGGTGCGCCGGCCATGCTCGGGTGGTCGGCGCCCTCGTAGGAGGGGCAGCGCCAGGCGCGTACGACATCCAGCGTGCAGCCGCGTGCCCGCGCCTCACGGAACGCGAACCGGGCCGCCTCACCGCTCAGCGCCGGGTCGCCCGCGCCGAGCAGGACGCGTTCGTGCGTCGCCTCCAGGGCGGTCTTGTCACCGCGGACCACGATCACCGGACAGTGGGCACGCGCCGCCACCGCCAGACCGACCGAGCCCAGCAGCAGTCCCCTCAGCTCGCCGCGACCGCGCGAGCCCGTGACGAGGGCCGAGGCGTCGCGGGCCGACTGCAGCAGGGCGGTCGCCGCGTCCTCCGGCACGATCTCCGCGAAGACCCGCACGGAGGAATCCCGCTGCCGGGCGCGCTCGGCGGCGGATCCGACGATCTTCTCGGCGAGCGCCCGGTCCGACGGGCGTCCGGCCCCATCGGTCTGATCGTCGCCTTCGTAGCGTTCCCACAGGCAGGCGTGCACCAGGCGGACGGGCAGGCCGAGGCGGGCCGCCTCGTCCACCGCCCAGTCCATCGCCTGAAGGCTGGACTCCGATCCGTCCACGCCCACTACCAGGGGCAGCTCCATCATCGCCACCACCTTCCATCTGATTCGGGACGTTCCACCGCGGTCAGGGCATCTTCATTCAACGCCTGTGCCGGGCTGCGCACTTGAGCCGGTCGGTGCGCTTCCCCTGGGCCGTACGGCCCTGCCGGACGGGCCCGCCGGAAACCGCCGCGCGGTGCTACCGCTCACCCACCGGTGCCCACCACACCAGAGTGGTGCCGCCACCGTCGGGGCTGCCCAGCCGCAGTTCTCCGCCCAACTGCTCGGCCCGTTCCGCCATGTTGCTCAGACCGCTCCGGCGACCCCCGGACGGAATGCCCACGCCGTCGTCGGACACCGTCAGGCGCACCTCACGGCCATCGGTCTCCAGAACCACCGCGGCACACGTGGCCCTTGCATGACGGGCGATGTTGGTCAGCGCCTCGGAGAGCACGGCCACCACGTGGTCGGCCGTCTCCTTGGCGACCTGGGTGTCCACCAGTCCCTCCATCTGGAGGCTGGGCGTGAAGCCGAGCACCGGAGCCGCCTCGCCGACCACACGCACCACGCGGGCCCGCAGGCCCGGGGCAGCGGCGCCCTCACGCGCCCGCAGGCCGAAGATCGTCGACCTGATGATCTTGATGGTCTCGTCCAGGTCGTCCACCGCCCGCGACACACGTTCCGAGGCCTCGTCGTGCTCGATGAAGCGGCTGGCGCTCTGCAGGGTCATGCCGGTGGCGAACAGCCGCTGGATCGCCAGGTCGTGGAGGTCGCGGGCGATCCGGTCACGGTCCTTGAGCACCGCGATCTCCTCGGCGTCCTCACGGCGTTCCGCCAGCTCCATCGCGACCGCGGCCTGCGCGGCGAACCCCTGCAGCGCGTGGGTCTCCTTCTCGGTGAACGCCGGCCCGCCGGACTCGCGCACCAGCAGGACGATCCCGCGCACCCGCTCGCCCGTTCCGATGGGGACGGCCACGGCCGGACCCAGTCCGGTGAACCGCGCGGGCCCGGACGCGCCGTGTTCCTCCGCGGAGATGTCGGGACTGGCGACCGAGGCGGCCGCGGAGAACGCGCGGCCGATCAGGCCCTCGTCGACCGGCAGCACAAGGCCTCGATGCGCCTCCGCCGCCTCGCCGAAGGCCAGTTCGGCGGTCAGCGAGTCGGTGTTCTCCATGGGCAGGGCGACCACCGCCAGCGCCGCCGAGGTGATGTCCCTGGCCCGCTCCGCGATCAGGCCGAGGACCTCGGCGCGGTCGTTGCCGGACATCAGACAGTGGGTGATCTCCGCACTCGCCTGCAGCCAGCGTTCGCGCAGCCTCGACTCCTCGTAGAGGCGGGCGTTGTCGATCGCCACGCCGGCGGCCACCGCCAGCGTCGACAGGACCGACTCGTCCTCCTCGTCGAACTGTGCGCCGCCCCGCTTCTCGGTCAGGTAGAGATTGCCGAAGACCTGCTCCCGCACCCGGATCGGGACACCGACGAAGGTGTCCATCGGCGGGTGATGCGGCGGAAAGCCGTACGAGGCGGGGTGCCCGGACAGTTTCATCAGCCGCAGGGGCTCGGGATGCCGGATGAGTTCGCCCAGGATGCCGTGCCCCTCCGGGAAGTGGCCGATCTCGGCGATCTGTTCGTCGCTGATCCCGATGGTGTGGAAGGCCGACAGCCGCTTGCCGTCGGCCCCGATCACCCCGAGGGCCGCGTAGCGCGCGTCCACGAGCACGGCCGCGGCCTCCACGATGCTGCGCAGCGCCTGCTCCAGATCCAGCTCCCGGCCGACGGAGAGCACCGCCTCCAGCAGACTGTGCACCCGGTCGCGCGTACCGCGGGCGGCGTCCAGTCTGGCCTGCAGTTCTTCCAGCAGCTCGTCCAGCTTCAGCTGCGGCAGCCGTACGCGGGCCTGACGGGACTCCTCGGCGCTTCCCACCGGTCGATCCTCCAGGTCCCCTCGGCGCACGGACGGCCGGCCGTTCCGGTCGGGTGACACGGTATCGGTCCGGTGCGGTCGTGCGCGGTCCGGGGCGGGAGAGCGTAGGTATCCGGCCCTGTTGCCGGGCCCGTCAGTCCTTCGGCAGCCGGGCCGAGACGTACTCGGTGAGGTCGAGCAGCCGGTTGCTGTAGCCCCATTCGTTGTCGTACCAGCCGAAGACCTTGACCAGTTCGCCGTGGGCCTGGGTCAGCGGGGCGTCCAGGACGCACGAGGCGGGGTCGCCGACGACGTCGCGGGAGACGATCGGGGCGTCGGAGACCCGCAGGACGCCCCGCAGCGGGCCGTCCGCGGCCTCCCGGAACGCCGCGTTGATCTCGTCCGCCGACGCGGGCCGCTCCAGGACCACGCTCAGGTCGGTCAGCGAACCGTCCTCGACGGGGACGCGTACGGCGATACCGTCGAGCGTGCCCTCCAGTTCGGGCATGACGAGGCCCACGGCGCGGGCGGCCCCGGTGCTGGTGGGGATGATGTTCACGGCGGCGCTGCGGCCCCGGCGCAGGTCCTTGTGCGGGCCGTCCAGGACGACCTGGTCGTTGGTATAGCCGTGGATGGTGGTCATCAGCCCCTTGACGACGCCGAAGTGGTCGTTCAGCACCTTCACCATGGGAGCCACGCAGTTGGTGGTGCACGAGGCGTTGGAGACGACGTGGTCCCGCCCGGCGTCGTACGTGTTCTCGTTGACGCCCATCACGATCGTGCCGTCGACTCCCTTGCCCGGTACGGACAGCAGCACCTTGCGTGCCCCCGCCTTCAGATGGAGGCCCGCGTCCTCCCGGGTGCGGAAGCGGCCGGTCGACTCGATGACGACGTCCACGCGGAGTTCGCCCCAGGCCAGCGCGGCGGGGTCCCGCTCGGCGGTCACGGCGATGCGGTGCCCGTCCACGGTGAGCGAGGTCTCGTCGTGCTCGATGGCGCGGTGCAGCCGTCCGTACGTCGAGTCGAACTCCAGCAGGTGCGCCAGAACCGCCGGCGAGGTGATGTCGTTGACCGCGACGACCTCCACCGCTGTGCCCGCGCCGGTCTCCGCGCGCTCAAGCACGCAGCGCAGATAGTTGCGTCCGATGCGGCCGAAGCCGTTGATGCCCACCCGCACGCCCATGTCCTTCGTCCTTCCGGTCCGTCCCGTGTCTGTCCGCGGTGCCAGCGTGCGGGCGGCCGACCGGGCGGGGCTTGGGCCGTACGGGGGTGAGCCGGGGGACGTTCGGCCCTGCGGCCGGCCGCGCCGCTCGGCACCCGTGCACGGACTCGGGGATGTCCGGGCACGGACTCGGGCTCACGGGCTCTCGGGCTTCAGACTTCAGGCTTCAGGACTCAGGACTCAGCGTCCTTCGTTCTTGGGCCTGCCCTGGGTCTGGGCCTGCGCCTGGGTGGCGATGACGGCGGCCTGGATACGCCGTTCCACGCCCAGCTTGGCGAGCAGCCGTGAGATGTGGTTCTTCACTGTCTTCTCCGCGAGGAAGAGCCGTTGGCCGATCTGACGGTTGGTCAGCCCCTCGCCGATCAGGGCCAGGATCTCCCGCTCCCGCTCGGTCAGGCCGGGCAGCGCGTCCGGCTCTTCCTTCGGCTGGTCGCCCGCGCGCAGCCGGGCCATCAGCCTGGCGGTGGCGCTCGGATCGAGCAGGGACTGGCCCGCGGCCACCGTGCGGACGGCCGACACCAGGTCCGCTCCCTTGATCTGCTTCAGGACGTACCCGGAGGCCCCGGCCATGATCGAGTCGAGCAGTGCCTCCTCGTCGTCGAAGGAGGTCAGCATCAGACAGGCCAGATCCGGCATACGGGAGCGCAGTTCCCGGCACACGGTCACCCCGTCCCCGTCGGGCAGCCGGACGTCGAGGACCGCCACCTGGGGCCGCAGTGCGGGAACGCGCACCAGGGCCTGTTCGACGGTCCCGGCCTCACCGACCACGGTGATGTCCGGCTCGTCGTTCAGCAGGTCGTGCACCCCGCGCCGCACCACCTCGTGGTCGTCCAGCAGGAAGACCCGGATGGGGCTGTCGGGGCCCGCCCGTTCGCTGTCGGCCATCGGATGCTCCCTCTCGTGCGCCGGACGCCGATGTCCGCACCCGCGCGCGTACCGGCTTCTTCTGCTGCTGGATCCTTCCGGTTTCCGCGGCGGACGACCAGGGCCGGTCGGCCCCGATTCCCCAGGCGAACCGATTCTCCACGACGGTCACACGGGCCGACCGGCCCACCTGAAGGGACGTACAGCACCTCCTCCGCCGCCGGCGGCGGTCCGACGCTGGGAAAGGCGCACCCACAGGGCCGCGGTACCGAGCCGAGGAGCACATGTCATGGTCCGTCACGTGTACGACTTCACCGAGGGCGGCCGTGACATGGCCGACCTGCTCGGTGGCAAGGGAGCGAATCTGGCCGAGATGACCGGTCTCGGCCTTCCGGTGCCGCCGGGGTTCGTCGTCACCACCGAGGCCTGCCGGGCCTTCCTGGCCACCGGCGCGGAACCCGACGGCATGTCACGGGAGATCTCCCGGCACCTGTCGGCCCTGGAGGCCGCCACCGGGCGGCGCCTCGGGCAGCCGGACGATCCGCTGCTGCTGTCCGTCCGCTCCGGGGCCCGGTTCTCGATGCCGGGCATGATGGAGACGGTCCTCGACATCGGGTTGACCGACGCCTCCGTACAGGGCCTGGCCAAGGTCTCCGGGAGCGAGCGGTTCGCCTGGGACTCGTACCGCAGGCTGGTGCAGATGTTCGGCAGTACGGTCATGGGTGTCGACGCCGGGCTGTTCGAGCGGGCCATGTCGCTGCTCAAGGAGAAGCGCGGTGCCCCGGACGATCTGCGGCTGGACGCGGGCGACCTCGCCGAACTCGTGGAGACGTACAAGCACTTGATCCATGTCGTGACGGGTGACCACTTCCCGCAGTCGCCCGCCGAGCAGCTGCGCCGGGCGGTGCTCGCGGTCTTCCGTTCGTGGAACACCGAACGCGCCCGTCTGTACCGGCGGCGCGAGCGCATCCCCGACGACCTGGGCACCGCGGTCTGCGTACAGCGCATGGTGTTCGGCAATCTCGGTCCCGACTCCGGCAGCGGTGTCGCCTTCACCCGTGATCCGGCGACCGGACGCGGCGGCCCGTACGGCGACTACCTGGCCGACGCCCAGGGCGAGGACGTCGTCGCCGGCATCCGCGACACCGTGCCCCTGGCCGAGCTGGAGCGGCTCGACGCGGCCTCGTACCAGCAGCTGCGCGAGCATCTGCGAACGCTGGAGCACCACTACCGGGACCTGTGCGACATCGAGTTCACCATCGAGCGCGGCACGCTGTGGATGCTGCAGACCCGGGTGGGCAAGAGGACCGCCGAGGCCGCCTTCCGCATCGCCGCCGAGCTGGTCGACGAAGGGCTCGTCACCCCGGCCGAGGCACTGTCGCGTGTCGGCGGGGACGGGCTCGCCCGGCTGATGTTCCCACGCTTCGACACCACCGCGGCCGGGGATCCGCTGGCCCGCGGCCTGCCCGCCTCGCCGGGTGCGGCGGTGGGCGCCGCGGTCTTCGACTCCGCCGAGGCCGTACGGCGTGCCGCCGCCGGGGAGCACGTGGTCCTGGTCCGCCAGGAGACGACCCCCGACGATCTGCCCGGCATGGTCGCCGCCCGGGCCGTGCTCACCGGCCGCGGCGGCAGGACGAGTCACGCGGCGGTCGTCGCCCGCGGCATGGGCAAGGTGTGCGTCTGCGGTGCCGAGGAACTGACCGTGGACGCGGAGGCACGGCGCTTCACCACACGGGCCGGCACCGTCGTCGAGGAGGGGACGGTCGTCTCGGTGGACGGCTCCACGGGAGCCGTGTACCCGGGCGCGGTCCCCCTGGTCGACTCCGCGGTCATGCGGTACCTGGAGACGGGCGAACGCGGTGAGCGGTCGGCCCAGGTCGTCGACGCGGTCGCACGGGCCCTGCAACAGGCGGACGGGACAAGGCGGTTGGAGGTACGGGCCAATGCCGACACTCCACAGGACGCCGCCCGGGCCCGCCGGTTCGGCGCCCAGGGTGTCGGCCTGTGCCGCACCGAGCACATGTTCCTCGGCGAGCGCCGCAAGCTGGTCGAGCAGATGATCCTGGCCGGCGGCGGCGCCGCACGCGAACGCGCCCTGGCCGCGCTGCTCCCCCTGCAGCGGCGGGACTTCGCCGGCATCCTCGAAGCGATGGACGGCCTGCCCGTCACCATCCGCCTCCTCGACCCGCCGCTGCACGAGTTCCTGCCCGACCGCACCGAACTCGCCGTACGCATCGCCACCGCCGAGGCACACGGCGACCTGCCCGATCCGCACGACACCGAACTGCTCGACGCCGTGAACCGCATGCACGAGGAGAACCCGATGCTCGGCCTGCGCGGGGTTCGCCTGGGTCTGGTGGTGCCGGGCCTGGTCGCCATGCAGGTACGGGCCGTCGCCGAGGCGGTCGTCGAGCGCGTGCGGGCCGGAGGCTCGCCGAAAGCGGAGATCATGGTGCCGCTGGTGGGCGCCGTCGAGGAGTTGCGCATCGAGCGCGAAGAGGTGGAACGCGTACTGGCCGAGGTCTCGGCCGAGTCCGGCGTCCCGGTGAACTGCCCGGTCGGCACCATGATCGAGCTGCCCCGGGCCGCTCTCACTGCGGGCCGGATCGCCGAGCAGGCGGAGTTCTTCTCCTTCGGCACGAACGACCTCACCCAGACCACCTGGGGGTTCTCCCGCGACGACGTCGAGGCGGCGTTCTTCTCCGCCTATCTCGACAAGGGCGTCTTCGCCGCTTCCCCGTTCGAGACGATCGACCGCGAGGGCGTGGGGCGGCTGGTCCGGATCGCCGTCGCCGAGGGCCGGGCGGCCAGGCCCGACCTGACGATCGGCGTCTGCGGTGAGCACGGTGGCGATCCCGAGTCCGTCCGCTTCTTCCACGCGGCGGGGCTGGACTACGTCTCCTGCTCGCCGTTCCGGGTCCCGGTGGCCCGTCTGGAGGCCGGGCGGGCCGCACTGGCGGAGACCGAGGTGAGCGACAGCCGGTGACGGGCCCGTACCGCCCGGCCCCGTACCGCCCGGCCCCGGCATCGGCCGTCCCGGTCCCCCGCGGGCCGGTCCGGTCGGCCCGCTCCCCCGGGGCCGACCGGGCCCCGCCGGGGACCATCGGCACAAGCGACGGGGTACGCCCCGGACGAGAGTGGAGACGTGAGCGGCACCGGCCCCCGCGGTGCCGCTCCACCCGGACCCGCCGGCCCCCGCGGCGGCACACGACACCGGAGGTGCACGCCATGACCCGACACGGCGCCGGAACCACGGCAACCGCCGCGACCACGGCGACCACGGCGACCACGGCGACCACGGCCGAGGGAAGCATGGCCGAAGGGGCCATGGCCGAGGGAGCCGCCGAGGCACCGTCCGACATCGCCGTCGCCGTGGACCGGCTCGTGACAGCGGGTCTCAAGGCCCTCGCCGACTACGAGGCCCTGACCCAGGAACAGGTCGACCACATCGTCAAGAAGGCGTCCGTCGCGGCCCTGGACCAGCACACCGCGCTGGCCCGGCTCGCCGTCGAGGAGACGGGCCGCGGGATCTTCGAGGACAAGGCCGCCAAGAACATGTTCGCGTGCGAGCACGTGACGCACAGCATGGGCCCCATGAAGACCGTCGGCGTCATCGCCCGCGACGACATCGAGGACATGGTCGAGATCGCGGAACCGGTGGGTGTGGTCTGCGCGATCACCCCCGTCACCAACCCGACCTCGACCACGATCTTCAAGGCGCTGATGGCGCTGAAGACCCGCAATCCGATCGTGTTCGCCTTCCATCCCTCGGCGCAGCGCTGCAGCGCCCGGACGGCCCAGGTCGTACGGGACGCCGCCATCGCCGCCGGGGCTCCGGAGCACTGCGTCCAGTGGATAGAGACCCCGTCGGTCCGGGCGACCGGCACGCTCATGCGTCACCCGGGTGTCTCCCTGATCCTCGCGACCGGCGGCAACGCCATGGTGAAGGCGGCCTATTCGGCGGGCAAGCCGGCGCTGGGCGTGGGCGCGGGCAACGTTCCCGCGTACGTGCACAGGAGCGCCGCGCTGCGCCGGGCCGTCAACGACCTGGTGCTGTCGAAGTCGTTCGACAACGGAATGATCTGCGCCTCCGAGCAGGCCGCCATCCTGGACGCCGAGATCTACGACGAGGCCCTGGCCGAGTTCCGAAGGCTGCACGCGCACCGGGCGACCGCCGAGGAGAAGGCGAAACTGGAGGCCTTCCTCTTCCCCACCGGCACCGTCCCCGAGGACCGGGCGGCGGAGGGAGATCCTGAGCCCAAGGTCAACTCCTCGGCGGTCGGGCAGAGCGCGGCGTGGATCGCCGAGCGGGCCGGATTCACCGTGCCCGCCGACACCTCGCTCCTCCTCGTCGAGGCCGAACGGGTCGGCCCCCAGGAGCCGTTGACCCGTGAGAAGCTCTGCCCCGTCCTGGCCGTACTGCGGGCCGGATCGCAGCAGCAGGGCTTCGATCTGGCCGCCGACATGGTCGCCTTCCACGGCCAGGGCCACAGCGCCGTCATCCACACCGGGGACTCCGCGCTCGCCGAGGCGTACGGGCGGCGGATGAAGACCGTGCGGATCATCGTCAACGCCCCCTCCTCGCAAGGGGCGATCGGCGGCATCTACAACCACCTGCTGCCGTCGCTGACCCTGGGCTGCGGCTCCTGGGGCAACACCTCCGTGTCCAACAACGTCTCCGCCGCACAGCTGCTGAACATCAAGAGGGTCGGCACCCGCCGCAACAACATGCAGTGGTTCAAGGTCCCGCCGAAGATCTACTTCGAGCCGCAGTCCATCCGGTACCTGGCCTCCATGGCGGACATCCACCGCGTCACGGTCGTCACCGACGCGACCATGACCCGCCTCGGTTTCGTCGACCGCGTGACGCGGGTCCTGCAGCGCCGGCACGATCCGGTCACGCTCCAGATCATCGACAACGTCGAGCCGGAGCCGAGCATCGACTCCGTCCGGCACGGCGCCCGTCTGATGGACGACTTCCGCCCCGACACGATCATCGCGCTGGGCGGCGGCTCGCCCATGGACGCCGCCAAGGTGATGTGGCTGCTGTACGAGCAGCACGCCCGGGGCAAGGACATCGACTTCACCGACATGCGGCAGAAATTCTCCGACATCCGCAAGCGCGCCTTCCGCTTCCCCGTGCTCGGCGCACGCGCCCGCCTGGTGTGCGTGCCCACCACCTCCGGCACCGGAGCCGAGGTCACCCCCTTCGCCGTCATCTCCGACCCGGCCACCGGCAAGAAGTACCCCTTGGCGGACTACGCGTTGACCCCGAGCGTGGCCATCGTCGATCCGTCGCTCACCAAGGAGCTGCCGCCGGCGCTGGCCGCCGACAGCGGCTTCGACGCACTGACCCACGCCATCGAGTCGTACGTGTCCGTGTACGCGAACGACTTCACGGACGGCCTGGCCCTCCATGCGATCCGGCTGGTCTTCGACAACATCGAGGCGGCGGTCGGCGACCGCACGGACCGGCCCGGCGCGCGGGAGAAGATGCACAACGCCGGCACCATCGCCGGGATGGCCTTCGGCAACGCGTTCCTCGGCATCGTCCACGCCATGTCCCACACCCTCGGCGCCACCTTCCACGTCGCGCACGGCCGCACCAACGCGATCCTGCTGCCGCACGTCATCCGCTACAACGGCACCGTTCCCGCCAAACTCACGGGCTGGCCCAAGTACGAGCACTACCGTGCCCCCGAACGCTTCCAGGACATCGCCCGCACCCTCGGCCTTCCGTCGGCCACCCCGCAGGAGGGGGTGGAGTCGCTGGCCCGAGCCGTGGAACGGCTGCGTGACGCCGTGGGCATCGAGCCGTCGTTCCGTGCCGTCGGCGTCGACGAGCGCGCGTTCCTCGACGCGCTGCCGCAACAGGCCCTCAACGCCTACGAGGACCAGTGCGCGCCCGCCAACCCGCGGATGCCGATGCTCGACGACATGCGGGAGATCATGCGCGCGGCCTACTACGGCCGAGCGGACGCCCCCGACATCGACGAGGACGTGGCCGTACAGGGGCGGCCGGACACGGACGAGGGCCGAACGGCCCTGGCGTGAGGCACCCCGGCCTCGTTCCAATGACCTGATCACGCACACGCGGTGTGCAACGACCCCTTACGGACATCCGCCATGGCCTTCGACAATGCCGAGCCGGTCGACTCCGGGCCCCGCCAGAGCATCGAGCTCGACGGCGAGGAGGCTCTGCGACTGCTGGGCACCGTGTCCCTGGGAAGGATCGTCTTCACCCGGGACGCGCTGCCCACCATCCGCCCGGTCAACCATGTGCTGGACGGCGGGGACATCGTCATCCGCACCCACGAGGGGGCGGCCCTGACCTCACGCACCCGGCACACCGGCGGCCCGGGAGTGGTCGTCGCCTACGAGGCCGACGCCATCGACCCCGACACGCATCTCGGCTGGAGCGTCGTGGTCACCGGCTACGCGCACCTGGTGACCGAGTCGCACGAACTCGCCCGCTACCGGGAGCTGTTGCGGCCCTGGGTGGACCGGACGATGGACTACGCGGTCCGCATCCACCCCGACCTGATCACCGGCATCCGCCTCACCGCCCTGCGCAGCGGGGCAAGCCGGTGAGTCGCCGGCCGGGGGTGTCGTTCATCCGGTCGGCACGACGAGCACGGGGCAGTGGGAGCGGTGCAGCAGGGTGTGCGCCGTCGGACCCAGGTGCGGTCCGACCCGACGGTGGTGGGCGCCGATGACGACGACGTCGGCCGCCCTGGTGGCCTCCAGCAGTGCGCGGCGCGGGACGCGCAGCCGGGCGCCGCGGCGCTCCGCCTCCTCGATGGCGCAGGCGGCCACGTCGGGGTCCGCGTCGCCGGCGGGACCGAGCAGCACCTCACCGCCGTCCCCGCACCGGCGGTCGCCGCGTACCACCAGCAGCGGGCTGTGCACACGGGCCGCCAGACGCAGGCTCACGGACCCGAGCAGCATGCCGGTGAGCCCTGAGAACCCGCGGGTCCCGACGACGGTGAGCGCGGCGCCCTCGCTCTCGCGCGTCAGCGCCCGTACGGCGCCGCCCCGCACGGCCTCGGTGGTCACCGGCAGGCCGGGGTGCCGCGCGACGACCCGGGCCTTCGCCGCAGCGAGGATCGGGCCGGCCTCGTCCAGGTCGGGCACGGCGTACAGGATGCGCAGCGCGGCCGCCCGTCGTGCCGCCTCGGCCGCCGCCCGGTCCAGCGCCCGGACGGAGACGAGTGAACCGTCCACTCCGGCGACCACCTGATGGGTCCTCACAGTCGTGCCCCCTCGCATGTCGTTAGGTCCCGTATGCCGTTAGGCCCTGTATGCCGTCAGGTCCCGCATGTCGTTCGGTGTTCTGGGAGGTGTCGTGTCCCGCCCTTCAGCGGGCCGCCACCCCGTTTCTCCGGAACTGTTCCTGGACGCGCCTGATCAGCTCGGGCTCGGGACCCGGTGTGTCCCGCAACGGGAAGGGCAGGCCGAGGGCCTCGTACTTCGCCGCGCCGAGTCTGTGGAACGGCAGGACGTCCACGCGGTCGACTGCGTCGAGGCCCGCGACGAAGCGGGCGAGACCGTCGACGGCCTCCGGATCGTCGGTCCAGCCGGGGACCAGGACGTACCGGACCCACATGCGGACGCCGAGCCGGTCGAGCCGGGTGGCGAAGTTCAGGGTGGGGGCCAGTTCGCCGCCGGTCAGCTTCCGGTAGGTGTTCACGTCGAAGGACTTGATGTCGAGGAGCACCAGGTCGGTGTCGGCGAGGAGCTCGTCCGTGGCACGGGCGCCGAGGAAGCCCGAGGTGTCGAGCGCGGTGTGCAGCCCGGTCTCCTTGCAGCGGCGCAGCACCTCGGCGGTGAAGGCGGGCTGGAGCAGCGGCTCGCCGCCGGTGAGCGTCACCCCTCCCCCGGCCGCGGTGACGAACCCCCGGTACCTGTCGATCTCGGCCATCACCTCGTCGACGGTGGCCTCCCGGCCGTCCCGCATGTGCCAGGTGTCGGGGTTGGCGCAGTACAGGCAGCGCAGCGGGCAGCCGCTGACGAAGAGCACGAACCGGGTCCCGGGGCCGTCCACGCCGGTGGACAGGTCCCAGGAGTGGATCCGGCCGGTCGTGTTCATGCGGTTCATCGGGCTTCGTGGAAGGTGCGGCTGATCACGTCGAGCTGCTGCTCACGTGTCAGGCGTACGAAGTTGACGGCGTACCCGGAGACCCGGATGGTCAACTCCGGGTATTTCTCGGGGTGGTGCATGGCGTCCTCCAGTGTCCGCCGGTCCAGGACGTTGACGTTCATGTGGAAGCCGCCGGAGGCGGTGTAGGCGTCG
Source organism: Streptomyces liliiviolaceus (assembly GCF_018070025.1). Taxonomy (NCBI): domain Bacteria; kingdom Bacillati; phylum Actinomycetota; class Actinomycetes; order Kitasatosporales; family Streptomycetaceae; genus Streptomyces; species Streptomyces liliiviolaceus. Next base: position 5,149,050 of record NZ_JAGPYQ010000001.1, read on the forward strand.
AGGATGCCGACCAGGTGGGCCGCGCGCTCCTCCGGACGGTGGCCCAGTCCCTCGGGTGTGATCGTCGTGGTCAGCGAGATGCCGTCCCGTGCCTGCGCGTACGGCAGCTTGGCCACCGACAGCGCGGAGGCGGCCACACCGTGCCGGTCGCGTCCGTTCATGGGGTTGGCGCCGGGTGCGAAGGGCTGTCCGGCGCGGCGGCCGTCGGGGGTGTTGCCGGTGTGCTTGCCGTAGACGACGTTCGAGGTGATGGTGAGCACCGACTGGGTGTGTTCGGCGTCGCGGTGGGCGGGGTGCTTGCGCACCTTGGCCATGAAGGACTCGACCAGCCCCACGGCCAGGGCGTCGGCGCGGTCGTCGTTGTTGCCGTAGGCGGGCCAGTCGCCCTCGGTCTCATAGTCCACGGCCAGTCCGGTGGCGTCGCGGACCACCTTGACCCGGCCGTACCTGACCGCCGACAGACTGTCCGCGGCGACCGACAGGCCCGCGATGCCGCAGGCCATGAACCGGTGCACCGGGTGGTCGTGGAGAGCCATCTCGATGCGTTCGTAGGCGTACTTGTCGTGCATGAAGTGGATGACGTTCAGCGTGTTGACGTAGGTGGCCGCCAGCCAGTCCAGCATCCGGTCGTACGCCGCCGACAGTTCCTCGTAGTCCAGGTACTCCCCGGTCAGTGCGGGTGTCCGGGGGCCGATCTGCTCGCCGGTCAGCTCGTCCCGGCCGCCGTTGACCGCGTACAGCAGCGCCTTGGCGAGGTTGACGCGCGCACCGAAGAACTGCATCTGCCTGCCGACCGCCATCGCCGACACGCAGCAGGCGATCGCCGTGTCGTCGCCGGTGCACGGCCGCATCAGGTCGTCGGACTCGTACTGGACGGCGCTGGTGTCGATGGACACCTGTGCGCAGAACTCCTTGAAGCCGGCCGGGAGCCGGGGCGACCAGAGCACGGTGAGGTTGGGCTCCGGGGCGGGACCGAGGTTGTGGAGCGTCTGCAGGAAGCGGAAGGAGGTGCGGGTGACGAGCGGGCGCCCGTCGGTGCCGAGGCCGCCGATGGACTCCGTCACCCAGGTCGGGTCGCCGGAGAACAGCGCGTCGTACTCCGGGGTGCGCAGGAACCGTACGATCCGCAGTTTGATGACGAAGTCGTCGATCAGTTCCTGGGCCCGGACCTCGTCGATCAGGCCCTCTGTCAGGTCCCGTTGGAGGAAGACGTCGAGGAACGTGGAGGTGCGGCCGAGCGACATCGCGGCGCCGTTCTGTTCCTTCACCGCGGCCAGGAAGCCGAGGTAGAGCCACTGCACGGCTTCGTGCGCGGTGGCGGCCGGGCGGGTGACGTCGCAGCCGTACGAGGCCGCCATCTCCGCCAGCTCGCCCAACGCCCTTACCTGCTCGGCCAGTTCCTCCCGGTCACGGATGACGTCCGGGTCGGAGGGCCGCGCGTCCAGCAGGGCCCGCTCGGCCTTCTTGGCCTCGGTCAGGCGGGCCGTGCCGTACAGCGCCACCCGGCGGTAGTCCCCGATGATGCGGCCACGCCCGTAGGCGTCGGGCAGGCCGGTGATGATCCCCGCCCGGCGGGCGGCCCGCATCTCGGGTGTGTAGGCGTCGAAGACACCGTCGTTGTGGGTCTTGCGGTAGGTCCCGAAGACCCGCGAGACGAAGGGGTCCACCTGGTGGCCGTACGCCTTCAGGCCGTTCTCCACCATGCGCAGTCCGCCGCCCGGCATGATCGCCCGCCGGAGGGGCGCGTCGGTCTGCAGGCCGACGATCAGCTCGCGGTCGCGGTCGATGTACCCCGGGCGGTGCGAGGTGATGGTGGAAGGCGTGGCCGGGTCGACGTCCAGGACGCCCTTGCGCCGTTCCTCGGGAAACAGTGCGCTGACCTTGTGCCAGACGGCCAGGGTGCGTTCGGTCGGACCGGCGAGGAACGCCGGGCCGCCCTCGTACGGCGTGTAGGTGGCCTGGATGAAGTCGCGTACGTCGATACGGTCCCGCCATCGCGTCCCGGCGAAGCCGCTCCACGCATCGGTCCGTCCGCTGTCGGCTTTCGCGGTCGCGGTCATCGTCGGTCGCCCCTTCCCTGTTCCACCTGTTCCACCTGTGCGGGTCTCCCTCTTCACATGCTCGTCCGGCGCGGTCGTCACGGGCAGTGCCGGACAGCGCCGACAGGTGGTCCGGCCGGCCCCGGAACGATGGGGCCGGGTGGACTCAGCCGTGCGGGACCACGGCGACGGGGCAGGCGACGTGGTGCAGCACCGCGTGGGCCACGGAGCCGATGTGCGTCCCGAGGTGGCTCTCCCGGATCCTTCGGCCCACCACCACGAGGCAGGCTTCGGACGAGGCGTGGATCAGGGCGCCGGCCGCCCGGCCCTCGGAGACGGTCTCGGTCACGGTGACTTCGGGATACTTCCCGCACCACGGACGCAGCGTCGCGACGACGGCGCGTTCCTGGCCGGCGAGCACTTCCGCCTTGGCCCCGGTGACCGCGTGCGGGTCGCCGCCGTCGGCCGAGGGCACGCTGAAGGCGTGGATCACCCGCAGTGCGGTGCCGTGCAGCCGGGCGGCCTCGAAGGCGAACTCGATCAGTTCGTCACAGGGATGCCGGACGTCCAGCCCCAGGACGACGTCGCGATACGGGGTCTTGGACCTCTCCTGCGAAGAGCCCTCCTTGCCGGGCGCCGTGGGGGCCTCGTCGACCGCGGCCTTGCCCGCACGGACGAGCACGACAGGGCGTACGGACCTGGCGACGACCCGCTGGGACACCGAGCCGAGCATGAACCCCGCGACACCGCCGAGTCCGCGGGAGCCGAGCACCAGCACGTCGGTGTCGTCGCTCCACGAGAGCAAGGCCCTGACCGGGGAGTCGGACACCAGCCGGGCGTCGACGGAGAGCTCGGGGTGCGCGGCCCGCACGCTGCCGACCACCTGGTCCAGGGTCTGCTGGGCCCATTCGTGCTCGGTGTTGCCCATGGGGACGGAGGCGGGCGGGCGGGGGTGCCACTGCCAGGCGTGCACCACCCTCAACGGGGCTCCGCGGCGCACGGCTTCCCGGGCCGCCCAGTGTGCGGTCGCGAGGCTCTCGACGGAACCGTCGACGCCCGTGGTGACATGGCGAAGCATGCTGCCTACCTCCTTGGTCCGCGGTCTGATGCCCTTCCCGTCGAGCTTCGTTCCGGAGCGGACCCGTGCGGAGGGTGCCGAAGGACCTCGGCCGAGTACCGGGCGGCCCGGTCATGGGGCCGGGTGGCCCATGGTCCCCGGCCGGGGCGCGGCAGGACGCTGTGGGCGCAAGGACCGCATGCACCCATGGAGGCACGTCATGAACGATCCCGTCACGTCGAGCATGCTGCGGGCCCTCCCCGCCGAACACCGGCAGCGGTTGATGGACCTCGCCCGCGAGGTGTCGTTCCAGGCGGGCACCCGCCTCTTCGAGGAGGGGGGACGGGCCGACCGCTTCTGGATCGTGCGCACCGGCACGGTCACTCTCGACATGCGGGTGCCCGGCCGGCGGGCAGCGGTCATCGAGACACTGGGACACAACCAACTCGCGGGCTGGTCCTGGCTGTTCGCGCCGCACACCTGGCACCTGGGCGCCGAGGCCACCACTCCCCTGCGGGCCTACGAGTTCGACGCCGCGGCCGTACGCGCCCTGTGCCGCAGCGATCCGGAGTTCGGCATGGCGGTCACCCAGTGGGTCGGTGACGTGCTGGCCCACCGGCTGCGCTCGGCCCGCACCCGGCTGCTGGACCTGTACGCCCCCTACGGCAGCGGCAGTCGCGTGTGACGAGGCCCCCGACCGAAGCGTTCAAGGAGGCATCATGCACGGCACGCCGCACGTCGTGAGCGATGTGATGACCCACGCCGTCGCCACGGTGGACCGCGAGACCTCGTTCAAGGAGATCGTGCGGACGATGCAGGATCGGAAGGTCAGCGCTCTGCCCGTCGTCGAAGGCGAGGGACGCGTGGTCGGCGTCGTCTCCGAGGCCGACCTGCTGCCCAAGGAGGAGTTCCGCGACAGCGACCCGGATCGCTATACCCAATTGCGCAGGCTCTCCGACCTCGCGAAGGCCGGCGCGCTCACCGCCGGGGAACTGATGACCTCCCCGGCCCTCACCACACCTCCCGACGCGACGCTCGCCCAGGCCGCCCGGACGATGGCACGCGCCAGGGTCAAGCGGCTCCCCGTCGTCGACGGATCGGGCACGCTGCGGGGCGTCGTCAGCCGCGCCGACCTGTTGAAGGTCTTCCTCCGGGACGACGAGGAGATGGCGGAGGAGGTACGGCGGGAGGTCGTGTCGTACCTGTTCCCGCCACCCTCGTCCTCCGTATGGACCGAGGTACGCGGTGGTGTGGTGAAGCTCAGCGGACACGTCCGGGACACGTCCCTGGTGCCGGTGGCCGCACGGCTGGCGCGGGCCGTCGAGGGCGTCGTGGACGTCGAGTTCGACCTCTCCGGGCACGAGCGTTCCTCATAGCGGCAGCGCCTTCCCCGGCGGCCTGGTGACGGTGTCCGGGGTGGCGGTGTCCGGGACGCCGATGTCCGGGGTGCCGGTGTTCGCGGGCTTGCCGGCGCGGACGACGGCGGAGTGCATGCCGTCGGCGACCGGGTGGGTCGGGGTGATCTCGATGTCCGTGAAACCGGCCGCCTCCAGCCCCCGGCGGTACTCCGCGAAGGACAGGGCTCCGGCGATGCAGCCGGCGTGGTCCCCGCGCTCGGCCCGCTGCCCGGGAGTGAGGGTGTCGTCGGCGACGACGTCCGAGACGCCCAGGCGGCCGCCGGGCCTGAGCACGCGGAAGGTCTCGGCGAAGACGGCGGACTTGTCGGTGGACAGGTTGATCACGCAGTTGGAGATGACGACGTCGACCGTGTCCGCGGGCAGCGGGATCGCCTCGATGGTGCCCTTGAGGAACTCGACGTTCGTCGCGCCCGCCTTCTCGGCGTTGGCCAGGGCCAGTGCCAGCATCTCCTCCGTCATGTCCAGTCCGTACGCCTTGCCGGTCGGGCCCACCCGGCGGGCGGACAGCAGGACGTCGATTCCGCCGCCCGAGCCGAGGTCGAGCACGCGTTCACCCGCGCGCAGTGCGGCGACGGCGGTCGGGTTGCCGCAGCCGAGCGAGGCCGCGACAGCCTCGGCGGGCAGGGTGTCGCGCTCGTCGGCTCCGTACAGGGCCGGTCCGAAGGTGTCGTCGGTCTCGACCGGCTGCGGTCCGCAGCAGCCGGTGCCGCCCTCGGTGGCGCTCACGGCCGTCGTGACCTTGAGAGCCGCTGCGGCGTACCGCCGGCGGACTGTTTCGCGGAGGTCGGTGGACTGCTCACTCATGTCTCACTCCCCGGTGAAGGACCGCGGTGCGGCCCGGAACGGCCTGTATCGACATTCATTGATACAAGCTTGCGCCTTGGATCGAAAGACGTCAATATAGAAGAATGCCGAAACAAGAGCTTGAGGTGATCGGCCAGGACAGCGCCTGCTGCCCCGGCCTGGCCGCCGCGCCGTTGGACGAGGACCAGGCGGCCGATCTGGCGAAGTTCTTCAAGGCCCTGGGCGACCCGGTCCGCCTGCGTCTGATGTCGATGATCGCCTCATGCGGCGAGCACGGCGAGGGCGATGCGGACGGCGAGCGCGGCGAGGTCTGCGTGTGCGAGCTGACCCCGGCCTTCGACCTGTCCCAGCCGACGATCTCCCACCACCTCAAGCTGTTGCGACAGGCCGGCCTCATCGACTGCGAACGCCGCGGGACATGGGTGTACTACTGGGTGCTGCCCGGCGTACTGGACCGGCTCGCCACGTTCCTGGCCACCCCGCGGCCTGCCGGAGCCCGCGCGTGAAGGAGCCACCCTCCATGGACACGTCCGCCCCACGCCCGTCGGTGCTCTTCGTCTGCGTCCACAACGCCGGCCGCTCCCAGATGGCCGCCGCCTTCCTCACCCACCTCGCGGGCGACCGTATCGAGGTCCGCTCGGCCGGCTCCGCCCCCGCCGGCGCCGTCAACCCGGCCGTGGTCGACGCGATGGCCGAGGCCGGCATCGACATCTCCGCCGAGACTCCGAAGATCCTCACGGTGGAGGCCGTCCAGGCGTCCGACGTCGTCATCACCATGGGCTGCGGCGACGCCTGCCCCGTCTTCCCCGGCAAGCGGTACCTCGACTGGCAGCTCGACGACCCGGCCGGTCAGGGCGTCGAGGCCGTCCGGCCCATCCGCGACGCGATCGAGACGCGCGTGCGCGCACTGATCTCCGAGGTGGCACCCGGCTGAGCCGGCCTTGACGGCCGTCCCTCCGCCGTCCCGTCCGCCATGCCTCCGCCATCGCGCAAGCGGTCCTCAGCCGGTTCTGCGTCCCCACCGGGGTCCGACCTGTGCCCACTCCTCGCCCCAGCGCTCGGTCGCCCGGTGCTCGACCCGCCGTCGGACGACGCGTCCGGCGGCCAGGATCACCAGACCGCCGCAGACGCAGGCTCCCGCGCCGGTCAGCATCGCGCGCGCCCGCGCCTCCGCCGAGCCCATCGGCGCGGGCACCAGGCGGCCGTGCCCGTCCGTCCACACCGGCACCGTGGTACCGGACTTCGTACCGGCCCGTACGGTCGCGCTGTCCGTACGCACGATTCCGTTGCCGTCGGTCCAGCGCACCTGTGCCCGTACCCGGGAACAGATGGCTCCGGTGGTCATGTCGACCACGTCGGCCGGCGCCGTCTCCAGAAGCACGGCGGACACCTCCCGGCGCTCTGCCCGACTCCGCGTCAGCGCGTTCTCCGTGCCCTGCGCGGCGACGGCTCCCGCGATGGCGCCGCCGACCGTCGCCAGAGCCCAGGCGATCAGGACGATCCACGCCTCCACCGCGTCACTGCGGCGCCGCAATGGATTGCGCCGCCAGCGCCAGCGCGAGATCTTCGTGGGCCGGGTCCTCCCCATCGTTCGCCCCCTCTCGTGGACGGATGAGTTCGAGGAACTGCCGTGCGGACCTGAAGTACGGAACCGCTCCGAACGTCTCACTTCCGAGGCCGCGGCGGCAGGTGCCTCAGGTCCGCGGTATCCGGGCCGTTCGGGGCCCGGCAAGGCCGTCCGGCCCCTCCTGGACGCGGCGCGCCGGGCGCACGCTGGATCCGCTCGCCAACCGAGCCCCGCCGTCCTGTCGGCGCGGGGCGGGGAGGAGTCCGCGATGCGATCCGCCGTTCTCGACGTCACCACCCTGGAGAACCTCGTCTCGGCGGCCGTGGCCGCCCCGTCGATCCACAACACCCAGCCGTGGCGCTTCCGGCTGGACCCGGACAGCCTGACGCTGGAGATCCGGGCAGCGGCGGAGCGCGGTCTGCGCCACACCGATCCGACCGGGCGGGGCCTGTATCTGTCCGTCGGGTGCGCGCTCCTCAACCTCCGGGTGGCGGTGGCGCACCACGGCTGGGAGCCGGTGTCCCGGTTGCTGCCCCGGCCGGACGAGCCGGATCTGCTGGCGACGGTACGGCCCAGCGGCACCGCCGCCGCTTCCTCCACGCCGCGCCTCTACGGGACGCTGTGGCGTCGGCACAGCAGCCGTTTCCCGTTCTCCGAGCGGCAGTTGCCCACGGCCGTCCTCACCGAACTCGCCGAGGCCGCCCATGTCGAGGGAGCTCGGCTGAGCGTTCCCGGTCCCGCTGAGAGCGACCGGCTCCTGCGTCTCACCCGCGAGGCGGAGCACCGCAACACGGCCGACCCCGACCGGGCCGCCGAGAGCCGCCGCTGGGTGCGCGCTCCGGCCGACGACGCCCTCGGCATACCGCCCGACGCGCTGGGACCGCAGGACTTCCGGGAGCGTCTTCCCCTGCGGGACTTCGGCGCGCACCGGCACCGCGACGCGCTCACCGCCCGCCCCTTCGAGGAACGGCCGTCGATCGCCGTGCTGTCCACGGCACACGACCGGCGGGCCGACTGGCTGCGCGCCGGACAGGCACTCGAACGCGTGCTGCTGGTGGCCACCGCGCACGGCGTACGCTCGTCCCTGCTGCACCAGGCCCTTGAGTGGCCGGACCTGCGGGAGCGGCTCATGGAAGCTCCCGGCGGCCGGGGTGCGAACGCCCAGATGGTGCTGCGTCTCGGATACGGTCCGCAGGGCCCGCCCTCCCCGCGTCGCACGGCTGAGCAGGTACTGGCCGAGGAACCGCTGTCGATCTCCCGCCGCACGCCCACGCGCTGACCACCGTGCCGGCGGGTGCGGCGTCGGCCGGACACCGTCGTCGACCGTCTCCGGTCCGGTCCGGTCCGGTCCGTCAAGGATGGGGCACCACGGCCACGGGACAGCCGACGTGATGGATCACCGCGTGGGTGACGGGTCCGGTGCGCGGACCCACCGGCCGCTCGGCCAGGCGATGCCCGACCACCACGAGCCCCGCGGCGGAGGCCGCCCGGATCAGCGCGGTCGACGCCTTCTCCTGCGGCACGCACTCCACGACCTCGACCCCGGGGTACTTGTCCCGCCACACCTGAAGCACCGCGGACATGAATCCCCGCCACTCCCGCGCCTGCTGGGGTTTGCCCGCCAGAGCCACGTCTCCCGGGCCCAGTTCGAACGCGGAGGGCTCCTGCCAGGCGTAGAGGACCCGCAACCGGGCGCCGCGCAGCCGGGCCGCCTCGAAGGCGAACTCGATCACGTCGTCGCTCGGGTCACCGGCGTCGAGACCGAGCACCACGTCCCGGTGCCGGGTCCGGTCGAAGGCACTTCCGTCTCCCGCACTGCCGGCCTCCGTACTCCCGTCGTCCGCGGGAAGGTACTCATCCGCCGCCTGCTCCCCCGCACGTACGAGCACCACGGGGCAGCTCGCCCTCGCCACCACGGCGAGAGCCACGGACCCCACCAGGAATCCGGTGAAGCCGCTGAGCCCGCGCGAGCCGAGTACCAACAGGTCGGCCCGGTCCGCCGCGTTCAACAGGGCGGCGCTCGCGGGCCCTTCGACCTGTTCGTCGGACAGCACGGCCGCCGGGCAGGCCCGGTGGACGCGTTCCTCGGCCCGGTGCAGGGCTCGGCGGGCCAGCTGCCGCCGCGCGGCGTCCGCCGCCTCGCCGTCCGCGCGGCGGGGATGCCAGTTCCTCGCGTGCAGGAGCAGCAGGGGGCGTTCGCGGCGTACGGCCTCACGGGCCGCCCACTCTGCTGCCGCGAAACTCTCCGCGGAGCCGTCGACTCCGGCCATCACGGGCGTGGGCATTCCGCACACCTCCAGTGTCTCGGTCTGCTTCTCATGACCAGCGTCGCTCCGTGCCGACCCGTCCGGCATGGGCCGCCAGGTCTTCGTCGAGGACCGTTGGGCCCCAGCTCAGCCATGCCGTCCGGCCCCGAACGGTCATCGCTCGGAAAGCGCCGCGGCCTCGGCACGTCCGAACGGCCGCCGCCCCTTTCGCCGGTCGGGGCGGCGGCCGGTGCGCGAGATCGCGCGTCTCCCCCGCCGCGTGGTTCTCGCGCGGGTGTCCTCGCGGCGTCCGGTGCCGGCGGGAGCGGGAGAGCACCGACCCGACAGGGGCCGCGGGGACAGGCCACGGGTGGGTCAGCCGCTCGACCGGTCCTGGTCGTGGGTGTCCACGAGTTCGGCCCCGATCCGCGACGCCCACGCCTCGATGGCGGTGAAGTCCCGGAAGTCCCCGCCTTTTCCGTTCCGGACGATCATCCGGGCGACGAAACCCTTCGCGCCCTCTTCGAGGCAGCCGCCGAAGGTGATGTGCTCCCTGACGTCCAGTCGGTCCATGGCCCGCCGCACGTCGGGCACGGGCGGGATGTCCCGTTCCGAGGCCGACGCGTCGAGCGGGCCGCTGCTGAACAGCCACACCGGCCGTGCGGCCAGCTCCGCACGGTGGCGGCGGAGGAACCGCCGGGCGTCGCGGTGCCAGCGCCCGGCGTAGAGGCCTCCTCCGACCACCACGGCGTCGTACGACGCGAGGGTCGCCGCCACGGACCGGGCCGGCAGCGGGTCGGCGGCCAGTCCGTCCTTGCGCAGGACCGCGGCGATGGCGTCGGCGATCCGCGCGGTCGATCCGTTCTTCGTCCCGTAGGCGACCAGCACACGCTTCGGCATGACGGTCCGCCTCCTCTCCGTCCCGTCTCGATCCCGCGTCAGGTCCTGCGCATCCAGGTGTCGGTGACACCGTGCAGCCCCTGCTCGTCGGGCTGGAACCGGTCGTCGTCCAGTCGGAAGGTGAGCTTGTCGACGACCGCGACCACACCGTCGATCTGGCGCGTCATCGAGACGGCGATCTTCGCCTCGCTCCGGCGCTCCAGGTGACCGGCCAGCGTGACGACTCCTTCGACCACCGACACCTCGACCGTCCGGGGTGCCAGCCACAGCGCCCGTACCACCACTTCGTCGATCACCACCTGGCGGATCTCCCGGTCGGGCCGCAGGAAGACCTGGAGCAGGTCGCGGCGGGTGACGATGCCGACGAGCCGGTCCTCCTCGTCCAGGACGGGCAGTCGTTCCACCCGCCGTCCGGCCATCGTGCGAGCGGCCTCGACGATGCTGTCGTCGGCGTGCACCGTCACGGGCGGGTCGGTCATCAGCTGCCCCGCGGTACGCGCCCGTGCCTTCGCGGCCTGCTTCCTGGCGCCGCGCCTCAGGCCGGCGAGCCGGCGGCGACGCTTCGGCGCGTACGGATCGGGGGTCTGCGCCTGCCGGGCCATCAGGTCCGTCTCGGAGATGACTCCGATGACCTTCTCGTCCTCGTCGACCACGGGCAGACCGCTGATCCGATGGCCTGCGAGCAGCCGTGCCACCTCCTTGAACGGGGTTCCGTACGCGGCCCGGACGACCTCCGTGGTCATCACGGAGCCGACCTTGTCGTGCTTCATGGTGGTTCCCTCCTCAGCGGAGTCGGCGCAGGTACGGGTCCTGGGGCCTGCGCGGCAGCAGGCGCACACGCGCATCGAGCACGGAGACCGTGTCCGGTGTCGCGAGAACGGGGTTGAAGTCGGCTTCGGCGAGCTGGGGCAGGTCGCTGGCCATGCGGGACAGGCGCAGCAGCACCTGTTCGAGGGCTTCGAGGTCGACCGGCCCGCCGCCCTTGGCTCCGAAGAGGAGGGGAGCGCAGCGCGGGGTCGTGATCAGATCGTGGACGTCGCGGTCGGTCAGCGGGGCGAGCCGGGCGGCGTGGTCGGCGAGCACCTCCGTCGCCGTCCCTCCGAGGCCGAACAGGACCAGCGGTCCGAAGACCTCGTCCTGGACGACGCCCGCGAGCAGTTCGGTGCCGCGCGGGGCGAGCGGCTGTATGACCACGCCCGTGAGCAGGCCCGCGAACCGTGTCTCGAAGTCCCGGAAGGCGGCCCGTACCTGGGAGTCGCCCTGGAGGTCGAGGTGGACGGCGTGCTGTTCGCTCTTGTGCAGCAGGCCCGGCCAGTGGGCCTTCATGACCACCCGGCCGTCGGGACCGCGCAGCCGCTCGGCGGCGATCACGGCGTCGTTCTCGGTCTCGGCCCAGGCCCACCTGAGCTGCGGAATGCCGTAGCAGGCGAGGAGTTCGGCGCAGGTGCGCGGGTCCAGCCAGCCGCCGTCGGGGTGCGCGGCCAGGAAGGTGTCGGCGACCTCGTGCGCGCGTTGCGTGTCGACTCCTTCGAGGTCCGGGACCGTCCCGGCGGGGCGGCTGAGCCAGGCCGCTCGGCGCGCGGCGTGGGCCAGGGCCCGTGCCGCCGCCCGGGGTTCGGCGTAGGAGGGGACGGCACTGCCGTCGGTGGCGGGCAGCAGCGTGACCGGAAGGTCCTGTTCGAGCCGCACGGCGACGACCGGCACCGCCCGGTGCCCGGGAACGAGGGTCCGGCCCGCCCGCTTGCGGTCCGGAGTCCGGGGCCGGGTCAGGGCCCGGATCAGGTCGTCACCGGTGGCCGCGGCCACCGCCGTGGGAACGAGGACCAGCAGCACGGCGTCGACAGCCGGGATACGTGTGATCCGCTCGACGCATGTCCGCAGCTGTTCCTCGGTGACGGCGGCGGTCGCGTCGACGGGGTTGCCGACCGCTGCGCCCTCGGGCAGTGCGGCGAGCAGGTCGTCGACCGTCTCCGGGGTGAACGGCGGCAGGGCGAGCCCCGCCTCCGCGCAGGCGTCGGCCGCCAGGACTCCTGCGCCGCCCGCGTTGGTGACGATCGCGACGCGGGTGCCGGCGGGCAGCGGCTGGGAGTGCATCAGGGCGGCGGCTTCGAGGAGTTCGGCGACCGAGTGCGTGGCGGTGACACCCGCTTGGAAGAACAGGGCCTGCCGCGTCATCGTCCGGGTGGCGGCGGCCGCCGTGTGCGAGGCTGCGGCGCGGCGGCCCGCGTCGGTGCGTCCGGCGTCGACGGTGAGGACGGGCATGCGCCGGGTCACCCGACGCGCGGTGCGCGAGAAGGAGCGTGGGTTTCCGAAGGACTCCAGATGCAGCAGGGCGAGGTCGGTCCGGCCGTCGCACTCCCACCACTGGAGCATGTCGTTGCCGCTGACGTCGTACTTGTCGCCGAGGGAGACGAAGGAGGACACCCCGATGCCCAGGCGCGCCAGCCCGCCGAGCAGCGCGATGCCCACCCCACCGGACTGCACGGCCACGCCGGCGGTGCCGGGGCGCGGGTGGTCGGCGGCGAAGGTGGCGTCGAGCCGCAGCTCGGGATCGGTGTTGGAGAGTCCCAGGCAGTTGGGCCCGACGAGCCGCATCCCGAACGTACGGCACGCCTCCATGAGCGCCTGGGCCTGCGCGCTGTCCAGACCGGCGGAGACGACGAGCAGGGCGCGGACACCGGCCTTGCCGCACTCCTCGGCGGTGGCCGGTACCGCGACGGCCGGGACCGCGACGACGACCAGGTCGGGAGTCCTGGGCAGGGCGCTGACCGACGGGTAGGACGGCACGCCGAGAATCGACGTGGCCGAGGGGTTCACCGCGAGGAGCCGCCGGGTGTAGCCGCCCGCATGCAGATGGCGCAGGACGGCGCGCCCCACCGATCCGGCCTTGCGGCCCGCACCCGCGACGGCGACGACCTCGGGCCGCAGGAGGGGCTCCAGGCTCGCGAGGTCGGCGGCGCGCCCTCGGGCCTCCACGGCCGTCAGGTAGGCGTCGCTCTCGGCGAGGTCGACGGTGCAGCGCACCTCCGGCCCCTCGAAGCGGCGGGCCGTGCGCAGACCGAGATCGGCGAACAGCTGGAGAACCTCGTGGTTCTCGCTGAGCGCGTCGGCGGTGAAGGTGCCGATGCCCTCCGCGCGGGCGGCCGAGACCAGATGCTCCACGAGCAGGGTGCCGATGCCCCGGTGGTGGAGTCCGTCGGCGACGGCGATGGAGATCTCGGCCTCGTCACCGCCGCCCTGCGTGTCGTATTCGGCCAGGCCGATCACCTGGCCCCGTGTCTCGGCCAGCAGAGCCCGGTAGCCGGGTCGCGGCGGGGCGCAGGCACGGTCGGCGGCCAGTTCGGCGGAGCGCCGGCTCGCCGCGAAGAACCTCAGCCGCAGGTTGTCCGGGGACATCTCCTCGTACAGTCCCCGCAGCTGGTCGTGGTCTCCCCGCGCCACGGGACGGATGCACACGGTGGTGCCGTCCGCGAGCAGGGCGTGGACCATGGGCCGGCTTCCTGTTTCGTCCGTCATCGCGGGTCTCCTCCAGGCCTCTGGGCACTTCGAGCATCCAGCGGTCCGGGCCGCGCCCCCATGGGCTGTACGGGGTGGGATGAGGGCCGGTCGGCCCCAGGGCCCCGGCCGTGCGGCAGGCCCGCGGGGCCCGGCCACGGACCCTGGCCGGTGGCCGGGGTGCGCGGCCGGTCGTCGGTCAGTACCGTGCTGTCCTGGTGTCCGACCTCGGGCAGGGTGGTTCCGTCAGGTCCGCGAGCAGGGGAGGCGGCATGGCCGACAAGAAGGCGGCGACTCTGCCGCGCAAACCGTACGAGCGTGAACTGCTGCGCCTGCAGACCGAGTTGGTGAAGCTCCAGGAGTGGGTCCGGGCGGAGGGCGCACGGCTCGTGGTCGTCTTCGAGGGACGCGACGCGGCGGGCAAGGGCGGCACCATCAAACGGGTCGCCGAGCATCTCAATCCGCGGGTCGCCCGGATCGTGGCCCTGCCGAAGCCGACGGAGCGGCAGCGCACCCAGTGGTACTTCCAGCGCTACGCGGAGCACCTGCCCGCGGCCGGGGAGATCGTGCTGTTCGACCGCAGCTGGTACAACCGGGCCGGGGTCGAGCACGTCATGGGCTTCTGTACGAAGCAGGAGTACCAGCTGTTCCTGCGCCAGTGTCCGATCTTCGAGCGGATGCTGGTGGAGGAGGGGATCGTGCTGCGCAAGTACTGGTTCTCGGTGAGCGACGCCGTCCAGGAGGACCGGTTCCGGCGGCGGCTCGACGATCCGGTGCGGCGCTGGAAGCTCTCGCCGATGGACCTGGAGTCGATCACCCACTGGGAGGCGTACTCACGGGCCAAGGACGAGATGCTGGTCCACACGGACATCGCCGAGGCGCCCTGGTTCGTCGTCGAGAGCGACGACAAGCGGCGGGCCCGCCTGAACATGATCGCCCATCTGCTGGGTTCGTTGCCCTACCACGACGTCCCGCCGCCGGTGCTGGAGCTGCCGAAGCGACCGCCGTCGATGGGCTACGAGCGACCGCCGCGCGATCTGCAGACGTACGTCCCCGACCACGCGGCAAGCCTGTGACCGCGCGTCCGGCACCTGACCAGGCACCGGCGCACGGCCCTGTTCACATCGGCTGACGGCCGGCCGCGTCACCGCCCGGTTCGTCGGCGAGGACGATCGAGGCCCGGATGCGTTTGCCGACCGGTTCCCGATGGATCTCGAAGCTCCGGCACACCGCCATGACGATCTCCAGACCGTGCTGTCCGATCCGCGCGGGGTTCGGTGGCAGGACCTGCGGCAACGTGGCGTCGCTGTCCCACACCGTCACCGCGACGGCTCCTTCGCCGGCCTCCAGAGTCATCACGCAGGGACCCGGAGCGTGCTTACGGGCATTGGTCACCAGCTCGGACACCACCAGCTGAACCATTGCGATCGCCCGCGAGGACACCGGAACCCCGTGCTCGACCTGCAAGGATTCCAAGAATGCGCGGGCCGCGTCGCGGGAATCGCCGATCCCCGCGGTGCCCTCCACCACAGCGGTGACCGCTGCGTAGGTGTCCGTCAGTCGCTGCCGGCCTTTTTCCTGCCCAGCCAGATTCATACATTCCGCCTCACTGCCGAAGCGCTCTTACCGGATGTCGCTTACCCCGGAAACATCACCTCACCGGAAATTCGGCGAACGATTCCGGCCGGGCCGCCGCCGCCCATGATCGTGTTCTGGTCCGGCGTACGCGTCAGCCGTGCGCCACGACGGCGACGGGGGCTGCGGCGTGGTGCAGGACGGCGTGCGTGACGGGGCCTATGTGCGCGCCGAAGGGGCTGTGCCGGATCCGTCGGCCGACGACGACCAGGGAGGCTTCGCGGGACGCGTCCACCAGGTGATGGGCCGCGCTGCCGTAGCGGGCCCGCTCGACGACCTCGACGGTGGGGAACTTGCGCCGCCACGGGCGCAGCACCTCGGTGAGGGCCGCGGCCCGCTGCTTGGCCAGTTCCTCGTGGAGGCCGAGGTCCGCCGGGATTCCGTAGGCGTAGTAGGGCGGCGGGTTCCAGCCGTGCACGACCCGCAGACCGGACTCCCGCCGTAGCGCGGCGTCGAACGCGAACTCGATCACCGTGTCGTGCGGGCCGTCGGTGTCGAGGCCGAGGAGCACGGGTCGGAAGGGGCTCGCCGCGGAGGGGATACCGGCCGGGTCCATCGCGTGTTCGTCGGCCGCCTGCTCCCCCGCGCGGACCAGGACCACGGGGCCCTCCGTCCGGGCGACGACGGCCAGGCCGACGGAACCCAGCAGGAAACCTCCGACACCGCTCATGCCCCGGGAGCCGAGGACCAGCAGTTCGGCGTCCTTCGCCGTACGCGTCAGCACCTCGCTGGGCCGGCCGGCCAGCTGCTCCGCGCTCACGTCCACGCCGGGGTGGCGCAGCCGGACGCCTTCGGTGGCCTCGCGGGGAATGCGTTCGGTCCAGTGCTGCTGTGTCTCGGCTCCGACGAGCGGCGCCTGGGCGATGGGTTCGGGGGCCGGCTCCCAGACGTGGACGAGCTTGAGCGGCAGGCCCCGCAGTTTCGCCTCGCGGGCGGCCCACTCGACGGCGGCCAGACTCTCGGCCGATCCGTCGAGACCTGCGACAACCGTGCGGACCATGGTGTTGCCTCCTGAGGGGTGAGGTGGTTCCGGCTTCGGGGGCGGGGGGTGTGGCCTGATGCGGGGGCCGCTGGTTCCCGGCTCGGCCGAACGAGCCGCTGTTTCCCGGCTCGGGCCGAACGGCCCGCGACCGGCGGACGCGGCGGGCCCTTGCCGGGTCCGCCGCGTCCCTCGCGGTCACCGCAGCCAGCGATGGTCGCGGACCACCGGGATCCGCTCCCAGATCCTGCCCAGTCCCCAGGTGACACCGGCACCGGCCACCGCGAGGGCGATCAGGACCACGGCGTAGATCACGTGGTAGTCGACGAAGGGATTCGTCGACATGCTCGGCGCGCCGTCGGAGAGGTGCTTCGCCGGGGGCCACTCGGCGATCCACATCAGCGCCATCATCGCGGTCCCGGCCAGCGCGGCCAGTCGCAGCGCGACACCGGCGGTGACGGCGATCCCCACGCCCAGCAGGCCGAGCATGAACAGCCAGTCGGCCCACGTGGCCCCGGCCCACTCGTGGAACGTGGACTCCATCGGCCCGACGGCCACACCACTGAGGAATCCCTTGGTCGGTGAGCCGCCGTCGATCCAGCCCTTGCCGGACGGCGTCGCGTAACCGAGGCCGAACGTCTTGTCCAGGAACGCCCACAGGAAGACGAACCCGGTCAGCAGACGCAGCGACGCGAAGGCGTAGGCACGTGCGGTGCGCGTGTCGGTGAGCGTCGACACCGCGTCCCCGGCGGCGGAGGGGGTCCGGTTCTTGCGCGACGACCGTAGAGGGAAGCCCGGACTCCGGTGAGGGTGCTCGTGCACGGCCATGGTGGTGATCCCTTCGAGGTTGGTCCCGTCGGTTTCTGACACCTCTCACTCTCGGCCCCGGGGGCGCTTCGCGCCGGATGCCGAAGGTCCGCGACTGCGAGGCTGAACGTCCCTCTCCGCAAGGCCTGTTGGGCTGCGGCCGGAGTGACTCCCTTGCGTTTCCGGACTTCCCGGAGGGCGAGAGGCGTGTGCAGGCCTCCGTCGCACCCCGTCGACGACAGGGGCTCCGGTCACGTCACGCGGAGGGTTCGTCAGGGCTGTCGGCGCTGCTGCCGTCCGGTCTGCCGAGCGGGCCGCGCCGCAGAGTCCGCCGTTGCCATGTCGAGCAGGAGCATGGCGTCGTGGTCGGGAGTGCCGGGATCGGCCGCGTAGACGCTCAGGCGCTGGCCGGGGGTGTCCTCAAGGTGCATGCTCTGGGCGCTGAGGGTGAGGACCCCGACCTGGGGGTGATGGAAAGTCTTGTGGATCTTCTTGCGGCCGGCCACTTCGTAGCGCTCCCACAGCTTGGCGAAGTCAGAGCTCTTGACCAGGAGTTCGCCCACCAGACCGGTGAGGTCGGAGGCGTCCGGGTCGGTACCGGCCAGGGCCCGCAGCCGGGCGACGCAACCGCGGACCTGGTGGTCCCAGTCGGGGAAGAGGGTGCGCGCGGTGGGGTGGAGGAAGAGGTAGCGGGCGAGGTTGCGCTGCGTGGCGGGCCAGTCGTCGAGGCCCGCGTACAGGGCGAGTCCGCCGGGGTTCCAGGCGAGCAGGTCCATGCTGCGGCTGATGACGTAGGCCGGATCGGGCCGCATGGTCTCCAGGATCAGCTTCAGGTGGGGACGCACGGTACGGCCGGGCGGCGGCGCCGGCTCGGCGGCGTACCGCGCGGCCAGAGCGGCCAGCTCGCGCAGGTGCTGGTGCTCGGCGTCGTCGAGCCGCAGGGCGCGGGCGAGGGCGTCCAGTACGGCGGGGCTGGGACGGGTCTCCTTGCCGCGCTCCAGGCGCACGTAGTAGTCGATGCTGATGCCGGCGAGCGTGGCCAGTTCCTCGCGGCGCAGCCCGGGGGTGCGGCGCAGGCCGGTGCCCGCGGTGAGACCCACCTGCTCGGGGCGGGTCTGGTTGCGGCGGGCGTGCAGGAACCGGCCCAGTTCCCGGTCGGCGCTCCTGCCGGTGCTGTGCTCGGATGCCATACCGCCAGTGTCACACCGCGCTGACCTGCGTGGCTGGTGCAAGGGGGGCCCTGTCACACCCCCGAACGTCACTCCCCTGCACGACTCGGCCTGCCACCTGGGCGGAAGAGGAGCGAGGCTCGGTGATTGTCAGCACCAGAATGTGGCCCTGCCCTCCGAAGGAAGTCCCCATGCACATCGTCACCCTCAACAACGGCGTCGAGATGCCGATCCTCGGTTTCGGCGTGTTCCAGATCCCCGCGGAGGAGACCGAGCGGGCCGTCACCGAGGCCCTGGCCGCCGGCTACCGGATGCTCGACACGGCATCCTCCTACCAGAACGAGGAGGCCGTCGGCCGCGCGATCAGGAGCAGCGGCATTCCGCGCGCGGACCTGTTCGTCACCACCAAGCTGTACGTCCAGGACGCTCCCGCGGAGGAGAACACCAAGCGTGCCTTCGAGACATCGCTGGAAAAGCTGGGCCTGGACCACGTCGACCTGTATCTGATGCACCAGCCCTACGGTGACGTGTACGGCCAGTGGCGTGCCATGGAGGACCTGCACCGCGCGGGCCTGAGCCGGGCCATCGGTGTCTCCAACTTCTACCCGGACCGACTCCTCGACCTCGTCATCAACAACGAGATCACCCCGGCGGTCAACCAGATCGAGACCCATCCGTTCTTCCAGCGCGCCGACTACCAGGAGCTCATGCGCGAGCACGGCGTCCAGATCGAGTCGTGGGGCGGCTTCGCCGAGGGCAGGAACGACCTCTTCGGCAATCCGGTCCTGAACGGCATCGGCGAGCAGCACGGCAAGTCGGTGGCGCAGGTCGTGCTCCGCTGGCTGACCCAGCGCGGGGTCGTCGCCATCCCCAAGTCGGTCCGCGCCGACCGGATGGCCGAGAACCTCGACGTCTTCGACTTCGAACTCACCGGCGAACAGATGGCGTCCATCGCCGCCCTGGACACCGGCAGTTCACTGTTCTTCGACCACCACGACCCGAAGATGGTCAGCTGGCTCAGCGCGCGGCGCCTGGACGGCTGACCCGGAGGACGCCACCCACCTCACCGGGTGGGACCTGAACGTCTCTCGGAAGCGGGTCAGCGTTCGAGCATGCTCAGGCCCGCCCCGGTGTGGGTGTCTCCGGCCGCCGGCGGGAGGCCGGAGAGCTTCACGAGGACCTCGGCGCCGAGCCGGAGGCCGTCGGCGGCGGTGTTCTCCTCCACGCGGGTCACGCGCTTGGTGCCGGGGATGGGGGCGAGGTCGTCGCCCTGGGCGAGCAGCCAGGCGATGGCGACCTGCGCGGGTGTGGCACCCACCTCCGCGGCGATGGCCTGGACCTCGTCCGCGAGCGCCAGATTCCGCCGGAAGTTCTCGCCGGTGAAGCGCGGGTTCCCCCGCCGGAAGTCTCCTTCTTCGAAGTCGCTCTCGCTGCGCACGGTCCCGGTGAGGAAACCGTGCCCGAGCGGCGCGAACGGCACCAGGCCGATACCCAGTTCCCGCAGGACGGGCAGGACCCGGTCCTCGATACCGCGCGTCCACAGCGAGTACTCGGACTGCACGGCGGTGACGGGGTGGACGGCGTGGGCGCGACGGATGGTGTCCGGTCCGGCCTCGGACAGTCCGAAGTGGCGGACCTTGCCCTCGGCGATCAGTTCGGCGACGGCGCCCGCGGTCTCCTCGATGGGCGTGTTCGGGTCGACGCGGTGCTGGTAGCAGAGGTCGATGTGGTCGGTGCCGAGCCGTTCGAGGGAGCCTTCGACGGACGTGCGGATGTTGGCGGGACCGGAGTTGAGGTTCCAGGCGCCGGAGCCACCGTGGTCGATCATGCCGAACTTGGTGGCGAGCACGACCTGATCGCGCCGGCCCTTCAAGGCCCGGCCGACCAGGTCCTCGTTGATGTAGGGACCGTAGATCTCCGCGGTGTCGATCAGCGTGACGCCGAGATCGACGGCGCGGTGGATGGTACGGACGGATTCCGCGTCATCGCTTCCGGCACCGGTCAGACCGTGGGACATGCCCATCGCGCCCAGACCGATGCGCGAGACCTGCAGGTCACCGAGCTTGATGTACTTCATGGTTGCGCGCTTCTCCTGTCGGCTTGCGTTCCGGACACGGTCAACCCTGCGCCTCGGCGTCCGCGGGAGGCAGGCCGAGCTGTGCCAGGGGACGACGAGCGGGGGTACGACAGGACCTCCCTCGGCAGGCAGGCAGGCAGGCAGGTCGCCGCGGCGGAGCCGGAGCGAGGTGAGGCCGGAGCGAGGGAGGAAGCCGGAGCGGGGGGACGAGCCCGGGCCGAGGGCCGCGGTGCCGCGCGGCCCTCACGCCTCGTTCAGGCCGGCGCCTCCGACGCCGCGAGGAACGTGGCCACCAGTTCTCGCGCCCAGTCGCTGGAGGCCGGCTGGGCGCTGAAGATGGCGCGGTAGTACAGCGGTCCGAGCAGGAAATCGACGGCGTTCTCCACCGCGGGGGCACGGCCGCCGCGGGAGCGCTCGCGCTCGATGATGGCGCTCAGCTGCTCATGGCGGTCCCCGATGCAGGCGCAGCCGCCGTCCGGCCCGGAGCCGATGGTGGCGCGCATGAGAGCGAGGGTGTCGGGGTCCCTGAGGTCGGTGGCCACGTCCCCCAGCCAGCGTTCCAGGTCACCGGTGAGCGTCCCGGTGTCGGGCACGACGACGTCGCCGCTGAACCGGCTGGTGGCCACGTCGCCGAGGAGCTGAGCGGGTGAGCCCCAGCGCCGGTACACCGTGGTCGGGTGCACGCCCGCGCGGGCGGCGACGGCGGGAATCGTCAGGGCCTCCGCGGGTTCCTCCGCGAGGAGCTGTGCGACGGCGTGATGTACGGCCGCGCGGACCTTCGCCGAGCGACCGCCGGGGCGTACCTGAGCTTGAGCGTCAACCATGGGGAAATTATCGCACTGATCGTTGCGTTAGTGGTAGCGTCCTTAACGCATCGATCACTGCGTTTGGAGAGAGTCGTGTCCGTCTCCGCCCTGCCCGAGAACGACAACCCGATACCGCCCCCGCCCGATACCGCCCGGCCCCGCCGAAGCCGTCGCGAACTCGGTCGCCCGACCGCCTTCGCCGCCATCGCCGTCGTCTTCGTGCTCTTCATGGCCGCGTCCAGCGCGCCGTCCCCCCTCTACGTCGTCTACCAGCAGCAGTGGGACTTCTCCGCGACCACCCTCACCACGGTGTTCGCCGTCTACGTGCTCGGGATGATCGCGGCCCTGCTGGTGCTCGGCTCCCTGTCCGACCATCTCGGCCGCCGCCCGGTACTGCTCTCCGCGATCACGCTCGAAGCCGCGTCGATGGCGCTCTTCCTGGTCGCCGACAGCGTCTCCCTGCTGCTGACCGCACGACTGGTCCAGGGCATCGCCACCGGGGCCGCCATGACGGCACTCGGCGCGGCCCTGGCCGACCTGAACCCCACCCACGCACCGCACCGCGCCGGCGTCGTCACCGGCGCCGCACCCACCTTCGGACTGGGGCTCGGCGCTCTGGGCTGCGGCTTCCTCGTCGAGTACGGGCCGCACCCGACCCGCCTCGTGTACGTGCTGCTGCTGGCGGGCCTTGTCCTGGCCGCGGCCGTGGTCGCGGCCCTGCCCGAGACGTCGCTGCGGCGACCCGGAGCCGCCCGCTCGCTCCAGCCGCGCCTCAAGGTGGCACCCCACCTCCGGGCGGACCTGCTGCGCCTGGTGCCGATCCTCGTCGCGAGCTGGGCGCTGGGCGGCCTGTACCTCTCACTCGGACCGTCGGTCGCCGTGGGCCTGTTCGGCCTCTCCAGTCACGTCGTCGGCGGACTGGTGGTCACCCTGCTGACCGTACCGGCCTGCCTGACCGCGATCGCGCTGCGCGGCTGGCCCGTCGCCCGCACCCTCGCACTCGGCGCCGGCCTCCTGCTCACCGGCACGGTCGTCGCCCTGACCGGGGTCGAGGAGGACTCGCTGCTCACCGCGGCGCTCGGCACCGTGGTCGCCGGGGTCGGATTCGGCGCCTCCTCCCTCGCGAGCTTCGGCACGCTGGCCCGGATGGCCGCGCCCTCCGAACGCGGCGAGCTGTTCTCCGTGGCGTTCGTGATCTCCTACCTGTCCTTCAGCGTCCCCGCCGTCGTCGCCGGGATCGCCACCACCCGTACGGGGCTCCACGAGACGTCCGTCGCCTACGCCGCCACGGTCGCCTTCCTCGCCGCCCTCGCCCTGCTCGCCCAGTGGCTCCGCTCCCGCCGCACCCCGGAACGCGTCACCTGCCCCCAGACGTGACCCGCACCCCACCCGCCGCGCGTCCAGGCCCCCAAGGTGCCCGACAGGCCGACCGGTGGTCGACCCCTCATCGGCCGGCCACCGGTCGGCCTCAGGTCGGCCATCGGTCGGCCGCCGACCAGGCAACGTCCGGCCACCGTCCAAGAACCAGTCGCGGATGACCGCGTTCCGACGCACCCCCACCGGTCCGTGTCAGAACTCTTGACAACGATGTCAGACGCGTGATCTAGTCCGCTTCCAGCCAGCCGGATGCCGTCGATTGCGCTGCGAGGGGGGCTCGACGCGATGACCTGCACACCGCTTCCTTCCTGTGCCGAATTCCCGCGCCCGAGCACACACATACACGAGCGCCGGCCCATCTCGGGCCGGCGCTTCTTTCCGTGCGCAGCACATGAAGAGTGAGGAACAGGAGCCCGCTTCCATGCACAGACCCCTCCACCGATGGCGGAACCGCGCGTCAACCGTCCTCGCCGCGCTGCTCGTCGCCGGGGGCGCGCTGGCCCCGGTGCCGGCCGTCGCCCAGGCACCCGCGGCCGCCGCTCAACCGACCTCCCTGGTCAACCCGTTCATCGGCACCCAGAACTTCGGCAACACCTTCCCCGGCGCGAGCGCGCCCTTCGGCATGGTCCAGGTCAGCCCCGACACCGGCGGCCAGGGCGGCTACGACTACCAGCAGGACAAGATCCACGGGTTCAGCCAGACCCACCTGTCCGGTGTCGGCTGTTCCGTCATGGGCGAGCTGCCGATCATGCCGACGACCGGAGCGGTCGACAGCGTCGACCCGAACTCCTACCGGTCGACGTTCTCGCACGACGACGAGGACGCCGAACCCGGCTACTACCGCGTCGGGTTGAAGTCGTACGACATCGACGCCGAGCTGACCGCCACCTCCCGCACGGGATGGCAGCGCTACACCTTCCCGTCGACCGACCGCGCCAACGTCCTGTTCAACACGGGCCGCGCGAACCAGAAGGTCTACAGCTCGGAAGTGCATGTCGTCGGCGACCGGACCGTCGAGGGCCGGGTCGAGGCGGGCAACTTCTGCGCGGGCAAGGACAAGCACACCGTCTACTTCACCGCGACCTTCGACCGGCCGTTCACCTCGCACGGCGCCTGGCGCGGAACCACTCCCACCCCCGGTGAACGGGACGCGGCCGGCGAGGGCGACAACGGCGCCTGGGTGACCTTCGACGCCGCCGCCGACCGTGACGTCGTCGTCAAGGTGGGGCTCTCCTACACGGGCCTCGACGGCGCCCGCGCGAACCTCAAGGCGGAGACGCAGGACTCGTACGACTTCGACGCCACGCGGGCGGCGCTGCACGCGACCTGGGAGCGGCAGCTCGACGCCGTCAAGATCGGCGGCGGGTCGGCCGAGCGGCAGCGCGCGTTCTACACGGCGCTGTATCACGCGCAGTTGCACCCGAACCTCGCCGGAGACGTCGACGGCCGGTACGCGGGCTTCGACGGGAAGAACCATCAGGCGTCGGGGTTCACGCCGTACCAGAACCTGTCGTTGTGGGACACCCACCGGCCGCAGAACCAACTGCTCCAGATGCTGCAGCCGAAGGTCGCCCGTGATGTGGCGCTGTCGGTCGTCGCGATCGGGCGGGACGGCGGCTGGCTGCCGCGCTGGTCGCTCGCCAACAGCGAGACCAACATCATGACCGGCGACCCGGTGACCCCCTTCCTCGTCGAGGCGTGGTCCAAGGGACTGCTCGCGGGCCACGAGAAGGAGGCGTACGCGCTGCTGCGGAAGAACGCGGTCAGTACGCCACCGGCCGACTCCCCCTACAACGGCCGGTCGGGAGTGGACGAGTACCAGAAGCGCGGTTACGTCCCCAGCGGGCTGGAACCGGGGAAGGACTGCGCGGACAAGGGCGGGGACAACGACTGCCGCCATCCCGCCTCGGCGACCATGGAGTACGCGGCCGCGGACGCCTCGCTGGCGCTGATGGCCAAGGGGCTGGGGCACAAAGCGGACGCCAAGATGTTCGCGGCGCGCGGCCAGTGGTACCGGAACCTGTGGGACTCCTCCATCCAGCAGTTCCGGCCGCGGACGACCGACGGCACCTGGCTGACGCCGTACGACCCGGTCGAAGCGGGCCACCAGTTCCATGAGGGCGGCGCCTACCAGTACCAGTGGCTGGCTCCGCAGGACCCGGCCGGGCTCGTCTCCCTGATGGGCGGCAAGCGCGCGACCGAGAAGCGGCTCGACTCCTTCTTCGCCTACGACAAACTCCTCGCGGACCCCGCGAAGACCGCTCGCGAGGACTGGATCTCGGCGCCGTACGACTACTACGGGAAGGCGACCTACAACCCCAACAACGAGCCCGATCTGCACGCGCCGTACATGTATCTGTGGTCCGGCGCACCCGCCAAGACCGCCACCGTGGTCCGCGCCGCGATGACGCTCTTCACGGACGGGCCCGACGGTATGACCGGCAACGACGATCTGGGCACCATGTCGGCCTGGTACGTCTTCTCGTCGCTGGGCCTGTACCCGACGACGAACGGCGGCGACTTCCTCGCCGTCTCCAGCCCGCAGTTCCCCTCCGCGGTCATCCGCATCGGCGCGTACGGGAACAAGCAGGGCGGCACCCTGACGGTGAAGGCACCGGGGACGAGCGACGACCGACGCTATGTGAAGCAGGCGAGGTTCGGCGGGAAGAACCTGCGCGCCACCTGGCTGGACTGGGACGCGGTCGCCAAGGGCGGAGACCTCGCCTTCGAGATGGCCGACAAGCCGTCGGCCTGGGGTACGGGCAAGGGCGACGAGCCGCCGTCCGTGAACCGCGCGGCGGCCGACTCGCGCCGCAACCTCGACGCGTCGCTCCGTACCTCCTCCGACGTCCTGCCGACGTCCGACAGCGCGCAGAACGTCCGCCTGAAGCTGGACGTGCTGGGCCAGTCCCCCGGCACCCTGCGGGTGGCCGTCGACGCGAAGGCTCCGAGCGGCTGGACCGCGAAGACCTCACAGCCCTTCTCGCTCACGTCCCACCGTCTTCCGGTCCAGCGGACCGCGACGGTGGACGTGAACGTGCCGGCCGGGACCGCTCCGGGTTCGTACAGCGTGCGGATCACGGCGGGCGCGAAGGGGGTGAAGAGCGTGGAACGGGTCGCGACCATCGAGGTGCGCGCCGCGGCCCGCTGCGCGCCGGACATCGACGAGCAGTGCGCCGTCGACCTCGGCAAGGAGGTGAACCACGACGGCACCGCGACCGTCGCGGCCTCCGACCAGGGCGACTTCGACGGAGGCGGCTGGAGCTTCGACGGTGACCTGCTGCCCGCGGCGGGTCCGGTCGTCTGGGGCGGCGTGACCTACGACGCCCCCGATCCGTCCGGCACGGCCGAGAACTTCGTGGAGGCCCGCGGTCAGTCCATGCTGCTCCCCGCCGGTTCGTACGGCGCGCTGCGCGTGGTCGCCGTGGCCCACCACGGCCCGGTGACGACCGCGCTGAGCGTCCGCTACACCGACGGAACCACCGCCGAAGTGGCCGTCCCCGTGGGCGACTGGGCGGGATCCACACCGCAGGGCAGCTCCGTGGTGCTGGAGATGCCGCACCGCATCAAGCGCGGACAGGGCGTGGACGGCCCGCCGGTACGCCTGTTCGGCGCCTCGGCGGACCTGGACGCGTCGAAGACGGTGCGTTCCGTCGGCCTGCAGAACGATCCGCGGGTGCAGGTGTACGCGATCACTCTCAAGTAGGACCCGCAGGACTCCGTATGTTCGCCGGCCCGCGCTTCCCGATCGGGAGGGGTGGGCCGGTGGGCCCTCTGCCCGTTCACGGAGTCCGCCACCGTATGAGTACCTGCACTCATGACGCCCGCTCCCCGAGGCCTCAGACTTCCTCCATGTCCATGTCCATGTCCAGGCTTCTGAGACGGTCGGTCATCGCAGCCGCCCTCGTCGCGACCACCATGACCGCGTGCGGCACCGAGCAGAGCGGTCGGTCTCAGTCGGCCACGCCCCCGACCTCGTACCCTCCCCGGCCGAAGTGCGCGCAGCCGGCGGAGAAGCCCGCGGACCCGGCCACCGCGCTGCCGTCCTCGCCGCGTCCGAGTGCGGAGGGCGACCGTTCGGGAGAGCCGTCGGCGGAGAACGCGGACCGCCCGCCCCACTACGCCGAGAATAATGCCTACCGCATGCAAGGGTCCCTGTCCGAAGGCAAGCGCGCCCAAGGAGAGGCCTCGGCCGGACTCATCCGGAGGGAACTGGAGAAGGTCCGGGAGGAGGGCGGTTCCGGCGCGTACGGCGTCTTCGACGAGCGGCGGATCGCCGCGGCGCTGAAGCGTCTCGGCTGCGGCAAGGAGCACGGTGTCTACATCGGGAACGGGTTCTACAGCGTCCACACGGGAGTCGTGTGCGTGTCCGGGTACGTGACGAAGGACGAGTTGACCAGCGAGGTGCACGGAGCCTACGCCGAGCCTCAGCCCGGGACGGGCCCCTGCGTCGAGAACCGAGGCGGCCACTGACTACTCGCGCGGTCCGATTCGTCAAGCAGCAGCCGCCCGGGAAGATGTTTTTCCGCCAAAGGGAAGTCGTGCTTCACCTGCGGCAGATGCTTCTTGCGTCGATCTGGCGCGCGATGAAGCATGGGTGATCGGGCTGCGGCGGAACGTTGGATTCGGGCGGGCGGGCTCACCTCACTCCCTTCGTCGGACACACGCGTGCGCGCCCCGAAGGGGCCGGTTGACGCCGGCGATCTGTCTGGAGGTCCTCGTGTACGAGTCTGCCGCCCGAGTGTTCGCCCGCCTCAGTACCGACGAGCCCCTCACGAGAACCCGGACGCTGATGGACAAGGCCGTGGTGCTCGGCGGGAGCCTCGCCGGACTGCTGGCCGCACGGGTGCTCTCCGACCATGCCGAGAGCGTGGTCGTCATCGAGCGGGACTCGCTGCCCCCGGCCGCCGCCGCACGGCCGGGCACCCCGCACGACGGGCAGTTGCACACCCTGATGCACGGCGGCCGGATGCAACTCCAGCGGCTGTTCCCGGGCTTCGAGGAGGAGGCCAGGGCGGGCGGCGCGATCGTGTCGTCGCCGTACACCATCCGGGCCTACGCGGACGGCGTCCCGAAGGTCAGTGACGGCTCGATGGGGCTGATTTCGAGCAGCAGGCCGTTCCTGGAGGCACTGGTACGCCGCCGCACACTGGCCCTGCCGAACGTCAAGGTGCTCACCTGCCGTGCGATCGGCCTGAAGTTCCAGGGTGATGCGGTCAGCGGTGGTGCCGTCAGCGGGGTGCGGTGCGGCCCGGTCACCCGCCCCGGCCCCGGCACCGGCGGCGAAGAGTGGGTTGAGGAAGCCGACTTCGTCGTCGACGCCATGGGGCGTGCGAGCAAACTGGGTGACTGGCTGGAGAAGGCGGGCTGGGAACGGCCCGCGATGCGCCGGATGGCCATCGACATCGATTACGCGACCGGCTACTTCCGGCGTACCACGAGCGATCCCGAGCTGGCCGCGGCCATCGCCTACCGCGTCCCCACCGCGACCCCGCCCCGGGTGGCGAGCGGCGCCATCACCGCCATCGAGGGCGACCGGTGGCTGATCACCCTGGCCAACTACGGGAAGCAGCCGCCGATCCGGGACGTGGACGAGTTCCGGAAGCTGTGCGGTGAACTGCCGCCCGTGTACCGCGAGGCGGTCGAGGGCGAACAGCTCGGCGACATCCTCACCTACCACCAGGCCGACAGCCGCCGCCGCGACTACCACCTGCTGAAACGGTTCCCGGCGCGGCTGATCAGCGTGGGTGACGCGGTCGCCTCGTTCAACCCGATCTACGGACAGGGCATGTCGTCGGCGGCCCTGCACGCGTCCGCCCTCTCCCACCACCTGCGGTCGCAGCCGGATCTGCGCAGGCCTGCCCGCGCCTTCTTCGCCGACCAGCGCGTCGTGGTGGACGCGGCCTGGCAGCTGTCCACCGCCGCCGACCTGGCCCGTCCCGATGTGCACGGCCCCTACCCGCGCGGCTACCGGCTCACGAAGTGGTGCGCCGAGCAGATCGCCGAGGCCTCCATCACGGACCGGGAGGTCGCCGTGCGCTTCAACTCCGTGACCTATATGCGCAGTCATCCCAGTTCCCTGGCCGCGCCCGGCACGCTGCTGCGCGCACTGCGGTTGAACCGCTCGTCCAGGAAGCCGCGACGCGAGAGGAACTAGCCGACGTGTTCGCCTCACTGGCCCGACTCGCCCGCCGCCGCAGCCGACTTGTGCTGTATCTGTCCGGAGTCCTGTTCGTCGTCGCGGGTGCGCTCGGCGGGAGCGTGCTCCAGGAGCTGTCCGCCGGAGGGTTCGTCGACGACTCGACGGAATCGGCGCACACCGCGAAGGCGATGGACGACAGATTCGGGGCGGGCGCCCCGGACCTCGTCCTCCTGGTCTCCGACGAGCGAGGGGTGGACTCCCCCGCCGTCGCCGCCGCGGGCGCGCGGCTCACCGCCCGGGTGGCCCGCGAACCGGGCGTCGAACAAGCCGTCTCCTACTGGTCGTTGGGCAAGGCCGAGCCGCTGCGCGGGAAGGACGGACAGCAGGCCCTCGTGATGGCCCGGATCTCCGGCGACGAGGACCAGGTCCAGGACACCTTCGAACGGCTGGAAAACCGCTACCGGCACACATCCCGGGGATTGGACGTCCGGGTGGGCGGCCACGCCCTCGCCGACAAGGAGATGTCCGAGACCACGGAGAAGGACCTCCTCAAGATAGAGGCCGTGACCTTCCCGGTCCTGCTCGTCGTGATGCTGTTCGTGTTCCGCAGTGTCGTCGCCGCCCTGGTGCCGCTGCTGGTCAGCGGGCTGACGATCCTGTCCGTCCTCCTGGTCATCCGGGTCCTGACCCTTTTCACCGAGGTGTCCGCGCTGGCGAGCAACGTCGCCACCGGTCTGGGGCTCGGCCTCGCCATCGACTACAGCCTCATCCTCATCAAGCGCTACCGGGAGGAACGGGACCGGGGCGCCGGGACCGACCAGGCGCTCACCCTGATGCTGCGTACAGCGGGCCGTACCGTGCTGTTCTCCTCGGTGACGGTCACCCTGGCACTCGCCGCGCTGCTGGTGTTCCCGTTCTACTACCTGCGCTCGTTCGCGTACGCCGGGATCCCGACCGCACTGCTCGCCGCCGTCGTCTCGCTCACCTTCCTGCCCGCGCTGCTCAAGGTGCTGGACCATCGCATCGAGAAGGGACGGCTTCCCGGCCGCCGGTCCGCGAAGGCCGCGAAGGCCGCAGCACGGAGCAACGGCGGGCGTGCGGCCGGGGAACGCGCGGCCGAGGAGGGGTTCTGGCACCGGCTCGCGATGGGCGTCATGCGGTTCCCGCTGCCGGTCGCCGGCGCCGTCGTCGCGCTTCTGCTGCTGCTCGGCGCGCCCTTCCTCGGCCTGCGGCTGAGCCTGCCGGACGAGCGGGTGCTCCCGGCCGACAGCCAGGCCCGGCAGGTCGGTGGCGTCCTCCGGGACAACTTCCGGGCGCAGGAGACCCAGGCCCTCAACGTGGTCCTGAGCGACACACCGGGACCCGGCGCCCGCCGCGTGGCCCCGTACGCCGAGCGGTTGTCCGGGCTCGACGGGGTGGCGCGGGTGGACAGCGAGGCCGGGACCTTCGCCGGAGGCCGACTCGTACAGGAGCCGTCGGTCCACTCCGCTCGGTTCGGCGCCGAGGACAGCACCTATCTGTCCGTGGTCCCGCGCGACCAGTCGATGTCGGAGCAGGGGCGGGAGTTGGTGGAACACCTGCGAGGCCTTCCGGCTCCGTACGCCGTGCAGGTGGGCGGGCCCGCGGCGGAGCTGACCGACTCCATCGACTCGATGAACGCCCGGCTGCCCGCCGCCCTCGCCGTGATCGCGGTCAGCTCCTTCGTGGTGCTGTTCCTGTTCACGGGCAGTCTGCTGCTCCCCCTCAAGGCGCTGGTCCTCAACTGCCTGAGCCTGAGCGCCACTCTGGGCGTGCTGGTGTGGGGGTTCCAGGAGGGCCATCTACAGGGCGTGGTCGGGGACTTCGTGGTGACGGACTCGATCACCTGGACCGTGCCACTGCTGCTGTTCTGCCTCGCGTTCGGGCTGTCGATGGACTACGAGGTGTTCCTGCTGTCCCGTATCAAGGAGGAGTACGACAGAACCGGAGACAACACGGCGTCGGTGGCCCGGGGGCTCGAACGCACCGGCTCGATGATCACGGCCGCGGCGGTGCTGATCTCCATCGTGTTCCTGGGTTTCCTCATCTCGGGCATCGTCTATCTCAAGGCGATCGGACTCGGACTGGCGCTGGCGGTCCTGATGGACGCCACCTTGGTACGGGGCCTTCTGGTGCCCGCGTTCATGCGGCTGGTCGGGAAGGGCAACTGGTGGGCGCCGAAGCCACTGCGGGCCCTGCACGCCAGGGCCGGGCTGCGCGAACGCGGACCGTGACCGGGAAAGGTGACAACTCCCCTGGTCCCGACCCGCGTTCACCCGCCCACAGGCACCGCCCAGTCAGTCCCGCGCCTGCTCCACGCGCCGCCCGGCGGCCTCTTCCTCCGCCCTCGCCCGCGTGGCCGCTTCCGTCTTCAGCAGGGCGTCGGGAGTGATCTCGATGTAGGCCGCCTCCTCGTAGACCGTGGCGACCGTACGGTCGTAGAGCTTGCGGCCCGCGCCGTACGCGCCCGCGATGATCCGCGCGGCTGCCGGTTTCTCCTCGTCCGGCAGGATGCGCGCCGTGCACGCGAGGACCGCGCCCTTCGGCTTGCCCCGGATGTTGGACGGCGCGAACAGGACCTGCGGGTTGTTCCGCATCCGGCGCACCTTCCAGGAGTCGCAGCCGGTCCTCAGATAGGCCCGGCCATCCTTGAGGCCGAACCACATCGCCGACGGTACGGCGTCACCGTTGCGCTTGTAAGTGACGAGCAGGGCGAAGCGGCGCCGCTTGAACTGCCGCAGATCACCCGGTCCTTCCGGTGTCTCCGTGACATGCCAGGTCACCGGGTCCCGCCACGAGTCGTACATGCGCAGGACCCGTTCTTCCCACCATTCCTTGCTCAGCAGACGCGGCACGTGTGCCTTCCTTCCTTGTCGGCCCTGTTCAGACGCTGTCGCCCAGGTCTTCGGGGAGCAGCACCACGCGGCCCAGGCCGCCCGCGCCCTCGCGGCCCTCCAGCAGACGGTGGGCGCGGGCGGCCTCGGTCAGCGGAAGCCTGGCCCGGACCCTGCCCTTGAGGCGGCCTCGGGCCAGTTCGCGGTTGATGTCGTGGGCGGCTTCGGCGAGTTCGGCCGCGGACGCGTTGCTGATGACGAAGCCGCGCACGCTGATGTCCCGGGTGTACACGGCTCCGACGGGCAGGACGGCGCGTACCCGGAGCCCGGCCGTGAGCACGACGCGACCGCCCCGGGCGAGCAGCGGGACGGTCGCCTCGAAGTCGTGGTGTCCTGAGCAGTCCCAGAGCACGTCCACTCCGCCGGGTGCCAGGTCACGGACGGCCTCGGGGGTTTTCGGGTCGTCGCGGTCGAGCACCTGGTCGGCTCCGCAGGCGCGGCACCACTCGGCGTTCTCGGCACGGTCGACGACGATCACCCGCGCGCCGGCCGTGGCCGCGAGCCGGACGACGGCGCTGCCGACCCCTCCGCCGCCGCCCTGGACGAGGATCGTCTCGCCCTCCTGGAGGCGGGCGGTGCGGAACAGGCCGAGATGCGCGGTGGCCGCCGTGTGCAGAACGGCCACCGCGCGCTCCGGGTCGACCCCGGCGGGCAGGGGATACAGCCGGTCCACCGGGACGGCGGCGTACCGGGCGAACGAGCCCTGTCTGCCGTCGTGGCCGAGGCTGTTGCACCACACCCGGTCGCCGGCCGCGAACGGACCGGCGGGCGCGGCGACGGTACCGACGAGGTCCCGCCCGATGACGAAGGGAAACGGCACGTCGGTCGCGTACGCGCCGGAGCGGACGAAGGTGTCGACGTGATTCGCGGCGACCGCGTCGACCCGCACGAGTGCTTCGTGCGGGCCTGGGGCGGGTCTGGGCAGCCGGCCCACCCGGATGTCGTCCGCGCCGCCGAAACCCGTGATGTACGCCGCCGTCATGCCGGCGTCCGCTGCCTCCCTCATGCCAGTACGAAGGCGAGTGCCAGTCCCAGGCAGCCCAGGTCGACCGAGCTGAGCCCGATGAACCGCGCCTTGCGCCACTCTTCCTTCCCGGCGCCGAAGTACAGCTGTACGGCGTGCAGGACGACGACGGGCACGACCGTCAGGGCGAGCAGCGGGTCGAACCGGGTGGTGGTGAACAGCAGGGTCAGCAGGGTGACGCTGGCGACGAAGAGCAGGGACAGGAAGACCTTGAACGCGCCGAGGGGCAGCAGCACGGCCATGGTGTGCCGGGACACCTCGGAGTCACCCTCTTTGTCGGAGGCGTTCCCGTAGGACACGATCAGCAGGAACCACACCCCCACGAGGGCTGCCGTGAACAGGGCTTCGGCGGTGACCTGGCCCGCGACCAGCCAGTACGGCACCAGGCCTATGCAGCCGATGACGTAGAAGATGGTGACTTCGAGTCCGCCCGGCAGATAGCTGAGCTTCAGTCCCGTCGAGTACTGCACCGAGGCGATCTGGCCCACGAGCATCACCAGCACGGCGGCCAGCGGCGCTTTGCCGTCCAGGGTGAACACGGCGAGGAGCCCGGCCGCGACCGCGATCACCCACATCACGACACCGAACCGGACCGCCTCCGTCTCCGTCAGCACCCCGGTGAGGAGGGGTTTCTTGGCGACGGTGCCGGGCGGCCGGCCCGCGTAGTTGCGGGCGTCGCTGCCGTCCCGGAAGCCGCCGAGGTCGTCGGCGGCGCCCCCGCTCCACTGGGTGGCGAGCACCATCAGCAGGAGCAGGGCGAGCGCGGGCGCGGTGTCACGTCCCACATGGCCGTCCAGGCGCAGCAGGAGCAGGGCGAGGATCCAACCGTAGGCATGGTGGTAGATCCGGACCTTGCCCAGCCGGACGTATCCCATGGCCTTCGAGGCCGTGGAGCTCTTGGTGGCCTCGGACGCGCTGGTGGCGGTCATACGAACGCTCCCTCAAAGGCGTACGGAACGGCTCTGGTCGGCCGGGCGGCGATCGGCCAGCGTCTTCTTCAGCTGCTCCCGCTGGATCTTCCCGGTGACGGTCCGGGGGAAGTCGTGGTCGGGGATGACGATCGGCTCGGCCATCTTCGCCAGGCGGCCGGCCGCGGACGCCCATGCGCGCTGTCGGAACTCGGTGCCGGGGCGCAGCGACAGGACGGGCTGGAGGGTTCCGTCCATCTCCAGGACGACCAGTTCCAGGAACTCGGGGAAGGTCTCCAGCAGGATGTCCTCGATGCCGATGCCGCTGATGGCGCCGGAGACCTTGTCGACCTGGCGGTCGATCAGGGTGATGCGGCCGGTGCGCGACTTCGTCCCCCAGTCGCCGGTGTCCCACCAGCGGTTGTCGGGGTAGTTCCGGGAGGTCAGGTCCGGCCGGTTGATGTACCCGGAGAAGACACCGGGGGTGTTGACCACCATGCGGCCGGGGGTGCCGGCCGGTACCGTGCGCCCGGAGTCGTCGACGATACGGACCCGGCAGAACGGGAAGTGCGGTCCGGCGGGATGTCCGCGCAGCAGTTTGGACCGCTGGATCCGGCGCAGTGCGCGCGTCACCCTCTGCATGCCCTTCAGATGGCTGCGGATGGCGATGGGGCCGGTCTCGTTCTGTCCGTACACCTCGACGCAGACGGCGAACCGGTGGGCCGAGCCCCCGAGCAGGGCGGCGACCGTGTCGGGGTGGATGACGTCGAATCCGGCGCCGAAGAAGCGGATCGAGCGGAAGGCTCCGCCGGGCGCCAGGTGCTGCCAGGCGCGGAAGGTGTTGGGGTGGGTCTCCAGGTAGACGGGCCGGTGGCGCTTGAGCATCCGGTCCACGTTGTCCGGTGAGTCGTCCTGCAGCAGCAGGAGGGGTGCCCGCCGCATGAGCGCGGCGAGGATGCCGACCACGGTCCGGCCGTGCACCGGGGAGATGACCAGGGCGAGGTGTCCGTCCAGGCGGGACAGCCAGTGGATGACCGCCTGCACCCGGGCGTTGAAGCGGATGCTGGCGCTGGAGCACTCGGCCAGTTTCGGGGTGCCGGTGGTGCCGGAGGTGTGGACGATGACGTACGGGGCGTCGGAGGCCACCTCGCGGCGCCGGGAGATCCTCGGGTGCTCCGGGAGTTCGGCGGCGATGTCACGCCAGTCAACGAGGCGACCGATGTCCGGGAAGGTCTTCTCGCTGGTCGCGAGCCGGTCGTCGGTGGCGATCACGGCGGTGATCCGGGAGACGTTCTCCACCATCGAGGCGGCGACCGGGCCCGGGAGGGTCGGGCTGAGGAGGATGGGCACGGCGTCGAGCGCGGTGATGGCCGCGTAGGCGACGATGATGTCGGTCGGGGACTCCAGCCAGACGACGCACCGCTCCCCCGGGACGACTCCGTGGGAGCGCAGCGCGGTGGCGGCCCGCGCGGCGGCGTCCGCTATCTCGCTCGGCGCGATCCGCTCGTCCCGGGCGGCGACGATGATCGGCTGATGGTCGACGATCCAGGGCTCGGCGTCGCTGGGCAGAGCCAGCAGCTTGTCAAAGATCAAGGGTGGCCTCTTCTCGGGCGGTGTGGGACGAGCGAGCGGCGGGCGGCGGTCTCACGAGGAGGGCGCGGCCGGTGGCGGGCCGGCGGTCACAGGGGGACGACCTCCAGCAGTTCGTAGACCACCGGGCCCTCCGGTTCCGCCACGGTCGTGGTGTCGACCGTCCGCAGGGCCTGTCCCTCGGCCGCCGCCAGCTCTTCGAGTTCGGCGCGGCCGGCGCGGCTGCTCAGCGCGATCAGCACCTGTCCCCCGGGCGCCACATGACGCCGGGCCTCGCGGAAGTACCGTCGGTGCGCGTCGTATCCGGGGTCGACATAGGCCAACTCGTGCACGTTGATGTCGAGTTCGGGCGGGGCCCACACGTTGTTGGAGTGCCAGTAGACGACGTCGAAGGCGGGTGCGTCGCCCAGGCCGTCGAAGAGGTCGCTCTCGACGCTGGTCACCTGGTGCGCTACGCCGAAGCGCTCCGCGTTGAGCGCGGTGTTGCGGACGGCGGCGGGGTTGAGGTCGGTGGCGTGGACGGCGCGGCAGCCGGCGAGGGCGGCGCTGACGGCGATCAGTCCGGTTCCGGAGCCGATCTCCAGGAAGGTCCCGCCGACCGGGAACTTCAGCAGATCGAGATGGGCCAGGCTGGATCTGGAGTCGGCCGGGGAGAACACGTCCGGCAGCAGGGTCCAGTGCCGGCCGCGCAGCTCGATGTCCGTGGGCTGCCGTACCTTCGCCCGGCTGGCTTCGCTGCGCTTGAGGGGCTGGGTGTAGTCGTACATTCAGCGCTCCGCGGGGGTCGTGGCGTAGTTCTCGATGTCGAAGCGGGCCAGGTCCTTGCGCAGCCGCTTGGTGGACCAGGGCCAGGTGACGAAGTTCTTGCCCTTCTCGTCGAGGTAGACGCTGGTGCAGCCGCCGTTGTTGTAGACGGTCGAGGCGAGACCGCGCTGCACCTCGTCGTTGAACGAGCGGAACGGCTCGGGCCTGATCTCCAGGGCGTCGAGGCCGCGGTCGCGTGCGGTGCGGATCGCGTCGACGATGTAGTCGAGCTGGGCCTCGGCGAGCGCGAGCAGCGAGTTGTACATGACGATGTTCGGGCCGAGCAGCAGATAGGCGTTGGGGAGGGCCGGCAGGGTGGTCGCCCGGTAGGCCTCGGGGCTGTCGACAGCCCAGGTGTCGGCGAGCGTCCCGCCGTCGCGGCCCCGGATGCGTTCGGCGATCGGCGGATGGCGCAGCTCGAAACCGGAGCCGAGGACGATGACGTCCGCTTCGGCGCGCTCGCCGTTCGCGGCGACGAGTTCGCTGCCCTCGACGGCGGCTAGGGCGTGCGGGACGAGCCGGACGTTGGGCCGGGACATGGCGGGCAGATAGGTGTTGGAGAGCAGCAGCCGTTTGCAGCCGATGGTGAAGTCCGGGGTGAGCCGGGCGCGCAGTTCCGGATCGGGCACCTGGCGTTTGAGGACGCGTTTGCCGACCGGCGTGAGCAGCCGTGCGACGCGCGCGCGGCGCATGAGGAGCGCCAGCGTCCTGAGGACGGCGTCGCAGATCCCGCGGAACAGCCGCTGGGTGAACGGTACGTGCCGGAAGAGGCGTTGGACGGGCCGTGGGACCCGGAAGTCGAGCCGGGGCATGACCCAGGCGGCGGTGCGCTGGAAGACGTACAGCTCGCGCACCTGTGGCTGTATCTCGGGGATGAGCTGGACGGCCGAGCAGCCGGTGCCGACGACGGCGACCCGTTTGCCGGTCAGGTCCACGTCGTGGTTCCAGCGGGCCGAGTGGAACACGGGCCCGGGGAAGGCGTCCAGTCCTGGCAGGTCCGGGACGATCGGCTCGTGGAGGAGGCCGGAGGCGAAGACGACGTGCTGGGCGATGTACCGTCCCCGGCTGGTGTCCAGCACCCAGCGCCGGCGCTCCTGGGACCAGGAGGCGTCGAGGAGTTCGGTGCCGAGGCGCAGTCGCGGGGCCAGACGGAACTTGTCGACGGTGGCCTCGATGTAGGACAGCAGCTCGGGCTGGCCGACGAAGTTCCTGCTCCACTCCGGATTGGGGTTGAAGGAGAAGGAGTAGATCGGCGAGGGAATGTCGACGGCGCAGCCCGGATAGGTGTTCTCCCGCCAGGTCCCGCCGACCCGGTCGGCCTTCTCCAGGATCAGGAAGTCCGTGATGCCGCCGCGTCGCAGTTTGACCGCCGCGGCAATTCCCGATAATCCCGCGCCGATGACGATGACATGCGCGTATCGTTCCCCGGTCGGGTCCGGGGTCGCGGCCGCACTGGCGTCCGGATTGGCGTCCGGGATCGCGTCGTTCGCCGATACGGGCATGGGTTTCCCCTTGTCGTCGATCTGTGCGCGGATCGCCTTTCCGAGGCTATCCGGTTTCGCCGCGTTCCAGAATCGCCTTGCTCAACCGCAGTTCACGTTCGACGGACGTGGGCAGTGTGCGCCTGAGTACCGGGTCGAGCATCCACCGGGTGAAGGGGTTGAAGCGGAAGGAGATCATCCGCGTGGCCCGGATCCCGTCGTCCACGGGCTCGCAGGAGAACCGTGCGCCGAATTCCGCCATGCGGTGGTTGAACTTGTTGAGAGGCAGCGGAGCCAGCTGAATGTCGATGCTTTTGCCCGGGGTGAGCCGCATCTGGGCAATTGCTTTCGGCTCCGGAAGGCGCAGTCCGGGCAGTCGTGGCTGGAACTTGAACTCGGTGAGATTGCCGTCCCTGCGCACCCAGGAGATCGCGCCGATCTTGTCGTCGACTTCGATGTACCGCTCGACGTCCAGCACAAAGCCGAGAAAGGCTTCCGGTGTACAGGCGATTGTCTGTTCTTTCTCCACCTTGACCATGCCGTCACACTACCGGCTTGACAGCTTCCACCCCTTCCGCATGCCTCCACTCGTTTCAGCCGACCGAAAGGATCGCGTCACGGCCGTTCATAGATAGGCCCGGGCGTGCAGCACGGCCAGTTCGGCCAGTTCACCCTCGGCGGACAGTTCGCCTTTGGCGGCCAGGTCACCTTCGGCGGCCGGTGCGCCGGATGCGCTCGGTGCGGCCGGGCTGCCGCGCACGCGCCGGGTCGCGACCCGGCACCATGCCAGCAGCGAGCCGCGCAGCACATCGGTGGCGTCGGCCGGGCCGACCATGTGTCCAGTGCCGTCGCGCTCAGTCAACTCCAGGCGCAGAGTGCGACCTTGGGGCCGCCGCACCCGGCCCATGGCCAGCGCGTAGTGCAGGGTGGAGTGGCCGAGGACGGCGATCCGGCGCAGCCGTGGTGTCTCGTCCACCGGGAGTCCCAGTGCGTCACGGATGTCGAGGCCGTGCGCCCAGTGCTCCATGAGCCGGGCGGCCGCGAACGTCTCCGTGTTCATGCCGAAGCCCCAGGCCACGCGGTCCTCGGGGGCACGCTCGGCCAGTAGTCGACGGGTTCGCGCTGCGGCGCGGTCCCACCACGCGGTCAGGTCACCGGGCGGAAGTCCGTCGCCCCGGCGGCAGCCCGCGGCGGTGAAGTCCTCGGCCGTCGCGTACCGGGGCACGGTCCTCGTGAAGGCGCGCGGCCCGTCGGCCAGGGTGTCCGCGGCGACCTCTTCGGTGTCGGCGAGATGCGCCACCTGGTCGGCGACGGTCCAGCCGTCCGCCGCCGAGGGCCGCGGCCAGTCCGCGTCCTGGAGGGCCCCCAGCAGCGCGGCGAACTCCCGCTGCTCGTCGGCAAGATCGGCCAGTGCCTCCCGTACGGGAATCACAGCACCGCCACCGTTCCGGCCGAGCCGTCGACCGCGAGCGGGCGTCCCGAGCCCAGGCGGGCCAGCGCCGCGGCGCCCACCCCGGTCACGCAGGGCACCCCCAACTCCCGGGCGACGATGGCCGCGTGGCACAGCATGCCGCCCTCGGCGGTGACCAGAGCGGCCGCCTCCGCCATCAGCGGGACCCAGTCCGGGTCGGTGTGCTCCGTCAGCAGAACCGCGCCGGGCTCCCAGCGCGGATCGTCGACGTCCCGCAGCCGCAGGCCCCGAGCGGTGGCCAGACCGCCGGAGGCCGCGATGCCGCGCACGAGCCGCTGACCACGCTCATCGGCAGGCTGGTCGGTTCGCCGGTCGCCGGGCTGGGCGGCCCTTTCAGCCGGCGCCTCGCCGAGCGCGGCCGTCATCGGACGGAACTGGAGCCACACCAGCGTCTCTTCGAGCTGTGCGAACTCCAGGTCGGCCGGGACGCCGAGTGCCTCCTGCACCATCGCGCACGCCGCGCCGACGGGCTGCCCTCCGCACTCCCACGCGTCGCGCTCCGATCCAGCTGTACGTCCCTCCGGCGTCCACTCCTCCCAGGCGGGGGTGACGGCACCGGAGACCAGCGTCTCCCCGCTGCCCTCGGTCCACTCCAGGCGGCCCCGGCCCGGCCCGCGGCCCAGCCAGAGGCCGCTGCGTACCGGAGGACGGAACGGCTGGAGCAGCACCGCCATCTCCACGTCGAGGGGTCCGGCGATCGTCCGTTCCCGGTATGCGGCGACCCGGCCGCTGTGCGCCGAGGCCCTGACGGCGGCGATCGCGTCGGCCACCTTCTCGGCCGGGACGTCGAGTTCGCTGCGGAACAGGCCGGCGTAACTCAGGCCGGTACCGTCCTCGACCGTGGCCGAGCTGCGCACCGCCCAGCGCGGCGCCACGGCCGTGAGCCGAGCCAGTGCCGCGGAGGTGGGAGCGGCGCCGACCGGCACCACCCAGGTGTCGGGGATCGCCGCCCCGGCCCGCAGCAGTGCGGCGAGCCCCACGGCCTTGCCGCCCAGCACGCTCCGGTCGCGGTCTCCGGCGTCCCCGGGCAGCCCGAGGTCGCCGGTGAGCCGCAGCAGTGCGTCGGGGCCGCTCATCGTGGCGTCCTGTCCCGTTCCTCGGTCTCCCGCTCGATCTTCAGCGAGACCAGCAGATCGCGGTGCAGCTCCATCCACACGTCGTGGTACGAGTCGCACAGCACACCGGTGAACGCCTGCTGCTCCCCTCCGCGCAGGCGGATCAGCGCGCGGGTGAGCCCGTCGGTGTAGCGCCCGAAGCGGGGGCGCACGGCGGTGAGCCGGTCCACGACCGGCATGGACTCCTCGTGCAGCGCGCCGAGTTCGTCGAACCGCGCCCGGTCGTACGCAGGATCGGTGTGGTCGTTGGTCACGCCGTCACGGAGCTGCCAGCGGGTGCACAGCTCCTTGAACCGGTCGTTCAGCGGCAGGAAGCGCTCATATTCCGGTCGCAGTCGGTCGCGGGCGTCGCCGGTGAGGTCTTCGTCCAGCAGCGCGGCGTGCCGGTCGCGTCCCTCGGGTGTGACGCGCCACAGACCGCGGCGCTCCATGTGGGTGGCGAGCCCGTCCGCGCGCAGCTTCTCCAGTTCGGCGAGCACGTCCTCGCGCTCGTAGCGGCTGCCCGCCACCAGGGGATCGGTGGCGGCCATCCCCTTGAGGGCCAGCACGTGGAGCACATCGAACGCGGCGGTGTCGGGAAGCACGGCATCTCCCGTCGTCGTGGTCGGACGGTCGTCGGGTGGTCACATCGTCGTCGGGTGGTCGTCGGGCAGGGGGCGTCAGGAGGCGCGGTCGGCGCGCAGTTCGTCGAGGAGTCCTACGAGGTCGCCGACCGTCGAGATCCCGGCGGTGCGGGGGTTGTCCACCAGCGCCACGCCGAAGCGTTCCTCCAGGGCGAGCAGGATCTCCAGGGTGGCCAGCGAGTCGACGCCCAGGTCCTGGACGATCCGGTCGGACGGCCGCAGGTCCCGCTGGACCCGTTTGACCTTGGCGTAGATCTCCTCCAGTGCCGTGAGCGCCTCACTGGGTGTCGAAGTGCGGTCAGGAACGGTCAAAGATGTTCACCTCTCCGGTACTGCCATTGATGGAGACGGCCGTGCCCGCGGGCAGGGAGGCGGCTCCGGGGTAGCCCACGACGCAGGGAATCCCGTACTCGCGGGCGAGGATGGCGATGTGCGACAGGTCGCTGCCGCGTTCGCTGAGGACGCCTTCGGCGAAGGGCAGCAACGGGGCGATGTCCGCGTCCGCCGACGAGCAGACGATGATCACCGGTTCGTCGGGCAGGTCGTCCTGCGGGGCCATCACCGTGCCGGTGCCGATGCCCGGCGCCACGCCGCGCTGTTCCTGGGGTGTCGTGCTGAGCCACGGCCGCATGACGTCGTCGCCGGCGCTCAGGTCGAGGTGTTCGGGCATCGGGGTGGCGAGCGCCGCCCGGCAGGCCTCGACCCGCGGCCGGGCCCGTTCGATCCGTCCCGGTGAGGTCGCCAGATCCGTGAACTCCCGCAGTGTCAGATACGGCCACAGCCGCTCGGCGTCCTCTCCGAGTGAGGTCGCCAGCGCCGGGAGCAGCCGCCGGTAGATGTGCAGGGTGCGCATCGCCAGCGACTTGGAGTGTTCGCGGCCGGCCATCATCTCGCCGACGGCGACCGCCAGGGACCGTACGGTGCGGCTGCGCCACGGGGACACCATCCCGGCGAGCGCCTCGGCCGGGTCGATCGGGGCGACGGCGGCCTCGGTGCCGCCGCTCGCGACCTGTTTGTGCCGCACGGCGTAGTCCTGCCAGGGGGCCAGTCCGTCGGCGACCTCGTAGAAGGACGAGGACAGGAAGTCGCCCGGTCCGTGGGGGTCGAGGGTGGAGGCGGCGGTGTGCAGCCGGTCCCAGACCAGTTCGCGGGGCCGCGTCAGCCAGTGCGCGATCTCCTCGCCGTGCCGCAGCAGCTTGCCGTAGACCCGGCGTTGCAGTGCGCGCACCGGTACGAGACCGGAGGTGGTGAGGATGTGCACCGCCCATGCCTCCTCCAGGACGGGCTGTGCGTCACGCAGTACCCCGGCCAGGGCGATCGGGCTGTTCGCGGTGGTCGCGGCGCGCAGCCCCCACTCCAGTTCGGCGACCTGTTCCTCCAGGGCGCGCAGCCGTGGTCCGGCGTCCCGCATCTCGCGCAGCAGCCGGGCGGAGCCGGCCCACTGGCGGGTCCGGCCGGAGCGCAGGGCGGTGAGTTCCGCCGGGGAGTCGACGCCCTCGAAGTAGGCGTCGGTGACGTCGCTGGGCCGCAGGCCCGGGATGGACGCGGACAGATGACAGTACGCGGCCAGGTTGTGGTACGGGCGGCAGCCGAAGTAGCCGACGAAGACGTAGTGGCCGCCCTCGGCCCACGCGGGGCGCCCCCACAGCCGCCGGGCCAGGGCGCGGGTGCCGCGTTCCATGGGATCGCCCACCAGCGACCAGGACATGGGCGAGAGCCGCTGGGGGGCCACCTCGCCGAAGTTGCCCGCCGAGTAGACGGTGAAGTACGGATGCGGGTCGGTGTCCACCGACGCGGGTCGCGCGGTCATGAAAGGGCCCTCTTCTCCGCGCCTGCCCGCAAGGTCTCCGTGCTTGCCGTGCCTGCCCGCAGGGCCTCGCCGGTCGCGCCCAGGTAGTCGGGGTCGGGGACCGGCCAGGGTTCGGGGATCTCCTTGAGGACGTCGACGTCCAGGTCGAGCCAGGGCTCGGCGTAGTCGGCCAACTCCCTTGGGGTGCCGACGCGTTCACCGATCAGTCGGGTGAACCGGCCCAGTGGCGCGGCCTCCACGATCTTCGGTACGACGCCCCAGGGCCGGCACACCTCGGTGAAGACCTCGCCGAGGGTGGGCAGCGCCGGGTCGAACCAGGTCCAGGTGGCCCGTCCGATGGGCTTGTCGAGGGCCTTGAGCACGATCTCCGCCGCCGAGGACACATCGGTGATCCAGCAGGGGAAGTCGCCTCGGCGGGCCAGATGGACGGGGTAGCCCGCGAGCAGGTGAGGGAACGCCATCGGCAGTCCGTGCCGGGTGTCGGGGCGTCCGCCGCGCGGGTCGGGTCCGAGCACCGGGCCGAAGCGCACGACGCCGACGGGCAGTTCGGGTGTGTCCCGCACGAGGCGTTCGGCGCAGTACTTGCCGTACTCGTACCAGTTGCGAAACCGCTGGCCCGTGTACAGCTCGCGGTTGGTGATCCGGCCCTCGGAGCGGCCGAGCGCGAGCAGTGAGGAGACGTGCACGGCCTGCCGCAGGTGCGGGAGTTCCCGCAGGAAGGCCAGTGCCGAGCGGGTCCCGGAGCTGTGGGTCTCCAGGACCTCGCCGGGTCCGGAGGTCCAGGAGACCGAGCCGAAGCAGAACACGACGTGGGTGGTCTCCGTCCGGACCCGGGCCAGCTCGGCGGCGGACAGGCCGAGGCGCGGCAGCCGTACGTCGCCGCGTACGCCCTCGCCGGCGGTGGCGCGGCCGGAGCGTGACAGGACCCGGACCGTGGCGCCGGAGCGGACGCAGGCCTGCGCCACGGCCGTGCCGAGGAATCCGGAGCCGCCCAGGATCAACACGTTCATGCCAGGAACCTCGACAATCCGTGGTCGGCGGGGGCCAGGGGCCGTTGGGGCTCCGGCAGGTCGAACAGCAGCCGGGCCAGCAGTTCGGCGGAGGGCTCCGGCA
Source organism: Streptomyces liliiviolaceus (assembly GCF_018070025.1). Lineage (NCBI taxonomy): Bacteria > Bacillati > Actinomycetota > Actinomycetes > Kitasatosporales > Streptomycetaceae > Streptomyces > Streptomyces liliiviolaceus. Next base: position 5,192,419 of record NZ_JAGPYQ010000001.1, read on the forward strand.
GTCGTCCGTCGACCAACTGGGCCAGCCGTCCGCGTTCCATCACCCGGTCCAGACCGATGTAGCGCAGCCCGATGAGGCTGTTGCGCCAGGCCGGTGAGAGGGGCAGGAAACGTTCGGCGTTGGCCGAGAGCCACAGCACCTGTTCGGCGGAGGCGGGCACGAGCCGGACCCATTTGCCGAAGGCCAGGGGCGACAGGGCGCGCGCCGTCTCCAGCAGGGCCCGCAGGGTCGGGGCCCGTTCCCCGGCCGAGAGATGGGTGATGACGGGCTCGGGGTGAGGTCCCGACCGGCGCAGTCCGGCCACCGAGTCCAGCAGGGTGCCGGCCGCCAGGTCGCGGGGCAGGACGTCGACCTTGGCGCCGCGCATGGCGGGCAGGACCCGGCCGGGCAGTTCGTCCCACCGTTCGGCCAGCAGGTACAGCGAATTGCGCTTGCGGGTGGCGCCGGTGCGGGAGTCGCCGAGCAGTGCGGCGACCCGGCTGATGAGGATGTCGGGGCCGCCGGGCCCGTGCTGCCGCTCCAGTTCCCGTTCGGCCAGCCACTTGCTGTGTTCGTACGCGGTGCGGTGGCGGTCGGGGGCGAGCGGTGTCTCGGCGATGCGGCCGAGGGTGCCGCCGACGACGTAGATCGAGGACGCCTGGACGTAGGCCACGCGGCGGCCGGAGCGGCGTTGCAGTTCACGGGCCACGTCGTAGCCGTTGCGGGCGCCCAGGACGTTGACGGCGTACAGGTCGCGGCCGCTGCCCGCCCAGTTGGTGTCCCCGGCGAGGTTGACGACGGCGTCCACGTCGTCCGCGAGCGCGTCCAGATCGGCTTCGCCTAGGCCCCACAGGGGTTCGCGGACGTCGCCGGTGACCTGGACGGCGGCCAGGGACGGGAAGGCCCGCTCGAAGGGGACCTGGCCGGGGCGGGCGGGGCGTACCAGGGGCACGAGCGTGACACCGCGCTCGGGCGCGATCTCGGCGACGGCGGTGCCGAGTTGTCCGGTGACTCCGGTGAGCAGCAGTTTCATCCGAGGTCGACACTCTCGTCGTAGGCGGCGTCGTCGGGGACCAGTCCGCCGGCGACCAGTTCCCACAGCATCTCGTCGGTCCCGCCGCCGATCCGGGCCAGTCGGGAGTCGCGCCACATGCGGGACATCGGTGTCTCGTCCTCCAGATAGCCGGGGCCGCCGAACAGGTGCATGCACTCGCTCGTCACCTCGGCGACGAACCGGGCCGCGGTGGTCTTGAGCGCCGCGATCTCCCGGGTGCCGCACGCGCCCGGCACCGGCACGCCCTGGGCGGCGGCGTAGACGGCGAAGCGCAGCGCCACCAGCCGGGAGGACAGTTCGGCCAGGCGCAGCCGCAGGGCCTGCTGCTCCATGAGCGGTCCGCCGAACTGCTCGCGGCGCTGGAGGTGGGCGGTGGCGAGGCCGATGGCGCGGGCGGCGCCGCCGACGGCCTGGGCGGCGATGGAGAGCCGTTCGTGGTTGAGCCCCCAGGTCGCGACGAGCAGTCCGCTGCCGGGCCGGCCGACCAGGGCCTCCTCGGGCACCTCGGCGTCGACCAGCATCCAGGTGGTGTCGAGCGCGGCGGTGCCGGCCTTGCTGAGCCGCTTGCGGGGAGTGAGTCCGGAGGCGGGGACGGCGAGCAGCCCGAGACGTCCGGCGACCGGTCCCGCGCCCTCGTCGAGGCGGCACAGCAGCAGGGCGATGTCGCAGACCAGGCCGAGCGACAGGTATTTCTTCTCGCCCGTCACGTGCCAGCCGCCGGGAGTCCTGCGGGCCACGGTGCGCACGCCGTTGAGGTCCGAGCCGCCGGTGGGTTCCGAGGCGCCGAGGCAGCCCACGAGCCGTCCGTCCAGCGCCCGGTCCCGGTACTCGGCGAGCAGCGGGGTGTCGCCGTAACGGGTGAGGACCGACAGGACCGTCTCGCAGTGCAGGCTGAGCCCGACCGACAGGCCCGCGTGCCCGAGCCGGCCGCTCTCCTCGGCGATGATCACTGCGAGTCCGGGATCGCCGTACGGTTCGGCGGGGTCGGCCTGCGCCCAGCGCTCCCGGAAGAGTCCTGCGGCGCCGAGTCCGGCCAGCAGCTCCCGAGGGAACAGGCCTTCCGACTCGGCCTGTCGGGCGACGGGTTCGAAGGTCTGCCGCAGCAGTCCCGCGATCCGTTCGCGGGCCTCCTCCACGCGTTCGCCGAACGGTCCCGCCGCGAACAGGCGGGAGGTCAGCGCCGGTGTGTCCACCACACTCACGAGTCGCTGCGCTCCTTCAGTTCGCCCGCCAAGTAGGCCAGCCACAGCGAACGGCGGCGGGGCTTGCGGCTGGAGGTCAGCGGGATGGTCCCCCGCTTGACGGTCAGCACCTGGGCACGTCCCTCGTCGCCGGTGAACGACGTGATGACCGACAGCACGTCGTCGAGCCGGTCGCCCAGGGGGCGTTCGGTGACCACCAGGACGCGTGGCTCGCCGCGTACGACTCCGGCGACGACGGTGGCGTAGCGCTTGGAGACGGCTCCGGAGGCGACGAGTTCCAGTTCGATGTCCTCGACGAAGACGTTCTGGCCGTTGATCTTCACGCTGTCGCCGAGCCGGCCGATCACGTACAGCTCGCCGTCCAGCAGGAATCCGGCGTCGCCGGTGTACAGCTTGCCGCCGCCCAGCCTGGCCAGGTCCTCGGGGGTCGCGTCCGCGTAGCCCTCGGCGACCGAGGGGCCCTGGACGAAGATCTCGCCGAGGACGCCCTCCGGTTGCGGGGCGCCTTCCTCGTCCAGGATCTCCACGCGCGCGCTCTCCAGCGGCGGACCGCAGCTGACCTGCCAGTTCCAGGGTTCGGCGACCGGCTCGGTGCTGAGTTCGGTGCTCTCGCGCACGTCCAGTTTCTCGCCGAGGCGCCGTTCCAGTCCGCCGACGCGCACGAGCCGGGGCAGGTCCCCCTTGCCGACGCCGGTGACGGCGAGGGTGCCCTCGGCCAGGCCGTACGCGGGCATGAGTGCCCGGACGTCGAAGCCGTACGGGCCGAGCAGCGCGGCGAACCGGGCCAGCACCGCGGGGTCGATCCGCTCGGCGCCGCTGACGACGGCGGTCAGCGCGGAGAAGTCGAGCCCCTCCAGATGGTGGGGCCGGACCGTCGCCAGGACCCGCTCGAACCCGAAGTTGGGCATGCACATGGAGGTGTACGGGGTGCGGCCGTACTCGGCGAGCCAGCCGGGGGTGTCGCGGACGAACTGCTCCGGGCGCATCAGGGCGTGCTCCACCTGGAGGGTCAGCGCGCCCAGCAGTCCGCCGACCAGACCCATGTCGTGGTAGAGCGGCAGCCAGGTGACCGCGCCGTGGCCGACCGGGTCCATCCAGCTGCCGATCATGCGGAGGTTGGCGGCCAGGTTGGCGACCGAGACGCGCAGGGCGCGCGGGGAGCCGCGGGAGCCGGAGGTGAACTGGAGGACGGCGAGGTCGCCCCAGGCGCGCGGCGCCTCGTCGGGGCGGTCGGCGTAGCGCGGTGCGATGACCTCGGTGCCGCCGCCGATGCGGGCCACGTTCTCCCCGACGATGTCGTGGTAGCGCGGGTCGGCGATCGCGTGCCGGGGATGGATGCGGGCGGTGATGGCCTTCAGCTGGCTCTGGTAGCCCTCCCCCGCCCGCAGGGCGAGCGGCAGGGGCAGTACGGACGGGGTGGCGCCGATCGCCAGCAGCCCGAAGAACTGCGTGACGAAGTCCTCGCCGCCCGGCACCACCAGCGGTACGACGTCGCCGGGACGCACCCCGGCGTCGGCGAGCGCGGCGCCCGCGCCCAGGGTCCGGCGGGCCAGTTCGCGGTAGGTGAGTCGCTGCCAGGAGCCGTCGTCCAGCCGGAACCGCATCCCGCGTTCGTCGGACGGGGCGTCCAGCCAGCCGAGCAGCCGCTCGTGGTCGGCCGTCTTACGCTGCGACAAGGTGACCCTCCCCCTTCACGTGGCCGGCTGGGCGCCGGGGTCCGGGGCCCACAACTGGCGGGCCAGTTCCAGCCGCCGCACCTTGGCGGTGGCGGTGCGCGGCAGTTCGGCGAGGCGCAGTTGGACGGGAGGACGCATGGCGGGGAGCCCCGTGGTGGCGGCGGCCCACCGGGCGGGGTCCAGCGGGGTGTCGTCCCGGGTGACGACGACCGGGGTCGGCGCGCCCTCCTCGCCGGGGACGACGACGACCTCCAGCAGGACGTCGAGCCGCGACATGAGCGTGTCCTCGGCCTCCAGGGCGCTGCCGAAGCCGGGGATGACGTCGACCTCGCGGTCGGAGACGTGCAGACAGCCCCACCGGGTGCGGTGGCCGACGTCGCCCATGCGCCACCAGCAGTCGTCGAGCTGCTGCCGGAAGCGCGCGTCCTCGCCGAAGTAGGTGAGCGCCCGGCCGTCGGAGCGCACCTCGATGAAACCGGGTGTGCCGGGGCCGGGCGTACGGCCGTCGCGGTCGACGACCCGCACGGCGGTCATCCCGGGGAACGGGAAGCCGACGCACCGGCCGTCGGCGGACATCGCGCGCCGCCGTGAGGTGGCCCGGCCGACGGTCGGCCCGATCTCGCTCTGCCCGTACAGCTGCAGGTGGAAGGGGCGCCGGCGCCGGGAGGCGCCCAGGATCCGCTGCACGGTCCGCGGGTGGATGGCGTCGAACGTGGAGCTGAGGGCGAGCACGTTGGACAGGGGCCCGCGCGGGTCGTCGGCCAGCGTCTCCCATTCGACGAACGTGTTGGGGTGGGCCTCCAGGACGCCGGGTTTGACCTCGGCGAAGATGTCGGCGATCCGCTGGGGCGTGGCGTCCTTGGTGATGACGATCGGGAAGCCGCGGTCCAGCGCGATGGCGAGTGCGGTGACCAGACGCGAGTGGACGAACGAGACCCGCACGGCGAGGGTTTCGCGTCCGCGAATCAGCAACCGGGCACCGAGGGCCTGCGGGCGGTAGCGGGCGCGCAGGGAACGGGCCGTGTGGACGACCAGTTTGGGCACGTCGGTGGTGCCGGAGGTGTGGGTGAGCAGCGCGGGTCGGTCCGCCCGGGGCCTGGCGAACGGGCGCGGGTGCTCCGCCGGGTTCCGCCGGAGCGCGGTGGCGCCCTCGGCCTCGCCGGTCACCAGCAGGACGCGGGCGCAGCGGCCGGCCACCTCGGCGGGCAGTTCCTCCCGCAGCTTCTTCTCGTCGGTGATCAGATGCGGCCACGCGCAGCGTTCCAGCAGCCGTGTCACGGTCTCGCCGTCGAGGCTCGGGGAGAGGGCGACGGGAACGGCGCCGGTACGGGCCACCGCGCACATGAGCAGGAAGATGTCGAAGGAGTCCTGTTTGTATACGGCGACCTTGTCGCCCGGGCGGACATTCTGGTCGCGCAGGGCGGACGCCATTTCGGCGACGAGGTTCGCACAGGCGTAGACGGTGAGGTCACTGCCCAATTCCGGTGCGATGTCGAGTTCGTGGTCGAGGGTGATGCGCTGATAGGGGCTCTTCTTGGCGGCGCCGTCGAAGAAGGAACCCAGGAACAGTCCCCTGTTCCCGATGCGTTGCAGAATCACGGTGGTGCCACCTTCCACGGGCGTCCGCGTTCAGCCGTGCCATTCTCTGTGCTGTCGTCAGGAGCCTTGTTCCAGTCGGGTTTTGATGCGCGCGAGTGTCCGGCGTATGTCGCCCTGGATTTTGTCCGCCCAGTCGACGAGGAACTTCTTCACCTCGTCGTCGTTCATGCCGGAGAGAATTCCCCGCATGCCCTCGGTCAGTTCGCCCATCCAGAAGGCGTGGGTGAGTGCGCTGCCCTCCGCCGTCGGCTCGACCGTGAACGACCATACGCTTTCCTGGGCCCGCCCGCCGCTGTCCCTCATGGCCCAGCTGAACACCCGCGGCGGAACGGCTTCCACGATCTCGCATTGGGTGGTCCATTCGCCGCGTACGACCGGCGCCCAGGCGACCACTTCCGGCTCGCGGTGATTGCGGGCGGTGAAGACGGAGCCGACGGTCGCGGGATCTCCCGAGGTCCATTCACCGCCTTGGCACTCGGGGCTCCACTCGCCGCTCCTGGTCAGGTCGCTGACGTAGGCGAATACCGTCGCGGGATCGGCCTGTACGCCGGTCGTCACGTCGATGCGAAATGTCTCGGTGGAGCTCATGACTGCGTCACCCCTCCTACGGGACAACTGGACCGGCCGGATCGCCGGAAACGTCTGGCACGTCCAGGAGATCGAGCAGCTGCGCGGTGGTGTGCACGGCCGCACAGCAGCGGACGGCGTAATCGAGTGCGGAGCGGTGGTGTTCGGCGGTGAAATCGGCCACCGCGTCCGCGACCAGGAACGGCTGGATGTCGGAGCTGAAGGCGTCGACGGCGGTGATCAGGCAGCCGACATGGGCGTACACCCCGCACACGATCAGCTGGTCCCGTCCGGACTTCTCCATCACGTCACGGAGTTCGGAGCGGACGAACGCGCTGTAGCGCCACTTGGTGAGGACCAGGTCTCCGTCGGCCGGCTTCAGGGCGTCGACGATCGCGGTGTCGTGCTCCCGCGCGGACATTCCGGGGCCCCAGAAGTCGTGGAGCAGGCCGCGCTGTTCGCGGTCCATGTCGCCGGGCTGGGCCGAGTAGACCACCGGCATCCCGAGGGCGACGGCACGCTCGCGCAGGGCGCCGATGTGGGCCAGCAGTTCCTCGTACGGAGAACTGTCGGGGTCGAAGGGGGCGAGGAAGTACGCCTGCAGGTCGTGCAGGAAGAGGACGGCCCGGTCGGGGTCCGGCCGCCAGTCGACCTGGTTCGGGGGCAGTTCGGCGGCGGTGGGCATGGGATAGGGCGGGATGGCGGGGATGCTCATGTCCGCTGTTCACACCCCCAGGACGGCGCCGCCGTCGACGCACAGGTCCTGCATCGTGATGTGCCGGGCCCGGTCGGAGGCGAGGAAGACGACGGCGTCCGCGATGTCACCGGGTTCGGCGATCCGGCGCAGCGGAATTCCGGTCCTGTACGCCTCCGCGGAACCGTCGATCGTCGACTGGCGGCCCGATTCCGTCGTCCACAGCGAACGCAGCATCTCGGTGTCGGTGGAGCCGGGCGACACCACGTTGCAGCGAATTCCGTGTTCCGCCAGTTCCAGCCCGAGCGATTTGGTGAAGAGGGAGGCGGCGGCCTTCGAGGCGCCGTACGCGGCCATCTGCAATCGGGGTATCCGTCCGGCGTTGGAGGCGACGGTCACGATCGCGCCCTCTCCGCGTTCCCTCATTCGTGCGGCGACGGCCCGGGAGCAATGGAAGAGACCGTCGAGATTGGTGGAGAAGATTGCCCGCCAGTCCGTGTCGGACATGTCGACCAAGGTTCCGGAGCGCATGACTCCGGCGGCGTTCACCAGCAGGTCCACGGCACCGAGTTCGTTCTCGATCCGCTCGACCGTTTCCTCGATCCGGGCGGATACGGTGATGTCGGTGGGAAATGCGACGGCCTTCAGTCCGTCGGCTGCCGATTTCTCCACCAGATCGGCGAGTCCCGCCGGGTCCTTGTCCACGGCCGCCACCACGGCTCCGCGACTCGCGAGAGCGCGCACCACGGCGTTTCCGATTCCGCCCGCCGCTCCTGTCACCAGCGCGACGCGGGAGACGATTTCACTGTGCTCGGTCACCTTCCCACCTTCCAGAAAAGAAGGGCGTCCGCCGGCACAAGACACAGGGCAACGGCGGGATATCGCGAGTCTACGGATTCCTGTGCGCGAATCCAGGTGTGGACGTGGACCGGAATCTAGGACCGGACCCAGGCCCGCATCAATTCGGCGGCCTGGTCCGGATTCAGTCGCGGATCGCACAGCGTCGTATACCGCTCGGCCAGCCGGTCGACCCCGTCGACCTTTCCGCCCAGACATTCGGTGACATCCGACGCGGCCACTTCCAGATGGAGTCCGCCCGGGTGCTCCCCCGCCCGTTCCAGCACGCGTTTGCAGCGGCTCGCCTCGTCCACGACGTCGGTGAGGCGCCGCGTCTTGCGGCCTGCCTCCCGCACCGTGTTGCCGTGCATCGGATCGCTCAGCCAGACCGGCCGGTGCCCCGCGTCCCGTACGGCGGCCACGAGCGGCGGCAACAGCCCGGTCACCCGCTCCGCGCCCATCCGCACGATCAGGGTGAGCCGACCGGGCATCCGGTACGGGTCCAACAGCGCGCACACCTCCCGCAGTTCGTCCGTCGCGACGGACGGTCCGAGCTTGAGCGCCACCGGGTTCACGACGGATGCCAGCAGCCGGACATGGGCCGAGTCGGGAGCTCTGGTGCGGTCGCCGAGCCAGGGCAGATGCGTCGAACCGAGGAACCGCCGCCCGCCGTCCGTACGGACCAGCCGGGCCTCGTAGTCGACGACCAGGGCGTCATGGCTGGCCCACGGCCCGTCCTCGAACTCCTGTAAGCGGCGGGCGCGTTGGTCCCGTTCGCGGGTCAGGGCGCGCAGTACGTCGGCGCTCGCCTGGTAGGCCCGGACCATCCGGCGCGGGTCGTGGGCCCGTGCCTCGGGGGTGGGGCTCTCGCCGTTCACCATGTGGCCCCGGAAGGCCGGCAGCAGCACTCCGCCGACCTCTTCGTGGGGCAGGGTGCGGGGCTTGGCGAACTGGCCGCCGATCCGCCCGACCCGTAGCACCGGCAGGCCCGTGCTGTCGGCCACCTCGTCGGCGAGGGCGTGCAGCACCGCCGTCTTGGCCCGGACCTGGTCGGCGTCGGTCTCCTCGAAACTCTCCGCGCAGTCGCCGAGTTGCAGCATCACCGCCCCGCCCCCGGCCACCACCGCGAGGGCCCGCCGCAGCCGCGCCAGTTCCTCCGGGGTCACCAGCGCGGGCGCGGACGCCAGCGCGGTGCAGCTGGGCTCGTACGCGGGGTGCGTCGCCCAGTCCGGCTGCTGGGCCGCCTCCACGCCCGCCGGCCACGGCTGTCGGGGAGTGCTCCGCGCTCCGTCGCCGGTCATCGGTGGGCACCGTGTTCGCCGCGGTCCGCCGGAGGACGCAGCACCCGTTCCAGGAGATCGGCCAGCAGGCCGGTGCCGTGCTCGGTCAGCACCGACTCCAGATGGAACTGGACGGCGGCGAACCGCTCCCCGCGCAGGGCGTGCACCTCCCCGGTGGCGGGATCCCGGCACAGGTACACGTTTCCGCGCACGAGCGGTGAGCGCAGGACGTCCTCGGCGTGGCGGGCCGCGTAGGAGTTGTAGAAGCCGACCGCCTCGGGGCGCCCGAAGAAGTCGATACGGCGTTGCGTGCCCTGGTTGGGCCTCTCGCGGCGGTGGAGCGGAAGCCCGAGGAGTGTGCACAGCGCCTGGTGGCTCAGGCACTCACCGACGAAGGGGATGCCGCCGGCGAGGAGACGGCCGGTCATCTCGGTGATCCCGCGGACCTTCGGGTCGGTGGTGGCCCGGGGGTCGCCGGGGCCGGGGCCGAGCAGGACGCAGTCGTACGCCTCCAGGTCCGAGGAGCGCACCGACCACCAGGGGCGGACCGTGGCGTCCAGTCCCAGGGCCCGGGTCTGGTGGCCGAGCATGTCGGTGAACTTGTCCTCGGCGTCCACGATCAGCACACGTCCCGCGTCGGGGGCGTGGGAGCGTACGGGCCGGTCGTCCTCCTTGCCGAGCCAGAACGCCGACAGCCCCACGTTGCGGCGGTCCAGGGCGTCCGTGACACGGGGGTCGTCCCTCAGAGGCTCCGGCGACTGTCGCGACCGCTGTGAGGGGTCCGGTGTCCGGGGCCGCCCCGTCAGACCGGTGGCGGCGAGCAGCGCGTCGGCCTTGGCCCAGGTCTCGGCGACCTCGGCGGTGGGCCGTGAGTCGCGTACGAGCGTGGCGCCCACGTCGATGCGTACGGTGCCCTCCCGGCGGATCTCCGCGGTACGGATCAGGATCGCCGAGTCCAGGGTGGCGAGGCCGTTCGTGTCCCGGCCGAGCAGGGCGAGGGCGCCGCCGTAGTAGCCGCGGCCGCTCTCCTCGTGGCGGGCGATCACCCGGCAGGCGTTCTCCAGGGGGCTGCCGATGATGGTCGGCGCGAACATCGTCTCGCGCAGCACCTCGCGCACGTCCAGGGACGTGGGGCCGTCCAGCAGGTACTCGGTGTGCGCCAGTCTGGCCATCTGCCGCAGGTAGGGGCCGCGGGCCCGGGCGCCGCCGTCGCAGACCCTGGCGAGCATCTTCAGCTCCTCGTCGACGACCATGAAGAGCTCGTCGGTCTCCTTACGGTCGTCCAGGAACTCCAGTACGCCGTCCATGTCCGCGCCCGAGGGCGGGTAGCGGTAGGTGCCGCTGATCGGATTCATCCGCGCCACGCCCTCGGCCACCTGGACGTGCAGTTCCGGGGAGGCGCCGACGAAGGTGCGGTCGCCGGTGTGCACCACGAACGTCCAGTGGGCGCCGGACTCCATGGTCAGCAGCCGCTTGAAGACGGTCAGGGCGACCTCGGGCCGGTAGTCGCGCAAGGTCGCCCGGAAGGACCGTCTGACGACGAAGTTCGAGCCCTCGCCGGACCGGATCTCCTCGTCGAGGACCTTCTGCACGACCTTCTCGTACTCGTCGTCCCCGACGTCGAACCCGCCCTCGGACAGGGCGACTTCGGCGTCGGGCAGCAGTTCCAGCGCCTCCTGGACGGGGAGAGCGGCTCGTTGCCGCACGGCCAGCGTCAGGATGGGTTCGCCGTCGTCGTTGCAGGCGTACCCGCGCTCGGTGATCTGGCGGAAGGGGATGGCCGCCAGCACCTCCGCCGGTCCCCCGGCTCCGGCCCAGGCCTCGGACCCGGCCCAGGCCTCGGCCCCGCTTTCGGCTCCGCTCCCGGTCGCGTGCACAGGGCCGGGCAGCGGCACGTCGGCGAGCGTCGTCACCTCTCGCACCTCCCCCGTCAGGACCTCCACCTCGGGGGTGTCCGTACCGGCTCTGCGCAGGAGCGCGAACGGGGGTGGGTCGGGCGTCAGCAGGGAGTTGAGGAGGTCCCGAGCGCACGTCTCGCGAAAGTCCCGGACAGTGCTGATCGTCATGCCTGCCTTTCCTGGGCGCCGTGAAGCAGGCCGCGCAAGGCGACGGGCGTCGGTCCATCGAGGCGGAACGGGGGGAGGGTGGGAGAGCCGGGAACGTCAGCCGGATGCCTGCCGATCGGAGCGTCGCTCCAGTTCCGTCGCGAAGTCCTGCCATGCCCGGCTGCACGCACGGGCGGCCGACACGATGATCTCCGCACGGTGCGGCGGAACGTTTTCGCCGATCCGGGTCCACTCTTGCGGGCCCACCGTGCACACGTCCAGGAGCCGGAGCAGGGTGCGGCCCGATTCGGAGAACCGCAGCGAGGGGTCCTTGCGCAGGTTGTGGATCAGTCCCGCGAGGTCGACGTCATGGTCGGCGCCACCGTCGATACGGGCCAGTGCCTTCGGCCGTGGCAGTGTTCCCGCCGTCTCGGGGGTCCCTTCCGCGGCCGCTTCGGCAGGCGCCGTCCCCGGCCCGCGCCGTGTGGGGCCGGCGGGCGCCTCACCGCGCCGCAGCCGGTCCCGGACGTCCCGCACGGTGGCGGTACAGATCCCGGCCTCCCTGGCGACCTCGCGCAGCGAGACGCCGGGACGTTCGGCGAGGATCCTGCCCGCCTGTTCGCGCCCCTCGGCGGCGTCGACCGGCCGCTCCCGGCCATCACGCCCCATCCGGGTGTTCGAGTGGGGAATTTCCCCACTCGCACGGCGCCGGATCGCGCCGACGGTCTTGTGGGAGAGGCCGGTGACGGCGGCGATCGCCCGATCGCTCCACTCGGGGTGGGAGCTGACGATCCGTTCGGCGGCGGCGTTTCTGTCGGATCGCGGCAAGGGGAGGCCGTGGGAGATGTTCGCCTTCACGGCGAGGACGAATGCTTCCTCGTCGTCGCACTCGCAGAAGACCGCCTCGATTTTCTCTTGACCGCGCAGTTCCGCCGCGCGCACGCGATGCATTCCGTCGACGACGCTCATCGTCCGGCGGTTCACGAGAATGGGCGGCAGTTCGGTGTCCGATTCGGCCAGGAGGCGCACGTGCTCATGGTCCGCACCCGAAAGCCGGGGGGAATCAAATCGGGTCAACTCGCTCAACGACACCAATTCGGTGGACGGGCCCGATATAAGCGCGGAAGCGTCAGCTAATCGCTGACCGTTCATGAGTTTATCCCCCCGGGGCGAGCTGGAGCTTTGCAGGACGACAACGATGGCAAGAGACATCGAAGGGCATCCGCCCATGGAGGCACGCAGCCGAAAAAATCTCCAGCCGCATGAGCGCGAAAGTAACAGGATGATCGACTCAAGGCACACCCCCGTGCATTTCGGCCAGTTGTCCCGTGTGTCCGGTGGAACGCCGACCGCACCGACACCGTTCGGGGCGCCGACGAATCGCAACACCCACGCAGTCGCCCGAAGAGCACGCCGGAGATTCAGGAGAGATCATCTCGGGCGCGATCAAGGACGGTGAAAGAGTTGCCATTCCACCTTTTAGTCAACAGCTGTTCCAAGACAAAGCGACCGTATCAGCCGCCCCTCGGCACCGGCAACCAAAACGTGATGTGCTGTTAACAAGCCACGCACTCACCAAAACGCGGGGACATCGGCAGTGGTTGGTGATCTTCACGCACACCGCCGGATCGGGTACCGACGACAACGGCGCACTTCAGAGGCGTCGCGGCGACAGAGAAGCCGAGCGACGGAAAGTCGCCCCCCGAATTCCCGCGAACCCCGTTTGCGTCACGAATAGCTGGGCATCAGAAACAGGTTATCCACCTTGAAACGTGGACGCGCTCGGCGCTGTAACGGAATATTAACTTCCGCTTTCGCGATTCCGCGGGCGCGGCCCGCCATCCGCCGTCCGCGGTCCGGTGACGGGCTGTCCGGCGTGCGCCGGGTGGCCCGGTCAGGCGGTCCTGTTAGGTGGCCCGGATGACGGGTACCCGGCCGCCCGGCAGCAGGCGTGACGTGTGGCGACCCGCTGGACCTGCGGTGAGACTGGGGCAAGCGGCGCCTGACGATGGGTGGAGCATGTTCAGGGTTGAGGAAACGATCGAGGTCGCGGTCCCGGTGAGTGCCGCGTACAACCAGTGGACGCAGTTCAAGAGCTTTCCCCGGTTCATGACCGCGGTGAAGAGGGTCGAGCAGGTCCGGCCGGCGCTCCTCTCCTGGACGGTCGGGGTCGGACCCGTGCGCCGCGAGTTCCAGGCCGAGATCGTCGAACAGGAACCCGACTCCCATCTGACGTGGCAGAGCCTCGAACGGCACTTCGTCCACCAGGGCGAGGTGTTGTTCCGGCCGACCGCCACGGACGGCCCCACCACGACGGCCGGCACGCCGGACGGCACGACGGACCGTACGACCGTCGTCGTCCGGATCGAGGTCGACTCACCCGGCGCCACCGCCCTGCTCGGCGGCCTCCCCGAGCTGGTCGCCCGTGTCGTCCAGCGGGAGCTGCGGCACTTCAAGGCGTACATCGAGGGGCTCGGCGCGGAGAGCGGGGCCTGGCGGGGCACCATCCACGGCGGACGCGTACGGCCCGACGAGCCCAAGCCGCACCGGAGCCGTGTGCCCCACTGGCCCGTCGGCTGACGCCGGGAGCGACAACAGCGTGACTGAAAGGCGATACCGATGAAGAAGGCCCCCGGCGAGGAGTCGAACGAGGCTCTGACCGTGACCCCGCCGAAGAAGTGGGCGGCGGGCGTACCCGCGGTGGCGCACGCGTTGGAGTACTCCCTGGAGGAGACCTCCGTACGGCGCACCGGGGAGACGCTGCTGACCATGAACCAGGTGGGCGGTATCGACTGTCCCGGCTGCGCGTGGGCTGACCCCTCACCCGGCAACCGGCATCGCAACGAGTACTGCGAGAACGGCGCCAAGCACATCAACGACGAGGCGACGTCACGGCGCATCGGCGCCGACTTCTTCCGCGAGCACACGGTCTCCGAATTGGGCCGGCGCTCCGACACATGGCTGAACCAGCAGGGCCGGCTCACGGAGCCGATGGTGAAGCGGCCGGGGTCCGACTCGTACGAGCCGATCAGCTGGCACGACGCCTTCGACCTGCTCGCCTCCGAGCTGACGTCGCTCGACTCCCCCGACGAGGCGGTGTTCTACACCTCCGGCCGGGCCAGCAACGAGGCCGCGTTCGTGCTGCAGTTGTTCGCCAGGGCGCTGGGCACCAACAATCTGCCCGACTGCAGCAACATGTGCCACGAGTCCAGCGGCTTCGCGCTGCACGAGACGCTGGGTACGGGCAAGGGGACGGTCAGCCTCGACGACCTGCACCACGCCGACCTGATCTTCGTGGTGGGGCAGAACCCCGGGACCAATCATCCGCGCCAACTGTCCGCGCTGGAAGAGGCCAAGCGCAACGGCGCCCGCATCGTCGCGGTCAACCCCCTGCCCGAAGCTGGGCTGTTGCGGTTCAAGAACCCGCAGAAGCCCAGCGGGGTCATCGGCAAGGGCACCCAGATCGCCGACCGCTTCCTCCACATCCGCAACGGCGGCGACCTGGCCCTGTTCCAGGGAATCAACCGGCTGCTGCTGGAGGCCGAGGACGCCCGACCGGGCGAGGTCCTCGCCCGCGACTTCATCGAGAGCGACACCAAGGGCTTCGAGGAGTTCGCCGAGCACGCCCGTACCGTCGGGTGGAACGACATCCTCGCCGCGACCGGTCTGGGCCGCGAGGAGATCGAGCAGGTACGGGACGAGGTGCTGGCAAGCCGGCGCGTCATCGTCTGCTGGGCGATGGGCATCACCCAGCACAAGCACGCCGTCCCCACCATCAGGGAGATCGTGAACTTCCTGCTGCTGCGCGGGAACGTGGGCCGGGCCGGCACCGGCGCCTGTCCGGTACGCGGGCACAGCAACGTGCAGGGCGACCGCACGATGGGCATCTGGGAGCAGATGCCGGACGATTTCCTCGACTCGCTCCAGGAGGAGTTCGGCTTCGACCCGCCGCGCGCCCACGGGCTGGACTCCGTGAACTCGATCCGGGCGATGCGCGAGGGCCGTATCAAGTTCTTCCTCGCCCTGGCCGGCAATTTCGTCCGGGCCGCACCGGACAGCGAGGTCACCGAAGAGGCCATGCGCACCTGCCGTCTGACGGCCCACATCTCCACCAAACTCAACCGGTCCCACACCGTGTGCGGCGAGACCGCGCTCATCCTGCCGCCCCTCGGCCGCACGGAGGTGGACATCCAGGCCGACGGGGAGCAGTTCGTCACCGTCGAGAACTCGATGAGCGAGGTGCACACCTCTCAGGGGCGGCTGCAACCGGCCTCGCCCCTGCTGCTGAGCGAGATCTCCATTCTGTGCCGGCTCGCCCGCCGCACCCTCGACGGCCGGGCCGCCGACATCCCGTGGGAGCGGTTCGAGGCCGACTACGGCGCGATCCGCGACCACATCTCGCGCATCGTCCCAGGACTGCACGACTTCAACCGTCGTGTGACACGGCCCGGCGGCATCCAACTGCCCAACGCGGTCAACGAGGGCGTCTACCACAACGACGTCGGCAAGGCACTGTTCACCGCCAACGACTTCGCGATGCTCCAGGCCCCCGAGGGGCACCTGCTGCTGCAGACCCTGCGCTCCCACGACCAGTGGAACACCGTCCCGTACACGCCCAACGACCGCTACCGGGGCATTCACGGAAGCCGTCGGGTGGTACTCGTCAACCCGGAGGACGTGACCGCACTGGGCCTCTCCGCGGGACAGCACGTCGACCTGGTCAGCGTGTGGGGCGACGACCCCGATCGACGTGCCGGGGACTTCCGCGTGGTCCCCTACCCCACCACCCGGGGCTGCGCCGCCGCCTACTACCCCGAGACGAACGTCCTGGTGCCGCTGGACAGCGTGTCCGACAAGAGCAACCAGCCGACGTCGAAGGCGATCGTCGTCCGTCTGGAGCCCGTCGCGTCGCCGACGGCGACCGCGTCAGCGAGGTGAACGTGAGGCGTCGGGTACGGAGATGACGACCATCCGGTTCACCGTGCCGTCCTCGCCGACCACATCGCGTACGTGCCGGAAGCCCAGGCGCCGGCACAGGGCGAGACTCGCGGTGTTCCCGGCGCCCACCATGCCGTAGGCCTCCGTCAGCCCGAGGTTGTCGGCGGCGTGGCGGAGCAGGCCGTGCACGGCTTCGGTGCCGATACCCTGCCCCCAGTAGTCGGGGGCGAGGGCGACGATGAGTTCATGACCGTCGACGTTGCCGGTCCTCTTCACCTCCGCGTGCCCGATGTACGTCCCCTGCCACCACACCCCCCACACGTCGAAGCGCCGCGTGGGATAGACGTCGGTGAGGATGGCACGGAACGCCGCGCGCAGGTCGGCCTCGGACACCATGTCCTGGCCCATCCAGTGGCACACCACCTCGTTGCGCAGCAGGGCGACGAAGTGGGTCTCGTCCTCTGGGCGGTAGGGCGTGAACTCCAGCCGTTCGGTCTTCAGGACGGGTGTCATCGATGGACTCCTGGGTGGGGTGAGGCCGGAGGGACGGGGGCGGGGTTCTCCGTCCCCGTCCCTCCGCGGCCACGGACGGGTCAGACCTCCGTGTCCTCCATGTTCTCCATCCGCTCACGCAGGCTGCGCGGACGCATGTCGGTCCACACCTCGTCGACGTACGCGGAGCACTCCTCCTCGGTGCCCTCCTTCCCGACGGGCTGCCAGCCAGCGGGCACCTCGATGTCGACCGGCCAGAGGGAGTACTGGTCCTCGTCGTTGCGCAGCACCTGGTAGCGGGTGTTCTCGTCCATGTCGTTCTCTCCTGTCGTGGGTGGAGTCGGTCGTGGGTGGAGTCGGCGGGTCAGCGGGTCAGGGTTGGGGTTGGGGTCACAGGCTCTCCCTCGCGTGCCGGGCGATGTGGCTCAGTGCCTCGGCGAAGTCGCCGGCGACGCGGCGCACGGTCTGCGGGTCGTACGTCCCGCAGTGGTGCTGCCAGGTGAAGGCGAAGCGTCCGTCCCGCACGGCGCCGACCACCTCCAGCGGATGCGATCCACTGTCCCGGGGGTCGTGGTCCTGGCCGAAGGAGCCGTGCTCGGTCCGTACGAGGCCGCCGTCCGGGGCCGCGGGGCGGGCGTCCCACTGGCCGAGGTAGTTGAAGACGACCTGCCCGTGTGCGGCCGCGCCGAGCCGTTCGCGTACCTCCGGGGGCCCGAAGGTACGCAGGGCGCCGAAGCCCAGTCCGTTGCCGGGCACGGAACGCAGTTGGCGGCGTACCGACTTCACGAGGGAACGCCAGTTCCGGGCGGGCCCGGGGCGGTCCGGTTCGGAGACCTGGAGGACGACCGGGTGGATGGTCGTGAACCAGCCGACCGTGCGGGAGAGATCGACGTCGTCGAGCAGGTCCTCGCGACCGTGCCCTTCGAGGTCGAGGCGGACGCGTTCGCTTCCGGTCCAGCGGGCCAGCGCGAGGGCCAGCGCGGCCAGCAGGACGTCGTTGACGCGGGTGCGGTAGGCGGCCGGTGCGGCGCGCAGCAGGGACTCCGTGTCCTCCTCCCCCAGTTCGACGGTGAACGAGCCGGCCTCCTGGGCGGCCGGGGCGCCGGACGATGCCGCGTCCGAGAACTGTCCGACGGTCACGGCGTCCTCCCAGTAGGCCAGTTCATGGTCCAGGCCGCCGTCGGCGACGTGTCCGGCGAGTCGGTGGGCCCAGTCGCGGAACGAGGTGGTGCGCTCCCCCAGACGGACGGGCTCACCGCGTACGGCCTGCCGGTAGGCGGCTTCCAGGTCGTCGGCGAGAATGCGCCAGGACACGGCGTCCACGACGAGGTGGTGGGCGACCAAGAGGAGGAAGACCGCCCCTTGTGTTCCGCCCGCCGACACGTCGTCCGCAGGCCTGTCCCCCGGCCCGTCCGCGTACGCGTCCGCGGCGGTGAAGCCGGTGAACAGGGCTGCCCGCAGCAGCGGGC
The DNA here is from genome assembly GCF_018070025.1 of Streptomyces liliiviolaceus. Lineage (NCBI taxonomy): Bacteria > Bacillati > Actinomycetota > Actinomycetes > Kitasatosporales > Streptomycetaceae > Streptomyces > Streptomyces liliiviolaceus. The sequence goes on from NZ_JAGPYQ010000001.1 coordinate 5,210,251, forward strand.
CCCGGCTCAGGTCGAAGCCGGTGTGCAGAGCGTCGGCGGCCTTCTTCATGGCCGTGTCCGCCTCTTCCGCCGGCAGGCCCGACAGGTCGTACCGGACGAGGAGTTCGTCGCTCTCTACCGACTCTCCCGGCCCTCCCGGCGGCGGATTGAACTGGTGCCAGCCGTCGGCGTCCTCGGTGAAGCGCATGCGCAGCGCGTCGTGGTGCTCCATCAGCGCGTCCAGGGCGACACCGAGGGCGGTGGGGTCGGGCGCGGGGTCGAGTTCCAGCAGCGCCGACTGGTTGAAGTGGGTGTGATCGGCGCGTGGTGTGCTCAGGAACCACTCCTGGATCGGGGTGAGCGGCACCGCGCCGGTCACCGGACCCTCGCCGGTGTGCTGGGGGACCGTGCCGACGACGGTGGCCAGTTCGGCGACGGTCTGATGGGTGAACAGATCCCGGGTGGCCAGATGCAGGCCCTCGCGCCGCAGCCGGGAGACCACCTGCATGCTCAGGATCGAGTCGCCGCCGAGGACGAAGAAGTTGTCGTCCACGCCGATGTCCGCCACGCCGAGGACGTCGGTCCAGACGTGCGCGATACGGCGTTCGGTGTCGTTACGGGGCGCGGTGCGCGGGCCGGCCGCGACAGCGGTGTGCGCGGGATCGGGTGCGGGCAGGGCCCGTCGGTCCGTCTTGCCGTTGGGAGTCAGCGGCAGCCGCTCCAGCGGCACGAACACGGACGGCACCAAGTGCGGAGGCAGCAGCGCTGCGAGGCCGTCGCGCAGCGCGACGACCGGCAGGCCGACGCCATCGCCATTGCCGTTGCCGTTGCCGTTGCCGTTGCCACCGTCGTCGGCTGCGGCGGCGGGGACGACGTACGCCACCAACCGCCCGTGCCCATTCGCCGATTGACCGTCCCGGCCGTCCGAGCCGTCGGTGCCGTCGGTGCCGTCGGTGCGGACCACGACCACCGCGTCGCGCACGTACGGACTGCGGCGAAGCGCGCTCTCCGTCTCCCCCGGCTCGATTCGGAAGCCGCGCAGCTTGATCTGGTCGTCCGCGCGGCCGACGAAGCGCAGTTCACCGTCGGCGCCCCGGCGCACCAGGTCGCCGGTGCGGTACATGCGCTCCCCCGCCGCGCCGAACGGGTCGGCCACGAACCGCCGGGCGGTCAGGCCCGGCCGGTGGAGGTAGCCGCGGGCCAGTCCCGGCCCCGCCACGTACAGTTCCCCGGTCACGCAGGGCGGGACGGGCCGCAGGGCGGCGTCGAGGACGTACACGCGGGTGGTGCCGGCCGGGCGGCCGATCGGCGGGGCGCCGGCCGCCGGGCTCAGCGGGCCGGTCCAGGTGGCGACGACGGTGGCCTCGGTGGGCCCGTAGGAGTTGATCATCCGGCGGCCGGGCGCCCATCGCTCCACGAGGTCGGCGGGGCAGGCCTCGGCGCCGACGATCAGGGTGCGCAGGTGCGGCAGATGCCCTGCGGTCTCCGGGGCCACGGTGGCGAGCGCGGCCGGCGGGACGAGGGTGTGGCTGATGCGGCGCTCGGCGAGCACCTCGGCCAGCCGTTCGCCGATCAGTGGCCCTTCCTCCCCTGTGACGAGGGTGGCGCCGCTGAGGAGGGAGACGCACAGTTCGAGGACGGAGGCGTCGAAGCTGGGTGAGGCGAACTGGAGCACCCGGTCGCCGGGGCCCGCCGCGTACCGTTCGGCGGCGGCCGCGGCGAAGCCCGCCAGGCCCCGGTGCGTCACCGTGACGCCCTTCGGGGTGCCGGTGGAGCCGGAGGTGTAGATGACGTACGCGGGATGGTCGGGGGTGAGGGCGGTGACACGGACCGCGTCGGCGGGAGCCGTGTCCGGGCCGCCCGCCCCCCACATGTCCGCGATCTCCGCCAGCGCGGCCCGATCGTCGAGGACCACCCGGGCGCCCGCGTCGCGGACCATGAACTCCCGCCGCTGTGCGGGGTAGTTCGGGTCGACGGGCAGGAATGCGGCGCCCGCCTTGGCGACGGCGAGCTGTGCCACCACCGTCTCGGCGGTGCGGGGCAGGGCGAGGGCCACGACGTCCTCGGGGCCGACCCCGCGGGCGATCAGCCGGTGGGCGAGCCGGTCGGCGGCGCGGTCGAGTTCGGCGTACGACAGCCGCCGTCCGGTGTCCTCCAGCGCCACGGCGTCGGGGGTGGCGGCCACCTGCCGCGCGAACAGGTCCGGCAGTGTCGCCACCGGTACCGGCCGGGCCGTACCGCGCCCCTGCTCCAGCAGGGCCTTCAGCTCGTCGTCGGAGGCGAGCGGCAGGGCGCCGAGCGAGCGGTGCGGGTCGTCCGCCACGGCGGTCAGCAGCGTGGCGAGCTGACCGGCGAGGTGCTCGGCCGTGGCCGCGTCGAACAGGTCGGTGTTGTAGGTGAGCAGGCCGTCCAGCCCGCCGGAGTCCGCCTCGGCGAACTCCAGGGTGAGATCGAACGCGGCGTGCTGGAGCTCCGTCTCGACGGCGGACACCTCAAGGTCCGGTACGTCGAGGCCGGCGGCCGGGGTGTTCTGCAGGACGACCATCACCTGGAACAGCGGGGTGCGGCTGGTGTCGCGTACCGGACGCACCTCGTCGACCACCTGCTCGAAGGGCACCTCCTGGTGGGCGAAGGCGTCCAGCACGGTCCGCCGGACGTCGTCGAGGAACTCGGCGAAGGGACGTTCGGCGTCGACCCGCGAGCGCAGCACGAGGGTGTTGACGAAGAAGCCGATCAGGTGCTGGATCTCGGCCTGGTCCCGGCCCGAGGTGACGGTGCCGACGGTGACGTCCTGGCTGCCGCACAGCCGGGCCAGGAAGGTCTGGGCGGCGGCGACCAGCGTGGTGAAGAGGGTCGTTCCGCGGTCCCGGCCCACCTGTCCGAGACGGCGTGCGACGCCGGGCGGCAGGGACAGCCGGGCACTCGCGCCGGACCGGGTGCGCATCGGCGGGCGGGGCCGGTCGACAGGAAGGTCCAGCGGCTCGATGTCCGCCAACTGTTCTTTCCAGTAGTCCAGTTGTTCCTCGCTTCCGCTCGTGGTGCGCTGCCAGCTGGCGTAGTCGGCGTACTGCACGGGCAGTGGCGGCAACGGCTCGGTGGCCGCGTCAAGTTCGGCCCGGTAGAGGTGGGCGAGATCGCCGGTGAGGACGGCCGTCGACCAGCCGTCGGTGACGATGTGGTGCAGCGTGAGCGTCAGCACGTGCTCGTCGTCGGCCAGCCGGATCAGGCCGGTGCGCAGCAGCGGTCCCTCGCGCAGGTCGAAGGGCAGGGCGCGGTCGGCCGCGAGCCGCTTCTCCAGCCGGGCCGTGCGCTCCCCCTCCGGCAGCTCGGACAGATCGTGGAGCGGCAGCGGTACCTCCTGCGGCGGCTGCACGATCTGTACGCCCCTGCCGTCCACCGTGTCGAAGGTGGTACGCAGCGACTCGTGCCGTGTCACCAGCTTCCGCAGGGCCGCCGCGAGAGCGCGGATGTCGAGCCGGCCGCGCAGGCGCAGCGCCAGTGCGGTGACGTACTCGGTGCCGCCGGGTGCGAACTCCTCCAGGAACCAGAGGCGTTGCTGCGCGTACGACATCGGTGCCGTCGCGTCCCGGGCCACCGGCGCGATGACGGGGCCCTTCTCGTCCGCGGTCCGGTCCCCGGTGAGCAGTTCGGCGAGCGCGGCGGGCGTCGGTTGGGTGAACACGGCCCGCGGCGAGAGGGTGGTGCCGAACTCCTCGGCCAGACGGGAGGCCAGGCGGATGCTGAGGATGGAGTCGCCGCCCAGCGCGAAGAAGTCGTCCTCCACGCCCGGCGGCAGGCCGCCCAGCACATCGGCGAAGACGTCGGCGGTCCGGCGTTCGGCCTCCGTGCGCGGTGCGGTCCGCGTGCCCCGTCCCGGGCCGGTGTCCCCTTCCGGAGCCGGGAGGGCGGCGTGGTCCACCTTGCCGTTGCCGCTCAGCGGGAGGGCCGTCAGCGCGACGAACGCGGAGGGCACCAGGTAGTCGGGCAGCGTGCGGCGGGCGTACGCGCTCAGCTCGTCCGGGTCGTGTCCGGCCGGGCCGACGACATAGGCGACCAGGCGGCGGGCGCCGGGGCGGTCCTCGCGGGCCACCACCGCCACGTCCGCGACGTCGGGGTGGGACGTCAGCGCGGCGGCCACCTCGCCGGGCTCCACCCGGAACCCGCGGATCTTGACCTGTTCGTCGGCGCGGCCCAGGAACTCGACCGTGCCGTCCGGGCGGCGCCGGGCCAGGTCCCCGGTGCGGTACATCCGCGCGCCGGGCGGTCCGAGGGGGTCGGCGGGGAAGCGGCGTGCGCTCTCGCCCGGGCGGCCGAGGTAGCCGCGTGCCACGCCCTCGCCGGCGATGTACAGCTCACCCGCGCAGCCCGGCGGGACGGGGCGCATCCGCGTGTCCAGGACGTGGACCCGTTTGTCGTCGAGCGGCCTGCCGACGGGGACGGTGTCGGGTACGGCCGCCGCGTCGTCGAGGGCGTGGGAGGTGGCGAAGGTGGTGGTCTCGGTCGGTCCGTAGCCGTCCACCACGGTCAGCCCGGGGCAGGCGGCCAGCACGCGCCGTACGGCCGCCGCGGGGACCACGTCGCCGCCGGTCCACACCTGGCGCAGCCCGGCGAAGGAGCCGGGCGCGTCCTGCGCCAGCAGCCGGAAGAGACCGGCGGTCAGCCATATGGACGTCAGACCGGGGTCGCTGGAACGCCCGGCGGTCTCAGCGCGCCCGCCGTCACCGACGGGTCCGACCGGTCCGTCGGCCGCGGCGCGCGCACCCGTACCGATCAGCCGTCGCAGCAGCGCCGCGTCCACCGTCTGTCCGGGGGCCACGACCACGCAGCCGCCGGTCAGCAGGGGTGCCCACACCTCGAAGGTGGCGGCGTCGAACGCGACCGGGGAGTGCAGCAGCACGCGGGCGCACACGCCGTCGGCGAAACGGCTGTCCGTGGCCAGTGACGCCACGTCGCGGTGGCGTACCGCCACGGCCTTGGGCAGACCGGTGGACCCGGAGGTGAACATGACGTAGGCGAGCCGGTCGGGATGTGCCGGCACCGCGGCGGGGCCCGTCAGGGGTGCGTGGCGGGCCGCGGCGACGTCCTCGGCGGTGAGCCGGGCCTGGACGTTCGCCTGCGCGAGCATGGTCCGGCGCCGCTCCTCGGGGGCGCGGCCGTCGACGGGCACGTAGGCGCCGCCCGCCTTGAGGACCGCGAGCTGGGCGACGACGAGTTCGGCGCCGCGGTCCATGAGCAGGGCCACCCCGTCCTCGGGGGCGAGGCCGTCGGCGAGCAGCCGGGAGGCCACCAGGTCGGACCAGTCGGCGAGGTCGCGGTAGGTCAGCCGCCGGTCGACGTCTTCCAGGGCGGGCGCGTCCGGAGTGCGGCGGGCCTGCTCGGCGAACAGGTCCACCGGGCTGCGCGGCTCCACCCGGCGGGCGGTGGTGTTCCATTCGTCCAGCAGGCGCCGGTCCTCGGCGGTGAGCGGGTCGATTGCGCCGACCCCGCCGTCGATGCCGTCGATGCCGTCGGCGAACCGGGTGAGCAGCGTGGCCAGGCGAGCCGTCGCCTGTTCCACCGTCACGCGGTCGAAGAAGGCGGGATCGTACGCCAGGTCGAAGCCGAGCCGGTCGCTCAGATGCGCGCGCAGGCAGAGCGGGAAGGTCGTCGCGTCGTCGGCGCGCACCTCGGCCACGCCCACACCCGTGCGGGTGGCGGCGGACTCGTCGACCGGGTAGTTCTCGAACACCACCATGCTGTCGAACAGGGCCTGGCCGGAGGGGACTTCGGTCAGTGCCTGGATACGGGCGAGGGAGAGGAAGTCGAAGCGCCGGTCCTCGCTCTGCGCCTCCTGAAGGCCCCGCAGCCAGTCCAGGACGCCGTCGCCCCGGACCCGTACCCGGGTGGGTACGGTGTTGATGAACATGCCGATCATCGTGTCGACGCCGGGCAGTTCGGCGGGCCGGCCGGAGACGGTCGTACCGAACACGACGTCGTCGCGCCCGCTGTAGCGGGCCAGCAGCAGCGCCCACGCGGCCTGCACGACGGTGTTGACGGTCAGTCCGGCGCGCGCGGCCGTCTCGCGCAGCCGCCGTGACACGTCCTCGGCCAGCTCGTGGTGGACGGACTCGCCGGACCGCGCCCGGTGCGCCTCGGCGGGGGTGCGGTCGTACGGCAGCGGGGTGCGCTCGGTGACACCGGTGAGGGTGTCGGCCCAGTGGCGTTCGGCCGCGCCCTCGTCCTGTTCCCGCAGCCAGCGCACGAAGTCCGCGAACGGCCGCCGTACGGGCGGTGCGCCGTCCCGGCCGCCGGTGAGCGCGGCGTACCGCTCGCACACCTCGGTGAGCAGCTGCCCGGTGCTCCAGCCGTCGAGGATCAGGTGGTGGGAGGACCACAACAGCAGGACCTCGTCGCCCGGCAGCGCGGCCAGGGTGATCCGGGTGAGCGGCGCGGCCGTCAGGTCCATGCCCGCCGCGCGGTCCTCGGCGAGCAGCCGCTCCGTCGCGGCGGCGCGCTCCTCGCGGGTCAGGGCCCGCCAGTCCAGGTGGGTGACGGGCAGGTCCACCCGGTGGTGGACGACCTGGACGGGGTGCGGCAGGCCCTGCCAGTGCACGTCGGTGCGCAGGACCGAGGTGCGGTCGACGACCTGCTGCCAGGCCGCCGCGAACGCCCTCGGATCGCCGACTCCCGTCAGCCGTACGGCCGTACGGTCGAAGTAGGCCCCGGCGGTGTCGACCAGTTGGTGGAAGAGCATGCCTGACTGCAGGGGTGTCAGCGGCAGGACGTCGGCCACGTGCCGTCCGTCGCCCACCAGCCGGTCGAGCTGCTGCTGGGAGAGATCGGCGAGGGGGAAGTCGGAGGGGGTACGGCCGCCCGCGTCCGGCTCCGCGCAGTGGGCCACGATGGCACGGAGCGCCGCGCACATCTGCTCGGCCAGGTGCCGCACGGTGGACTCGTCGTAGACGGCCGCCGGGTAGGTCCAGCCGAGTTCGAGCCGTCCCTCCTGGACGACGCCCGTGATGTCCAGCAGGTAGGGGCGGGTCTCGTCGGGGTCGGTGTCGCGGCCGGCCGACGGGAGCGCCGCCGCCCGGTACAAACCGTCCTCGATGCCGCTGCCCGCGTCCCAGCGCCCGTGGTAGTTAAAGCCGACCCGCGGATGGGGGGCGTCGGCGAGCGGGCTGTCCGGCAGGAGGTGGCGCAGGGCGCCGTGACTGAGACCGTGCAGCGGCACCGCGCGCAATTGCTCCTTGACCGAGCGCAGGGTGGTGCGCCAGTCGGCATCGGGCTCGACGGTCAGGGCGAGGGGGAACTCGGCGGTGAACCAGCCGACGGTCCGGGACAGGTCGACATCGTCGAACAGGTCCTCCCGGCCATGCCCCTCCACCCCGACGAGGACCGTGTCACGCCCGCACCAGCGGGACAGCGTGCGACCGAGCGCACTGAGCAGTACGTCGTTGACCTGGGTGCGATAGACCTCGGGCACCCGGCGCAGCAGCGCCTCGGTCTCCTCGGCCGCGAGCGTCACTGTGACGGTGGCGGCGGTGCCATGGGTGTTGGGGCCCGGTCGCCCGGCGGGCAGGTCGGCGGGGACGGCGACGGTACGGGTCCAGTGCGCCAGGTCGGCGTCCAGGCCACCGAAGCGCGTGTGCTCTTCCAATCGCTGGGCCCAGCGGCCGTACGAGGTGCCTGCCGGGGCGAGTTCGAGCGGACGCCCGGCCTCGGCGGCGCTGTGAGCGGCCTCCAGGTCACCGAGCAGGATGCGCCAGGAGACGCCGTCGACGGCCAAGTGGTGGACGGTGAAGAGCAGTTGAGCGGGTCGCTCCGGGCCCCGGTCGAAGAGCAGGACGCGTACGACCCGGCCCTCGGTGGGTTCGAGCGTCCTCTGTGCGGCGTCCGCCGCGCGCTGCACCTGTGCCTCCAGTTCCGGGGCGTCCAGGTGGGATGTGTCGTAGCGGGTGAACACGGTGTGCGGTGCTTGGGGCTGCACCTGCTGGCGCCAGCCGTCCTCGGTGTGCCGGAAGCGGGTCCGCAGGGCCGGATGACGGCTCACGAGGGCGTCGACCGCCTGCTCCAGCGCGGACAGGTCGGTGCCGACGGCCAGTTCCAGGCGCTGGGTCATGGTGAACCGCAGCGGGTCACCGGGCCGCCGGTGGTCGAGGTACCAGTGCTGGATCGGTGTCAGCGGGGCCTCGGTGGGTGAGGTGCCGTCCGTACCGGGCGGGGTGTCGTCCGTGCCGGACGTCGGTCGGGGCGTCGACTCGGCGACGCACAGGGCGAGTTCGGCGACGGTCTGGTGGCGGAAGACGTCCTTGGTGGTCAGGGACAGGCCCGTCCGGCGGGCGCGGGAGACGATCTGGATGCTGAGGATGGAGTCGCCGCCGAGCGCGAAGAAGTTGTCCCGCGCGCCGACCCGCTCCACGCCGAGCACCTCGGCCCAGATGGCGGCCAGCCGCTCTTCGATGCCAGGGCGGGGTGCCACGTACGGTGTGCCGCTGTCGGGCCGGGCTGGCGGTGCGGGCAGTGCGCGGCGGTCGGTCTTGCCGCCGCTGGTGCGCGGTATGCGGGCCAGCGGCACGAACGCGGTGGGCACCATGTGGTCCGGCAGGGTCCGCCGCAGCCGGACCCTCAGCTCGTCGGCGGAGGGGGTGGAGAGGGTCTGCTCCCCGGCGGGCACGACGTAAGCCACGAGCAGGGTGCGCCCGGCGTGCTCGCGGGCGGTCACGGCGGCGTCGGTGACGTCCGGCAGCGCGAGCAGCGCCGCCTCCACCTCGCCGGGCTCGATACGGAACCCGCGGATCTTGACCTGCTCGTCGACCCGGCCCAGGAACTCCAGCGCCCCTGACACGGTCCACCGGGCCCGGTCGCCGGTGCGGTACATCCGTTCCCCCGGCGCCGTGACGACGGCGGATGCCCCCGCCGGACCGGACGCCTCGGACCGATCAGACGCCCCGTACCGATCAGACGTGCTGAACGGATCGGCGATGAAGCGGGTGGCGGTGAGGCCCGGCCGGTTCAGGTAGCCGCGCGCGACCTGCGCCCCGGCGAGATACAGCTCGCCCGGTACGCCGGGCGGCACGGGGCGCAGAGCGCCATCCAGGACGTAGGCGCGCAGGTTGCGGCCCGGTCGGCCGATGACGGGACGTTCGCTGTGGTCGGCGCAGCGACCGTAGACGGCGTCGACGGTCGTCTCCGTGGGTCCGTACATGTTGTACGCGGTGACGCCGAAGTCGTCCTGCGCCGCGCGCAGTTCGGCCCAGGTGTCGGAGCCGACCGCCTCGCCGCCCACCAGCAGCAGCCGCGGATGGTGGCGGCCGGGGGCGAGGAGTCCGGCGGCGGTGAGTTCACGGAGGAAGGACGGGGTGACGTTCACCAGGTCCAGTTCCCGCCGGTCGATCTGGGCGCAGAACGCCTCCGGGTCCAGGCGTACGTCCTCGTCGACGAGGTGGACCTCCTGGCCGAGGGCGAGCAGCAGCGGTCCCTCCCAGGAGGTGTCGAAGGAGAAGGAGGCGCTGAGCGCGGCCTTGATGCGTCGTCCGTCGGCGGTGTGCGGGGCGACGAGTCCTTCCCGGTGGTCGTGGCAGAGGTTGACCAGGTGGCGGTGTTCCACCGTGACGCCCTTGGGGCGGCCGGTCGAGCCGGACGTGTAGATGATGTACGCGGCGTTCTCCGGGTGCAGCGGAGCGAGCCGGTCGGCGTCGGTGGGGTCGTGGGCGGGCAGTTCGTCCCAGGGCGTCCCGCGCAGGGTGTCGGACGTCAGGACCGTGTGCGGCTCGGCGTCCTCGACGAGGAAGGCGACGCGTTCCTCGGGCAGGTCCGGGTCGACGCAGAGCAGGGTGCCGCCCGCCTTGAGCACGGCGAACACGGCCACCAGCAGCTCCGAGGTACGCGGCAGCCGCACGGCGACCACGCGCTCCGGGCCGACACCCAGCGCGATCAGGTGATGGGCCAGCCGGTCGGCCCGCTCGTTCAGAGCCGCGAAGGTGAGCGTGCCGTCCCGGGCGACCAGGGCGGTGGCGTACGGGGTTCGGGCCGCCTGGGCCTCGAACAGGGCGGGGAAGTCGCTGCCCGGCACGGGAAGCTGCCCGCCCTGCCACTCGTCGAGGACCTGGCGCTGTTCGGCGGCTGTCAGCAGCGGTAGCGCGCGGGCGTCCCGCTGCGGTTCCTCCACCGCCGCCTCCAGCAGCAACCGCAGCCGTACGGCGAGTCGTTCGGCGGTGTCGGCGTCGAACAGCCCGGTGTCGTACTCCAGATAGCCGGTCAAGCCACCGTCGCTCGTGTCGTTCTCGACGAAATCGAAGGCGAGGTCGTAGGCGGCGTACCGGATCGGGGGTGTGAGCGGTTCGACGTCCAGGTCCGGCAGGTCGAGGTTCCCGGCGCCCAGGTTGTGCAGCGCCACCATCACCTGGAAGAGCGGGGTGCGGCTGGTGTCCCGCTCGGGCTGGAGGGCATCCACCAGTTTCTCGAAGGGCACGTCCTGGTGGGCGAACGCGTCCAGGACGCCGGCACGGACCCGTTCCAGCAGTGCACGGAACGACAGTCCGGGCTTGACCCGGTTGCGGAGCACGAGGGTGTTGACGAACATGCCGACCACGTCGTGGAGTTCGGACCGTTCGCGGCCCGCCGTGACCGTGCCGACGGTGATGTCCTCCTGATCGGCCCAGCGCGAGAGCAGGACCGTGCAGGCCGTCAGCAGAGTCATGTAGAGGGTGGCGTCGGCGTCGCGGCCCGTCTCCCGCAGCCGCTCGGTGAGCGCTGCGGGGAGGGTGAAGGTCACCAGGGCGCCTTCCCGGCCACGTACGGCGGGACGCGGCCGGTCGGTGGGCGGCTCCAGCGGGGTGATCCCGTCCAACGCGGCCCGCCAGTAGGCGAGTTGTCGGTCGGTCTCGTCGGTGCGGGCGCGTTGCCAGGCCGCGAAGTCCGCGTATCGCACGGGCAGATGCGGCAGTCGGGGCGCGCGGCTCTCGCGGGCGGCCGTGTACAGCTCGCCCAGGTCCCGGCCCAGCACACCGGCCGACCAGCCGTCGGTGACGATGTGGTGGACGGCCAGGACCAGGACGTGCTCGTCCTCGGCCAGCCGCACGAGGCGGGCCCGCAGAAGAGGTCCGGCGCCCAGGTCGAAGGGGACGGACGCCTCGCTCTCGATGAGGGCGTCCAGGCGGTCGCGGGCGCCGGTGAGGTCGTCCAGCGGCAGGTCCACCGGGTACGGCCGGTGGACGATCTGCCGGGCTTGGCCGTCCTGACGGCTTTCCACGAAGGTGGTGCGCAGCGCCTCGTGCCGGGCGACCAGTCCGTCGAGGGCTACGCGCAGCGCGTCGGGATCGAGCGGGCCGCGCAGGCGTAGTACCGACAGGGTCGTGTACTCGGTGCTGCCCGGTTCGAAGCGGTCGAGGAACCACAGCCGCTGCTGCGCGTACGCCAGCGGCACCGGCGTGTCCGGGTCCACGGCCGGGATGACGTCCGCCGGGATGACGTCCACCGGTGCGGTGCCGTGCTGCGGCGCCGGATCGCCGAGTTCGGCGGCCAGGGCGGACAGCGTCGAGTGGGTGAACAGCAGCCGGGGCGAGACCTCCGTACCGAAGGCGGCGCGCAGCCGGGAGACGACCCGGACGGCGAGGATCGAGTCGCCGCCGAGGGCGAAGAAGTCGTCGTCGGCTCCCACCTCGTCGGTGTCGAGGACGTCCGCCCAGGCGGCGGCCACCGCACGCTCGGCGGGCGTGCGCGGCGCGACGCGCTCGGTGCCGGTGGCGAAGCCGTCCGGTCCGGGAGCGGGCAGCGCGCGCCGGTCGAGTTTGCCGTTGACGGTCAGCGGCAGGGCCGCCATCGGCACGTAGGCGGCGGGCACCATGTGCGCGGGCAGCAGCCGTTCCAGGTGGGCGCGGAGTTCGGTGGCCGTGGGCGGTTCGATGGCGTCCGGCGGCTCGGTGGCATCCGAGAGTTCGGTGGCATCCGGCAGCTCGTTGACGTCCGGCTGTTCCGTGCCGCCCCGGCCGACGACGTGGGCCACCAGTCGGCGCGTCCCCGAGCCGTCCTCGTACACGCCCACGGCCGCGGCACCGACGCCCGCGTGGGTGTGCAGGGCGGCCTCGATCTCGCCGGGTTCGATGCGGTAGCCGCGGATCTTCACCTGCTGGTCGGCGCGGCCCAGGTACTCCAGAGTTCCGTCGGCCCGTCGGCGGGCCCGGTCGCCGGTGCGGTACATCCGCCGCCCCTGCGCCGCGAAGGAGTCGGACGCCACTGACGGGTCGGACGCTGCGAACGGATCGGCGAGGAAGCGCGTGGCGGTCAGCCCCGGCCTCCCGAGATAGCCGCGGGCCAGGCCCTCCCCCGCCACGTACATCTCGCCCACGGCTCCGGGCGGTACGGGCGCCAGGTCGTCGTCGAGGACGTAGATCCGCAGGTCGGGTATGCCGGTGCCGATGGGGCTCACGGCGCCCGTACGGGCCGTGGTGCGGTCCAGCGGCTCGTAGGTGACGTGCACGGTGGTCTCGGTGATGCCGTACATGTTGACGAGGCGTGGCGCGGTGTCGGAGTGGTGTGCGTACCACTCGGCGAGGCGGTCGACGTCCAGGGCCTCACCGCCGAACACCACCGTGCGCAGGGCGAGTCGGGCGCCGAGTTCGGGGTGTTCGGCATCCGCGCGAACCAGTGGATAGAAAGCCGACGGGGTCTGGTTGAGGACGGTGACCCGTTCGTCGGCGAGCAGCCGCAGGAAGTCCTCCGGGGAGCGGGCGGTGTCGTCGGGGACGACGACGAGCCGGCCGCCGTGCAGCAGGGCGCCCCACAGTTCCCAGACGGAGAAGTCGAAGGCGTAGGAGTGGAACAGGGTCCACACGTCCGACTCGTCGAAGCCGAACCAGTGGTGGGTGCGGCTGAACAGGCGCACGACGTTGGCGTGCGGCACGACCACGCCCTTGGGGCGGCCGGTGGAGCCGGAGGTGTAGATGGCGTAGGCGGGGCTCTCCGGCAGGGGACGGCGGGCCGGCACGGGTCCGGTGGCGGGGCGGCGGGCGAGGTCGGCCCGTACGTCGGGGGCGTCCAGTACGAGGACCGGAACACCGGTGCCCTGCACGCCTTCCGCAGTCTCCGTGGTCGTCACCAGGGTCACCGGGGCCGCGTCGTCCAGCAGTCGGGCGACGCGTTCGGCGGGGAGATTCGGGTCGATGGGCAGATAGGCGGCGCCCGTCTTGAGGACGGCGAGGACCGCCACGACGAGGTCGGTGGAGCGGGGCAGGCCGAGGGCCACGAACCGCTCGGGTCCGGCGCCGGACGCGGCCAGCCGGTGGGCGAGGCGACCGGCCGCCGCGTCGAGCGAGGCGTAGTCGAGGTGATCGGTGCCGCAGGTGACGGCGGGGGCGTCGGGGGTGCGGACGGCCCGGGCCTCGAACAAATCGACCAGGGTGTCCGTCGGCCGGCCGTGCTCGGTGCCGTTGAAGTCGACCAGCATGCGCCGCCGTTCCTCGGCGGTCGTCCAGGCCAGGGCGCGCAGCGGCAGGTCGGGATGCTCCGCGAACTCCGTGAGAAGCAGGCGGAGGCGGTCGGCGAGCGCCCGAACCGTCGCGGCGTCGAAGAGCTCCGGATCGTAGGCCAGGTCGAAGCCGAGCCGTTCACCCTGGTAGGCGCGCAGCACCAGCGGGTAGTTGGTGGCGTCCCGGGAGGCGACGTCCACCAGCCGCACTCCGGAGCCGGAGGTGCGGGCCGCGTCGAAGGGATAGTTCTCGAAGGCGACCATGCTGTGGAAGAGCGGGGTGCCGGACGGCACATCGCTCAACGCGGTCAGCTCGGCCAGCGAAGCGGCGGCGAACCGCCGCGACTCGGCCTGTACGTCCTGGAGTTCGCGCAGCCAGTCGGCGGCCGGGCGGTGGCCGTCGACGTGGACGCGGGTGGGCACGGTGTTGATGAACATGCCCACCATCGACTCCACGCCCGGCAGTTCGTCGGGGCGGCCGGAGACGGTCGTGCCGAACACCACGTCCGGCTCGGCGCTGTGGCGGGCCAGCAGCAGCGCCCAGGCGCCCTGCACCACGGTGTTCACGGTCAGTCCGGCGTCGCGCGCGGTGCGGGCCAGTGTCGCGGACACCGCGTCGGACAGCTCGGCCGTGCGGACGTCCGCCGACCGGCTCTCGTGCGTGCCGGTCAGGGGCCGGTCGACGGGCAGCGGCGTGGGAGAGGCGAAGCCGCCGAGCGTCTCGCGCCAGTGCGCACGCGCGGCCCCGGCGTCCTGGTCGGCCAGCCAGCGCACGTAGTCGGCGAAGGACCGGCGCACGGGCGGGCTCGGCTCGTAGCCGGCGGTGAGCGCCGCGTACTCCTCGCACACCTCCGTGAGCACCTGGGCCAGGCTCCAGCCGTCGAGAATGAGGTGGTGGGAGGTCCACAGCAGGTGCAGCCGGGCGTCGGGCAGCCGGACCAGGGTGAGCCGCATCAGGGGCGCCGACGCGAGGTCGATGCCGTGTGCGAGGTCGTCGGCGCGGAGCCGGTCGAAGCGGTCTGTGCGCTCCCCCGCGTCGATGTCCCGCCAGTCGAGCTGTGTGAGGGGCACCCGTACGTGCCGGTGCACGACCTGGAGGGGTACGGGCACGTCCTGCCACACCACGGAGGTCCGCAGCGCGGGTGTGCGGTCGGTGACCCGCTGCCAGGCCAGGCCGAACGTGTGCGGATCGGCCACGCCGTCGAGGAGCAGGGCGGCCTGGTCCACGTACACGTCGTCGGCGCCGCCGACCAGACGGTGGAAGAGCATGCCCTCCTGGAGCGGGGTGAGCGGGAGCAGGTCCTCAACCGCTCGCCCGTCGCCGACGAGGCGGTCCACGGCGGCCTGGTCCAGACGGGCGAGAGGGAAGTCGGAGGGGGTGCGGCCGCCCGCGCCGGGCCGGGCGCAGTGCTCGGCGATCGCGGTCAGCGCCGCGACCATGCCCTGCCCCAACTCCCTTACGGTGTCCGGGGTGTGGACCTGGTCACTGTAGTGCCAGGTGATCTCCAGCTCGCCGTCGGCGACCACGGCGGAGATGTCGAGCAGGTGGTCGAGGGGTTCGTCGGCGGCCATGTCCCGGCCGGGTACGTCGGCGGCCGGCGCGAAGTCCGTTCCGGCGGTGGTGTCCCACTGGCCGTGGTAGTTGAAGCACACCTGGGGCAGCGGCAGTTTGCGCAGGGCACGGGCGGCCGGGTCGGGCGAGCCCAGGCGGGCGAGCGCCTCGTAGCCCAGTCCGCGCCGGGGCACGGCCCGCAGCCGTTCCTTGACGGCCTTCAGGGTGCCGCCCCAGTCGGGTTCGGCGGGCGTTCCGGCCGGGGTGAGGGTGACGGGGTACTGGGAGGTGAACCAGCCCACCGTGCGGGACAGGTCCACGTCCCCGGCCATCGCATCCTCGCGCCCGTGGCCCTCCAGGGCGACGGTCACCCGCTCGGCGCCCGTCCAGTCGGCGAGGACTCTGCTCAACGCGCCGAGCAGGACGTCGTTGACCTGCGTGCGGTAGGCGGCGGGCACCCGGCGCAGCAATGCCTCGGTGGTGGCGCGGTCCACTTGGGTGCGGACGGTGCGGACGGTTCCGGCGAGCGGGGTTCCCTGACGGTCCACCGGCAGCGGCGTACGGGGCTGGGCGGCCTCCGTGGTCCAGTGCGGCAGGTCGTCGTCCAGGGCGCCTGTTCGTGTGAGGCGGGAGAGGTGAGCGGCCCAGTCGGTGAACTCCGTTGCAACGGGCTCCAGTTGGATCGTCTCACCCGCTGCCGCCTGCCGGTAGGCCTGCCGCAGGTCGCCGAGCAGGATGCGCCAGGACACGCTGTCCACGGCCAAATGGTGTGCGGTGACGAACAGTTGGGGGCGTCCACCGGGGGGAGGCAGGAGCAGTGCGGCGCGGAGCAGGGCGCCGGTCGCCGGGTCGAGGGCGGCGCGGGCGGTGTCGGCGGCGGCGAGGCGGGCCGCCGCGCAGTCCGCGGCGGTGGAGAGGTCGTGTCGGGTCAGCAGACCGGTGGCAGGTCCCTCGCCGAGGTGCTGCCGCCAGGTGTCGCCGGTCTCTCCCGTCCGACCGGTCCCGCCGGTCCCGCCGGTCCCGCCGGTCCCGCCGGTCCCGTCGCCGGGCTTCCCGTCGCGGGCGAAGCGCGTACGCAGCGCCGCGTGGTGGGTGACCAGCGCTTCCACGGCGCGTTCCAGGGCGGGTTCATCGACGTCGTACGGCAGGTCGAGCAGCATCGACATGCTGAAGGGCCGCAGACGGCCGTCCCGGTCGCCGTGTGTGGCGGCGTACCACTCCTGGACCGGGGTCAGCGGGGCGGGCCCGTCCTCGCGCGGCCGTCGGGGCGCGGGCGTGTCGGCGGTACGGCGGGACGCGGCGGCGGCCAGGTCGGCGACGGTCTGGTGGCGGAAGACGTCCCGCGAGGTCAGGCGCAGACCGGCGGCGCGGGCGCGGGAGACGGCCTGGATGCTGAGGATGGAGTCGCCGCCGAGTTCGAAGAAGTTGTCGGTGACACCGACGCGCGTGACGCCCAGCACTTCTGCCCAGACTGCGGCCAGCGTCTCCTCGTCCGGAGTGCGCGGTGCGACGAACTCCCGTTCGCGCGGGGCCGTTTCGAGGTCGGGGGCGGGCAGGGCACGGCGGTCCAGTTTGCCGCTGGTGGTCAGCGGCAGCGCGTCGAGCACGGTGAACGACGACGGCACCATGTGGTCGGGCAGGACCCGTCGGCAGGCGGCCCGCAACTGCGTGGCGGTGGGCGGTTCGGCGCCCGCGGCCGGTACGACGTAGGCGGCGAGCCGCAGATGGCCGTGCGTGTCGGGGAGCGCGACGACCGCGGCGCCGGTGAGGCCCGGCAGGTTGAGCAGGGCTGCCTCGATCTCGCCCGGCTCGATGCGGTGGCCCCGTACCTTCACCTGGTCGTCGGCGCGCCCGAGGTAGTCGAGACGTCCGTCGGCGGTCCAGCGGGCCAGGTCGCCCGTGCGGTACATCCGGGTCCCGGACGGGCCGAACGGATCGGCGAGGAAGCGCGCGGCGGTCAGTCCGGGCCGGCCGCTGTATCCGCGGGCGACCTGCTCGCCCGCGAGGTACAGCTCCCCGCCGACGCCGGGCGGCACGGGCCGGAGGCGGTCGTCGAGGACGTACGCGCGGACGTTGGGCAGGGGCCTGCCCACCAGGGGGCGCCCTTCGCCCTCGATACGGCAGGCCAGGGCGTCGACCGTGCACTCGGTGGGCCCGTAGAAGTTGTACGCGGCCACGTCCCGGTGTCCGGCCAACTCGCGCCACAGGGCGGGGCCGATCGGCTCACCGCCGAGCATCAGGACGCGCGGGTGGTGCCGCGGATCGGTGAGCAGTCCGGCGGGCAGCAGTTGACCCAGGTACGACGGGGTCAGGTCGAGGAAGTCGACGCGGTGCTCGACGACGTACTCGACCAGCGCGGCGGCGTCGAGCCGGGTCGTCTCGTCGACCAGGTGCAGCGGGTGGCCGTCGGCCATCAGCAGCACACCCTCCAGCGAGGTGTCGAAGGAGAACGACGCGGTCAGCGCCACCCGCAACGGCCCCCCGCCCGCATCCGCGACGAAGCCCTCGCGATGCGCGGCCAGCAGATGCGCGAGCGACCGGTGCGTCACGGCGACGCCTTTCGGCCGCCCGGTGGAACCGGAGGTGTAGATGACGTACGCGGTGGAGTCCGGGTCGGGGGGCGCGGTGGCCCGGTCGGCGCCCGGGTCCGAGAGCGCGCCGGGCCCCATCTCCCGCACCGCCCGCAACGCCGCCTCGTCCAGCACCAGCGCGGGCCGTGCGTCGTCGAGCAGGTAGCGGACGCGCTCCTCCGGCAGGGCGAGGTCCAGGGGCAGATAGCCCGCGCCGGACTTCCAGACGGCGAGGATCGCCACGATCATGTCGGCGGTGCGCGGCAGGCGGAGCGCGACCAGGCGTTCGGGGCCGGCGCCCCGGGCGATGAGGTGGCGGGAGAGCCGGTCGGCCCGGGCGTTGAGCGTCGCGTAGTCGAGGTGGTCCTCCCCCGCGACCAGGGCCGTGGCCTGCGGGGTGCGCTCCGCCTGCCGGGCGAAGCGTTCGGGGCAGGTGATGGCGGGGACGGCCAACGCGGTGCCGTTCCACTCCTCCGTGATCCGCCGGGCCTCGTCCGGACCGAGCAGGGACAGCGAACCCAGCGGTCGGTCCGGCGCGGTCGCCGCGCCCTCCAGAGTGCGTGACAGCTGGTCGGTCATCCGTTCCGCGGTGGCCGGGTCGAAGAGGTCGGTGCGGTACTCCAGCAGACCGGTCAGCCCGTCCCCGTCGGGGACGAACTCGACGCTCAGGTCGAAGGTCGCCGCCCGCCGGGGCACCACGACCGGTGAGGCAGTCAGGTCGCGCAGGGCGGGAGCCGTGGGCGGTGCCGGGTGGAGGAGGACCATCACGTCGAACAGAGGGTTGCGGCCCGCCTCGCGGGTCACCCCCACCGCCTCCACCAGCCGCTCGAACGGCGTGTCGCCGTGCGCGAAGGCGTCGTTGACCGTGGTCGCGGCAGCCCCGAGCAGGTCGCGGAAGGAGCCGTCCGAGTCCACGGGGGTGCGCAGGACGACGGTGTCGGCGAAGAAGCCGACGGTACGTTCCAGGTCGGTGCGGGACCGGCCCGGGGTGAGGGAGCCGATGGTGATGTCGTCCTGACCGGACCAGCGGGCCAGCAGGGCCTGGCAGGCGGCGACCAGGGAGGTGAACAGCGTGCTGTGCTGCTCGGCCGCCAGTTCCCGCAGCCGTGCGGTGGTCTCCGCGGGCACGGTGAAGGTGCGTACGGCGCCCGCGCCGGACTCCTCGCCGTCACGGGTGTGGTCCAGCGGCAGCCGGGAGGCGACGGCTCCCGACAACTGCTGCGACCAGTAGCCGAGTTGGCGCTCCAGCCGTGGGCCGGAGAGCCGTTCTCGCTGCCAGACCGCGAAGTCCGGGTACTGCGTCGCCACCGGCGCCAACTCAGGTGTCACGCCTCCGGCGAAGGCGTCGTACGCGGCGCACAGTTCCTCCAGGACGATCCCCATCGACCAGCCGTCGGTGCTGATGTGATGGGCCGTCAGCAGAAGGGTGTGCGCGGTGTCCGACTCGCGCAGGAGCAGCGCGCGCAGCGGCGGACCGGCGCCCAGGTCGAAGGGGCGCTCGTACTCCGCGAGCAGCGCCGCCTCCAGCGCGTACGGCGGTGTGTCGGTCACCGGGAGCGGGACCGGGGCCGCCGGTCGTACCGTCTGCGCGGGCCGTCCGTCGCTCTCCTCGAACGTGGTGCGCAGCGCCTCGTGCCGCTCGACGACGGTGTCCAGGGCGCGGGAGAGGGCCGTGTGGTCCAGCGGGCCGCTCAGGCGCAGGGCGACGGCGCTGTTGTAGCGGGCGTCGCCGGGGCGCAGCCGGTCCAGGAACCACAGCCGCTGCTGGGCGAAGGACAGAGGCAGCGGCCGGGAGCGGCCGGCGTGCGGGATGCCCTGTCGGGTAGCGGCGGCCCGGCCGGCGAGGCGGCGCATCGCCTCCTGGAGGTCCTGGGGCAGTGCGTTGGTGCGGTCTCGCTTCGAAGACGTCATGGTCTGCCGGTCCTCACCGTTCGTCGTGGTCGCTGTCGCCGCGTGCGGCGTCTTCGAGTTCGCCGAGCACCTGTTCCTCCACCAGGTCGGCCAGTGCGGCGACCGTGCGGTGGACCAGGACGTCACGGGGTGTGAGGTGCACGCCAAAGGCGTCGTTGGCCCGTGAGGAGATGTGGAGGGCGCGCAGGGAGTCGCCGCCCAGATCGAAGTAGTCGTCCTCGGCGCCGACGCGCGTGTCCAGCGCCTCCTCCCACAATCCGGCGAGGATCTCCTCGGTGGGGGTGCGGGGAGCGACGTGCTCCGCGGTCCGCGGCACGTCCGGGGCGGGCGCGGGCAGCGCGGCCCGGTCGGTCTTGCCGTTCTCGGTGAGCGGGAAGCACTCAAGGACGACGTACGCGGAAGGCACCATCGGGCCCGGCAGGGTCGCGGCGGCCAGCGCCCGCAGCTCGGCGGCGGACGGCGTTTCGGCGTCGGGCGCCCGCAGCAGGTGGGCGACCAGTCGCGGCAGGCCCGGTTCGTCCTCCCGTACGCTCACCACGGCGTCCAGCACGGCCGGATGGCGTACGAGCGTGGCCTCGACCTCGCCCGCCTCGATGCGGTGGCCGCGCAGCTTGAACTGGTGGTCGGTGCGGCCCAGGTAGTGCAACTCGCCGCGGGCGTCGCGTCGTACGAGGTCGCCGGTGCGGTACATACGGGTGCCGGGCGGCCCGAACGGATCGGCGGTGAAGCGGGTCGCGGTCAGACCGGGCCGGCCCAGATAGCCGCGGGCCAACGCCGGTCCGCTCAGCCACAGTTCGCCCGCCACACCGACCGGGACCGGCCGACGCCCGGCGTCCAGGACGTACGCCCCGGTGGCGGGCAGCGGGCGGCCGATGGGCGGTGCGCTGCCGTTCGCCTCCAGCGTGTCCGACCAGGTGGCGACGACGGTGGCCTCGGTCGGCCCGTAGGAGTTGACCAGGCGGTGGTGCGGGGCCCAGCGGGCGACCAGGTCGGCGCCGCACGCGTCGGCACCCACGGTCAGCGTCCTGAGGTCAGGCAGGGTGCCGGGGGTGTCCGGCGGCAGGGTGCCGAGCGCGGCCGGGGGCAGCAGGGTGTGGGTGATGCGCTGGGTGCGCAGCACGTCGGCCAGCTCGGCGCCGAGCAGCGGGCCGGGCCGTGGGACGACCAGGCGGGCGCCCTGCGGCAGGGACATGCACAGCTCCAGCACCGAGGCGTCGAAGCTGGGTGTGGCGAACGCCAGCACCCGGTCGCCCGGCGCCACCTGGTAGTGCGCGGCCTCGGCGGCGGCGAAGGCGGCCAGGCCCCGATGGGTGACGATCACGCCCTTGGGGGTGCCGGTGGAGCCGGAGGTGTAGATGACGTAGGCCGGATCGTCCAGGTCCAGCGGGCGGTGACGGTCGGCGTCGGTGGGTCGGCGGCCGGGTGCGCCACCGTCCCCTCCACGCTCCCGGTCCTCGCACTGCCCGTCCGCGAGCAGCGCGGCCACCTCGGCGGCGTCGAGCGTGACGGCGGGCGCCGCGTCCCGCAGCACGAACGCCACCCGCTCGGGCGGATAGTCGGGATCAACCGGCAGGAAGGCGGCGCCCGCCTTGGTGACCGCGAGCTGGGCGAGGACCATGTCCGCCGAGCGCGGCAGGACCAGGGCGACGAGCATGCCGGGGCCGGCGCCGCGCGCGATGAGCCGGTGCGCCAGGCGGTTGGCCCGCTCCTCGATCTCGGCGAAGGTCAGGGACAGGCCGGGCGCGCTCAGCGCCGTGGCCGTGGGACCGCGGTCCACCCCCGCCTCGATCAGGTCGGGCAGGGTCGCCGGGGCCACGGGTGGCAGTTGCGGGCGGGCGGGCCCGTGCAGCAGCCGGGCCCGTTCCCCGGGCGGCAGAATGTCGATCGCGTCCAGACGGTCCGCGTCCGAGCGGTCGGTGTCCAGACGGTCGGCATCCAGGTGATCGGTGTCCAGATGGTCGGCATCCTGGGCGGCGGCCAGTTCGCCCAGTGTGTGCAGGAGTTGGGCGGCGAGGGAGTCGGCCGTGGCCGCGTCGAAGTGACGCGGGTCGTAGCCGAGTTCGACGCCGAGCCGCTCGCCGGGCGAGATCACCACGGTGAGCGGGTAGTTGGTCGCCTCCCGGGCGTCGAGGTCGTGGACGTGGACGCCGTGGGCGCCGGCCGTGGCGTCGCCGACCGGGTAGTTCTCGAAGACCAGCAGGCTGTCGAACATCGGCGTCCCGGCGGGCAGCCCGCTCCACGCCTGGAGGTCGGTCAGGGGGACGTGGTCGAAGCGGCGGTCCTCGGCCCGTACGGCCTGGATGTCCCGCAGCCAGGTGTCGCGGGCCGCGCTCCCGTCCACGGTGACCCGGGCGGGCAGGGTGGTGATGAACAGGCCGGTGATGGTGTCGGCGCCGGGCAGGTCGGCGGGCCGCCCGGAGACTGTGGTGCCGAAGCACACCTCCCGTTCGCCGCTCCACCGCGACAGCAGCAGCGCCCAGGCGCCCTGCGCGACCGTGTTCAGGGTCAGGCGGTTGCGGCGGGCGAAGTCGTCCAGCCGCTTGGTCTGCTCCGTGTCCAGCCACTGGGACAGCCAGGTGTCGGAGCGGGCCGCGGAGCTCTGGGCGGGCCTGCGGTCGTAGGGCAGCGGCGTGGGAGCGGTGAGGTCCGCGAGCGCGCTCCTCCAGTGTTCCTCGGCGGGTGTGGTCTCCCGGGCCGCGAGCCAGGCCGCGTAGTCGCCGAACGGGCGGCGGTCCGGCAGCCGGGGTTCCTCGCCCCGGACGAGTGCCGCGTGGGCGGCCATGACGTCGGCCAGGACGTGGAAGACGCTCCAGCCGTCCAGCAGGACGTGGTGGAAGGTCCACACGACCCGCACCTGGTCCGGGCCGAGCCGGATCAGGGCCAGCCGCAGCAGCGGGGCGCGGTCCAGGACCAGGCCGCGGGTCTTGTCCTCGGCGAGCAGCCGTTCCAGTGCCGTGGCGCGCGCGTCCGGGGTGAGGGCGGACCAGTCGTGCCCGGTGACCGGTAGCGCGGCGGTGCGGTGCACGGCCTGGAGCGGGGCGGGGACCCCGTTCAGCACCACGGTGGTGCGCAGGACGGGCGTGCGGTCGACCACGTGCTGCCAGGCGGCGGCGAGCAGGCGCGGGTCGCGCACGCCGTCCGCGACGAACGTGATCTGCTCGACGTACATGCCCCGGCCGGGCTCGTCCAGGCCGTGCACGACCATGCCGGTCTGGGTGGGGGTGAGCGGATAGAGGTCCACGAGGTCGCGGCCGGTGCCCACCAGCCGGTCCACCGTCGGCTGGTCGAGCGGCGCCAGCGGGAAGTCCGAGGGGCTGCGGCCTCCGGCGCCGGGTTCGGCGCAGTGCCGCATGATGTGCCGCAGTTCGTCGGCGAGTTCGGCCGCCAGCCGGGCGACCGTGTCCCGCTCGTGCACCTCACGCGAGTAGGACCAGGTGAACTCCAGCCGCTTGTCGGTGACTTGACCGAGTACGTCGAGGAGGTGCGGTCGGTCCGCCGCACGGTCGAGGCCGCCTGCGAGTCCGGCGTACGGGGTGTGCAGCAGGCCGTCCGCGGCGGTGTTCCGGTCCTGCTGCCCCAGGTAGTTGAAGCCGATCTGCGGCAGCCCCGGCAGACCGAGCCGGTCGCCGTCGGGGTGCAGATGGCGCAGGGCGCCGTAGCCCAGTCCGCCCCTCGGCACGGCCCGCAGGCTCTCCTTGACGGACTTCAGCGCCGCTCCGGTACCCGCGTCCCCGGGCACGTCCAGTGCGACGGGGAACATGGTGGTGAACCAGCCGACGGTACGGGCCAGGTCGACGTCGTCGAACAGTTCCTCGCGGCCGTGGCCCTCCAGTGCCACCAGGACCCGGTCTCGTCCGGTCCAGCGGCCCAGGACCCGGCCCAGGGCGCACAGCAGGACGTCGTTGACGCGGGTGCGGTAGACGTCCGGTACGTCCTGGAGCAGCCGCCGGGTGTCGTCGGCGTCCAGGCTGACCGTCACCGTCTCCTCGCAGGCGGCCGTGTTGGCGCCGGTGAGGTCGGTCGGCAGCGGGGTCGCGTCGGCGGACAGGCCCTGCCAGTGGGCGAGTTCGTCGTCGAAGCCGCCGGAGGCGGTGTGGGCGGCCAGGCGCCGGGCCCACGTCCGGAAGGAGGTGCTCTTCGCGCCGAGATCGGGCCGCTCGCCGACGCGCAGCGCTCGGTAGGCGGTCTCCAGGTCCTCCAGGATCAGCCGCCAGGACACCGCGTCCACGACCAGGTGGTGGGCGGCCAGCAGCAACACCGGCCGCCGGCCGCCGCCGCGCCGGCACAGGGCGGCCCGGAGCAGGGGCCCTTCGGCGAGGTCGAACCCGGCGGACAGGCGGTCGGCGAGGGCACGTACGGCCATCTCGGACGCCTCACCAGAGGTCGACTCGTCAAGGCCGCCGGACACGTCGTGCGCCTCCAGGCGCGGCCCCTCCCCCGGCGCCGTGCCGTACTGCCTCCACTGTCCGTCGCCGGACGGCTCGAAGCGCAGGCGCAGGGCGTCGTGGTGTTCCAGGACGACGGCCAGGGCGGACCGCAGCAGCGTCTCGTCGGTGTCGGCGGCCACCTCGAAGGAGACCGCCTGGGTCAGCTGGGCGGGGTCGCCGGTGAGATCGTCGAACAGCCAGTGCTGGACGGGGGTCAGGGGTACGTCCCCGACGACCGGACCCTGTTCCGCCGCGGTCCGCGGGACCGCCGGAGCCTTGGCCGCGGCGGCCAGTTCGGCGACGGTCTGGTGGCGGAACAGGTGCCGGGGTGTCAATGCGAGACCGGCCCTGCGGGCGGCGGAGACGATCTGGATGCCGAGGACGGAGTCTCCGCCGAGCGCGAAGTAGTTGTCGTGCGCGCCCACTTCGGGCACGCCCAGCACCTTGGACCAGATCGCGGCGAGCACCCGCTCGGCGTCGGTGCGCGGCGGGCGGTCGCCGCTGCCGCCCGGCGCCGACCACACGGGGTCGGGCAGCGCGCGCCGGTCCAGCTTGCCGGTGGCTCCGAGGGGCAGCCGTTCCAGCGGCACGACGAGGGCGGGGACCAGGTGGTCGGGGAGCGTACGCGCGAGGAAGGCCCGCAGATCGGCCGAGCCGGGAAGCACGGGGCCGGCGGGGACCACGTACGCCACCAGACGTTTGTGTCCGTCGTGCTCGACGACTCGGGCGGCCGCCGCGGACACCTCGGGGTGCCGGGTCAACGCGGCCTCGACCTCGCCGAGTTCGATGCGGAAGCCGCGTACCTTCACCTGGTCGTCGGAGCGGCCGAGGTACACCAGCTCGCCGTCGGCCGTCCACCGTACGAGGTCGCCGGTGCGGTACATACGGCCGCCGGGCGGGCCGAACGGGTCGGCCGGGAAACGCGACGCGGTCAGGCCCGGCCGGTTGAGGTAACCGCGGGCCACCCCGGTCCCGGCCAGATACAGCTCACCCGGCACTCCGGCGGGCACCGGGCGCAGCCGGGCGTCCAGGGCGTAGGCGCGGGCTCCGCCGACGGGCCGACCGATGAGCGGTACACGGTCGGGTTCGGCCGGATCGCACGTGAAGGCGGTGGCGTAGACGGTGGCCTCGGTGGGGCCGTAGATGTTCATCACCCGGCAGCCGGGGACCGCCGAGCGGACCTGGCGCACGGTCTGCACGGGCAGCGCCTCGCCGGCGAGGACGACGGTGTCGGCGCCGACGCGGACGGTGTCCTCCGCCAGCAGCCGCCCCAGCGCGGAGGGCACCGCGCTGAGCAGTCCCGCCTGCCAGGGTTCCTCGCGTTCGGCGAGGGCCAGCAGGTCGTGGACGATCTCGACACGGCCGCCCGCCAGCAGGGGCGAGAAGATCTCGAACACGGACACGTCGAAGTTGAGCGAGGTGGAGGCCACCACATGCTCCAGGCCGTGTCCGCCGCCGAACTCCGTGGCGGCCCAGTCGGTCAGGGCCAGCACCGACGTCTGGGCGACGACGACGCCCTTGGGCCGGCCGGTCGAGCCGGAGGTGTGGATGACGTAGGCGGGATGGTCCGGCAGCAGCCGTCCGTGCCGGTCGTCGTCGGTGACGCCGTCGCCGGGCAGGGCGGCCAGGCGCGCGGCGCAGCCGGGGTCGTCGAGGGTGATCCGGGTGAACGGCCCGTCCGGCAGCCGCCCGCTCGTCTCCGCGCGGGTGACGACCGCTTCGGGACGTACGTCGTCGAAGAGGAAGGCGATGCGCTCGGCCGGATAGCCCGGGTCGACGGGCAGATAGGCGGCGCCGCTCTTGAGGACGGCGAGGAGCGCCACGATCAGGTCCGGGGTGCGCGGCAGGGCGAGCGCGACGAACCGTTCGGGCCCGGCCCCGGCCTCGATGAGCAGGCGGGCCAACCGGTTGGCCCGCTCGTCGAGCTGCCGGTAGGTGAGCTGTTCCCGTCCGCCGCCGAGCACGGCCACGGCGTCGGGGGTACGCGCGACCTGGGCGCGGAAGGCCTCGGGCAGGGTGCGGTACGCGGCCTCGGCCGGAGTCCGGTGGAGGGGCTCGGTCCGCGGGCCGCCGAAGCGGTCCAGCAGGCGGCGGCCCTCCTCGGCGGACACCAGCGGCAGGTCGGCCAGGGCACGGTCCGGGCCGGTGGCCATCTCCGTCAGCAGCGTGCGCAGGCTCGCGCCGATGCCCTCCACGGTGGCCGCGTCGAAGGCGGCGGGGTCGTGGTCCAGGGTGACGGTGAGGGTGTCGCCGGGCGCGACCACCACGCTGAGCGGGTAGTTGGTCGGCTCCACATCGCGTTCCTGCTCCATCGCGAGGCCGTGCCGGGCCAGGGCGTCCGCGTCGAACGGATAGTTCTCGAAGACCACGATGCTGTCGAACAGAGGCGTGCCGCCCGGTACTTCGCTCCAGGTCTGGAGCTGGGCGAGGGAGACGAAGTCATGGCGCCGGGACTCCGACTGGGCGGCCTGCAGTTCGCCCAGCCAGTCCAGCAGCGGGCGCTCTCCGTCGATGCGCGCCCGGGTGGGCAGGGTGTTGATGAACAGGCCGACCATGGAGGTCACCCCCGGCAGGTCGGCGGGCCGCCCGGAGACGGTGGTGCCGAACACCACGTCGTCCCCGCCGCCGTAGCGGGACAGCAGCAGCGCCCAGGCGCCCTGGAGGACGGTGTTGACGGTCAGGCCGGCCGCCTGCGCCGTCTCCCGCAGCCGCGCCGACGCGTCGGCGTCGAGTGTCACCCGCACCGACCCGGAGGACGCGGTGCGGTGCGCCTCGGCGGGCCGCCTGTCGCGGGGCAGTCCGGTGGCGACGGGGAACCCGGCCAACGCCTCGCGCCAGTACGCCTCCGCCCGCCCGGTGTCCTGCCGGGCCAGCCAGCCGAGGTAGTCGCCGAAGGGCGCGCGGTCGGGCACGTCCGGGCGGCGCCCGGCCGTCAGCGCCGCATACCGTTCGCACACCTCGTCGAAGACCTGGGCCGCGCTCCAGCCGTCGAGCAGCAGGTGATGGAAGGTCCACAGCATCCGCACCCGTTCGGGCGAGAGCCGGATCAGGGCCAGGCGCATCAGCGGGGCCGTCTCCAGGTCGAGGCCCGTCTGCCGGTCCTCGTCGACCAGGCGCGCGAGCTCCGTCCCGCACCGCTCGGCGGACCAAGCGGACCAGTCGTGGTGCGTGACGGGCACGGTCGCCCGCCGCCGTACGGCCTGCATCGGCTCGGCGGTCTCCTGCCACACCGGGTGGGTGCGCAGCATCGGGTTGGCGTCCACCGTGCGCTGCCACGCCTCGGCCAGGGCGTACGGATCGGTGACGCCCGACAGCACCAACTGCACCTGGTTGACGTAGGTGCGGCTGTCGGGGTCCAGCAGGCTGTGGAACAGCATGCCGGACTGCATCGGCGTCAGCGGGTACAGGGCGTCGACCGTACGGCCGTCGCCCACGACCCGGTCCACGGCGGCCTGGTCGATCCGGACCAGCGGAAAGTCCGAGGGCGTACGGCCGCCCGCGCCCGGCTCGGCGCAGTGGGCGACGACGTCCTCCAGCGCCCGCAGCATGCCCGCCGCGAGACCGCCGACGGTCTCCTGGCGGTGCAGCTGCCGGCTGTAGTGCCAGGTGATCTCCAGCTCGCCGTCCTCGACGCGGGCGACCACGTCGAGCAGATGCGGGCGTACGGACTCCGGTGCCTCGGCGCCGCCCAGGCCGCCCGGCACGGAGCGCACCAGCGCGCCGCCACGGGCCGACCAGTCGAAGCGGCCCAGGTAGTTGAAGCTGACGCCGGGCATCGGCGCCTCGGTCAGTCGCTCGTCGCGCGCCAAGTAGCGCAAGGCGCCATGGCCGAGGCCCCGCGCGGGGACCGCCCGCAACTGCTCCTTGACGGCCTTCAGAGCGGCGCCCCAATCCTCGTACGGGGCGTCCGGGAGTGCGAGGGCGACGGGGTACAGGCTGGTGAACCAGCCGACCGTACGGGACAGGTCCACGTCGTCGAAGAGCTGGTCCTCGCGGCCGTGTCCCTCCAGGCCGACGGCGACGGTCCGCCGCCCGGTCCAGTCGGCGAGCACCCGGCCGAGAGCGGTCAGGAGGACGTCGTCGACACGGGTGCGGTAGACACTCGGCACCTCTCGCAGCAGGGCGTCCGTGCGCCGCCGGTCGAGGCGTACGGTCACGGCGTCCACGTCGGCCATGGTGTTGCCGCCGTCCATGTCCGACCTGGTGGGATCGCCGTCGCCGTCCACCGGCAGGGGTGCGGCGCAGTGCCCGGCCACCATCTCCCAGTGCGCGCGCTGCGCGGCGAAACCGCCCGACGCGGTGTGGTCGTGCAGCCGCCGCGTCCACTCCTGGACGGAGGTCGTCCGCTCCGGCAGGCGTACGGGCTCACCGGCTCGGGCCTGCCCGTAAGCGGTCTCCAGGTCCTCCAGCAGGACGCGCCAGGAGACGCCGTCGACGACCAGGTGGTGCACGACGAGGAGCAGACGGGTGCCGGTGGCGCCGGTAGCACCGGTGACGCCGGCAGCTCCGGTGAACAGGCGGGCCGTCAGCAGCGGTCCGTCCGCGAGGCGGAAGGAGGCGTGTGCCTCGGCCGTCACCCGGGCTTCGGTCTCCCCGGCGGGCGCCTCCCCGAGCCCGCGCAGGTCATGGACCGTCAGCAGTTCGGGGGTCTCCTCGTCGGCCCGCGGGCACTCCTGGCGCCAGGAGCCGTCGGCGGACCGGACGAACCGGCTGCGCAGGGCGTCGTGGTGCGCGTAGACGGCCGCAAGGGCGCGGCGCAGGGCCGCCTGGTCGACGTCGTCGGGCGTCTCCACGACGACGGACTGGTCGAAGAACTCCGGCCGCCGCGGCCCGGGTTCGAGGAACCAGTGCTGGATCGGGGTGAGCGGAACCTCGCCGCTCACCGGACCGGTCCCCGCGACGGGCACGGCCTCACCCGTGGTCGCCGCGGCGGCCAGAGCGGCAACCGTCGGATGCCGGAACAGATCCCTCGGTGTGAGCGCGAGTCCGGCCGCGCGGGCACGGGAGACGACCTGGATGCTGAGGATCGAGTCGCCGCCCAGCGTGAAGAAGTTGGTGTCGGCGCCGACCCGTTCCACGCCGAGCAGCTCCGCCCAGATCCCGGCGAGGGTCCGCTCGGCCTCGGTGCGCGGCGCGCGGTACTCGGCGTCACCGGCCGTCGTCCAGTCGGGCGCGGGCAGCCGGCGCCGGTCCACCTTCCCGTTCGCCGTCAGGGGCAGCTCGGCCAGCGTGACGAAGGCGGCGGGTGCCATGTAGTCGGGCAGTTCGGCGACGACGTGCGTGCGCAGTTCGTCCGCGGACGGCACGACGGCCGAGGGCTCGGGCACGAGGTGTGCGGCCAGCCGCTTGCGTCCGGCGTGCTCGTACATCGAGACGACCGCCTCGGCCACGGCCGGATGGGCGGTGAGCCGGGCCTCGATCTCGGTGGGTTCGACACGGAAGCCCCGAATCTTGACCTGGTCGTCCGCCCGTCCCACGAAGTGCAGTTCGCCGTCGGCGCTCCACCTCACGATGTCTCCGGTGCGGTACATCCGCCCGCCGGACGGGCCGGACGGGCCGAACGGATCGGCGAGGTAGCGTGCGGCGGTCGCGCCGGGCCGCCCGGCATAGCCGCGGGCCAGTCCGGCACCCGCGATGTACAACTCCCCCGGTACACCGGGTGGTTGCGGCTGGAGGGCGTCGTCCAGCACGTACACGCGCGTGTTGTCGAGCGGCCGTCCGATGGGCAGCACCGGCGGCAGCGGGTCACCCGCACGGAAGACGCGCCGCGTCGCGAAGGTGGTCGTCTCGGTCGGTCCGTAACCGTCGACGACGGTGAGGCCGGGGCAGGCATCGAGCACACGGCCCACCACGGCACCCGGTACGGCCTCGCCGCCGGTCCACACCTCATGGGCGCCGCGCAGGCAGGTCGGGTCCTCCTGGGCGAGCAGCCGGAAGAGGCCCGCTGTCAGCCACAGGCAGCGCACTCCCCGCTCGGTGATCGCACGGCGGACGACGGCGGCGTCCACGTCGGCCGGCGGGGCCAGCACGGCCGTTCCGCCGCGCAGCAACGGCACCCACAGCTCGTAGGTGGCGGCGTCGAAGGCGTGCGGGGAGTGCACGAGGACCCGGTCGTGTCCGGTGAAGGCGCTGTCGAGGGCGAGCGCGGCGACGTCCCGCTGTCGTACCGCGACGCCCTTGGGGATGCCGGTGGAGCCGGAAGTGAACATCAGGTACTGGACGTTGTCCGGGTGGATCTTCCCGAAGCGCGCCACCTCGCCGTCCGCACCCTGTACGTCTACGGCGAGCAGGTCGGCCACACGCAGTACGGTCCCGTCGGGCAGCAGCTCCCGCGCCACGGCCTGCCGATCGACACCCGCACCCGCGTCGGCGTCGACCTCAGCTTCAGCATCAGCGTCGGCGTCGATGAGCAGCAGCCGCGCGCCCGCCTCGGCGAGCATCCGGCGCAGCCGCTCGCCCGGTGCCCGGCTGTCCAGCGGTACGAACACGCCGCCGATGCGGACCAGGGCGAGCTGGACGACCACGAGGTCGGCCGAGCGGTCCATCAGCACGCCGACCGGGACCTCGGCGGCCACACCGAGCGCGGCGAGCCGACCGGCCAGCAAGGCGGCCCGGGCGTCGAGCTCCCGATAGGTGAGCCGCTCCGCGCCCGTCTCCAGAGCCACGGCGTCCGGCGTGCGCCGGACCTGCGCGGCGAACAGCTCCGCCACGGTGACCTCGGCCCCGGACACGCCGGTGGCCGTGTCGTTCCACTGCTCGACCACCTGAGCGCGGCGCGCGGCCGTGAGCAACGACAGTCGTGTGGGCGGCAGTTGAGGCGTGGCCGCCATGTTCGTCAGCAGGACGGTGAGGTACTCGACCATGCGCTCGACGGTGTCCGCGTCGAACAACCGCGGATCGTAGCCGAGCCGCAGACCGAGTCCGGCGCCCGGATAGGCCACCAGGCTCAGCGGGTAGTTGGTGGTCTCGATGCCGTCCAGGGCGCTCAGCCGCAGTCCGTGCGCGGCGGCCAGTTCGTCGTCGACCGGGTAGTTCTCGAAGACGACGATGCTGTCGAACAGGGCGGCGCGTTCCGGGAGTTCGGTGAGCCCCTTCATCCGGGTGAGCGGCACCTGGTCGTGGCGGCGGTCCTCGCTCTGCTCCTGCTGGAGGTCGCGGAGCCAGTCGAGCAGTGACCTGTCGTGCGGCACGGTCACCCGCGTGGGCAGGGTGGTGATGAACAGGCCGGTCATGGTGTCGGCGCCCGGCAGCTCGGGGGGCCGTCCGGACACGGTCGTGCCGAACACGACGTCGTCCCTGCGGGCCTGACGGCTCAGCAGCAGCGCCCAGGCGCCCTGTACGAGCGTGTTGACGGTGAGCCCGGCCGTTCTGGCCAGTTCCTCCAGTGCCCGGGTGGTGGCGGTGTCCACGGTGGTGCGGACCGCCGCGGTGGACTCGGCCCGGTGGCTCTCGCGCGGTTCCCGGTCGTACGGCAGCGCGGTGGCGTCGGTTAGATCGGCCAGGCGGCGCCGCCAGTGCCGTTCGGCCTCCGCCCCGTCGCGCTCGCGCAGCCAGGCCACGTAGTCGCGGAAGGGGCGCCGCTCGGGCAGCGGCTCCCGCCCGCCCGTGGCGTGTCCGGTGAACACGTCGGACAGCACCTGGAACAGGCTCCAGCCGTCCAGGACCAGGTGGTGGAACGACCACACCACCCGTACGCCGCCGTCGGAGATCCGGGCGAGCACCAGTCGCTGGAGCGGCGCCCGGCCGAGGTCGATGCCCTGCGCGCGGTCGCGGTCGAGGAGGTCCCGCAGCCGGTGCCCGCGCTCCTCCTCGTCCAGGTCGCGCCAGTCCAGATGGGTCACGGGCACGGTCGCGTACCGCTGCACCACCAGAAGCGGTTCGGGTACGTCCTGCCAGACGACCCGGCCACGCAGCACGGGTGTGTGGTCGGTGACGCGCTGCCAGGCCGCCGCGAGCGCGGCCGGGTCGGGTACGCCGTCCAGGTCGAAGGTCAACTGCTGGAAGTAGACGCCCAGATCGTCCTGGGAGAGCCGGTGGAAGAGCATGCCGGTCTGGGTCGGGGTGAGCGGATGGATGTCCTCCACCGCGTCCGGGTCGTCGCCGACGATCCGGTCCACGGCCGCCTGGTCGAGCCGGGCGAGGGGGAAGTCCGAGGGGGTACGTCCGCCGCTGCCGGGCCGGCCGGCGTGCCGCGCGATGTCGGCCAGCGCGTCGGCGAAGTGTGCGGCCAGCTCGGCGACGGTCGTCCGGGCGTGCAGTGCGTCGGAGTAGAACCAGATGAACTCCAGTGCGTCGCCGTCGAGTCGGCCCACGACCTCCAGCGGGTGCGGGCGCAGGGCGGCGGGGTCGGCGTCCAGTTCCAGAGTGCGGAACGGGCCCTCGTACAGGCCTCCGGTGGTGTCCGGGAGCCCGAACCTGCCCAGGTAGTTGAAGCTGACCTGTGCCTCCGGTGCCTCGGGCAGTGCCACCCGGCGGGCGAGGTGTCGCAGGGCGTCGTGCCCGACCCCGTGCCGGGGCACCGCCCGCAGCTGCTCCTTGACCTGCTTCAGTACGGCGTCCCAGCCGGCGTCGGACGGGACGGCCAGGGCGACGGGGTGGCGGGTGGTGAACCAGCCAACGGTACGGCTGGTGTCCACGTCGGCGAACAGTTCCTCGCGGCCGTGCCCCTCGACGTCCACGAGCACCTGCTCGTGCCCGGTCCACGCGCACAGCACGCGGCCGAGCGCGCTCAGCAGCACGTCGTTGACCCTGGTGCGGTAGGTCTCCGGCAGGGTGCGCAGCAGGGCGGCGGTGTCCTCGGGCGTGAGCCGGACGGTCACCGAGCGCGCGGAGGCGTAGGTGTTGGCACCGTCGCCGTCCGTGGGCAGGGCCGCGGCGGCGCCGGCGACAGCGGCGGTCCAGTACGCGGCCTCGCCGTCGAAGCCGCCGTCGGCCGCGTGGGCGGACAGCCGCCGGGCCCAGTGCCGCAGCGGCGACGACTTCGGGGGCAGCGCCGCCTGTCCGTCCCGGCCCTCCCGGCGGGCGCGGTAGGCACGGTCCAGGTCCTCCATGAGCACCCGCCACGACACGCCGTCGACGACCAGGTGATGGACGGACAGGTGCAGTACGCGGGACCGGCCGGGGCCGCGGTCGTGCAGGACCGCGCGCAGCAGCGGGCCCCGGCGCAGGTCGAAGGCACCGTGGTGCGGGGAGTCGGTGTCCGGGCCCGTGTGGCGGGCCAGGTGGACGCGGGGCGCCTTGTCCTCGATGCGCCAGACGACGGGCGGTCCGGCATCCGCGCCTCCGGCCCCCACGTCCTCTGTCTCCTGAGTCGTCTCGTCGGTGAGGAAACGCGAGCGCAGCGCGTCATGGTGGGCGACGAGGTCGTTGAGTGCCTCCTCCAGCGCCGCCGGGTCCAGGTCGTCGGGGACCTGGAACGACAGGGTCTGGGCGAAGCGGCCCGCGTGACGGGCGGCTTGGCGGGCTGCTTGGCGGGCGGCGCTCTCGAACAGCCAGCGCTGGATGGGCGTCAGGGGCGCGGCGCCGGTGGCATCGACGACGGCCGGGGTCGCGGGCCTGCGGCCGCCGGCCGCGTCGGCGCAGCGGGCGAGGGCGGCGATCGTCTGGTGGCGGTAGACGTCCCGGGAGGTCAGGGTGAGGCCAGCCTGCCGGGCCTGGGCCACCACCTGGATGCTGAGGATGGAGTCGCCGCCCAGCATGAAGAAGTTGTCGTCCACCCCGATGCGGTCCACGCGCAGGATGTCCGCCCAGACGGCGGCGAGGATGCGCTCGGTGGGCGTGCGCGGGGCCACGCGGTGCGCCCGGCTTCGGGCGGGTCCCGGGTCCGGGAGACGGCCCCGGTCCAGCTTGCCGTTGGGGTTGAGGGGCAGGTCCGCCAGGACCATGACGGCCGTCGGCACCATGTAGTCGGGCAAGGTGTGGCCGAGGGTCCGGCGCACCTCCTCCGGCTCGACTCGCGCGTCCGGAGCGGGAACGACGTAGCCGACCAGCCTGCGGTGGCCCTCGCTCTCCCAGACGGTGGCCGCCGCCTCCGCCACACCGTCGAGTCCGCGCAGCGCCTCCTCCACCTCGCCGAGTTCGATACGGAAGCCGCGTACCTTGACCTGCTGGTCGGTGCGGCCGACGTACTCCAGTTCGCCGTCGGCGCTCCACCGGACGAGGTCCCCGGTGCGGTACATGCGGTCCCCCGGCGCACCGAAGGGGTCGGCGACGAACCGGGTCGCGGTCAGCCCCGGGCGCCCCAGGTAGCCGCGTGCCAGTCCCCCGCCGCCCAGGTACAGCTCTCCCGTCACGCCCGGCGGCTGGAGGCACAGCAGGGAGTCCAGGACGTAGGCCCGGGTACGGGCCACGGGCCTGCCGATCGGCGGCGCCTGGTCCGGTGTCCCGTCACCGGCGAACCACGCGGTGGCGTAGACGGTGGCCTCGGTGGGGCCGTAGATGTTGGCGATGTCGCAGCCGGGCATGGCCCGCCGCAGGTCGTGCACGGTCTGCGCGGGAAGCGCCTCGCCGGCCAGGACGACGGTGTCCGCCGTCACGGGCGCGCCGTCCTCGGCGAGCATCCGGGAGATGACGGACGGCACCCCGCTGACGAGCCCGGCCCGCCGGGTCTGTGTGGTGTCGGCCAGCTCGGTGAGGTCGGCGACCACCTCGATGCCGCCGCCCACGAGCAGGGGGCAGAGCATCTCGAAGACCGACACGTCGAAGTTGAGGGAGGTGGAGGCCACGACGTGGGCCAGTCGCCGGGGCCCGAACCGCTCCTCGGCCCACGCCGCGAGCGCCGCGACACTGCGGTGGGTGATCACAACGCCTTTGGGACGTCCGGTCGAACCGGAGGTGTAGATGACGTACGCGGGATGCTCCGGGTCGAGCGCGCGCATCCGGTCGGCGTCGGTGAGGTCCCCGCGGCCGAGCTCCCCGTCGGCAGTGGCAGCGGAAGTAGCGGCGGCAGTAGCGGTGGCCTCTTGCGGAAGCCAGTCCTCCAGAAGCAGCGGGACGCAGTCCTCTGGCAGTGCTCCGGCCGTCTCGCGGGTGGCCAGGACCAGGGCGGGGGCCGCGTCGGCGAGCATGAGGCGGATGCGCTCGACCGGATAGCCGGGGTCCACCGGTAGGTAGCCCGCGCCCGCCTTCAGTACGGCCCACAGCACCGGCAACAGGTCCGCGGTCCGCGGCAGGCACAGGGCCACCAGCGTCTCGGGTCCGATGCCGCGGGCGGCCAGCAGCCGGGCGAGCCGGTTGGCACGCCGGTTGACCTCGGCGTAGTCCAGGCTTTCGGCTCCGCAGGTCACGGCGGTCCGGTCGGGCGTGCGTGCCACCTGTGCCTCGAACAGCGCGGGCAGCGTACGGGCCGGTGCGCGGCCGGTGTCCCCGGCCGGCGGGTTCCACTCCTCCAGCACCGTGTGCCGTTCGTCCTCCGACAGCAGGGCCAGTTCGCCCACCGTGCGGTGCGGCCCGTCGGCCATGCCCTCCAGCAGCCGGCCCAGCTGGCGGGCCATCCGCGCCACCGTCCGCGCTTCGAACAGGCCGGTGTTGTACTCGACCGTCAGCTCGCAGCCGCCGTCGGTACGCGGCACGAACTCCAGCACCAGGTCGAACCGCGCGGCCGGACGGGGCAGCGGCTGCGGTTCGATCCGTACCCCGTCGGCCCCCGGCGGGTCGCTCAGGGCCGTCTGCTGCACCACGAGCACCTGGACCAGCGGGGTCCGGCTCGGGTCCCGGGTCGGGGCCAGTTCCTCCACCACCCGGTCGAACGGCACCGCTTCATGGGCGAAGGCGTCCAGGACCGTCGCCCGCACGCTCTCCACGTACCGGTCGACGGTCATGGTGTCGTCCACCTCGCCGCGCAGTACGACGGTGTTGGCGAAGAACCCGGTGACGTCCTCCAGTTCGCGGCGTCCCCGCCCGGTGGTGACGGTGCCGAAGGCGATGTCCCGCTGCCCGGAGTAGCGGGAGAACAGCACCGCCGCGGCCCCGGCGAACAGGGTGAACACCGTCGTGCCGCGGCCTCCGGCCAAATGCCGCAGCCGTGCGACGAGTTCGGCCGGGAGGTGCTGCCGGTGGGCCTCCCCGTCGGTGGTGCGTACCACCGGCCGGGACCGGTCGGTCGGCAGTTCCAGTTGCGGCATACCGGCCAGCTGCCGTTTCCAGTACGCGAGGTCCGACGCGTCGCCGTCCCCCGAGCGCCGCCGCCGCTCCCAGACGGCGAAGTCCGGGTACTGCACGCGGGGTTCGGGCAGTCCTGTCGGCAGGCCGGACACCTCGGACCGGTACAGCGCCGCCAGGTCACGGGTCAGGATGCCCACGGACCAGCCGTCGGTGACGATGTGGTGCTGGGCCAGCAGCAGCACATGGTCGTCGCTTCCCCGGCGGACGAGCAGGGCCCGGGTGAGCGGACCGGTGGCCAGGTCGAAGGGGCGGCCGAGTTCCTCGGTGAGCAGCTGTTCGACGGCGTCGTCGAGCCCGGTCCGGGACAGCTGGGTCACGTCGGCTGTGCGCAACGGCAACTCCGCGTGCGGGTGTACGTGTTGGACGCCCTGGCCGTCCTCCGTGGCGAAGGTCGTGCGCAGCGAGTCGTGGCGGGCGGACAGCCGGTCCAGGGCCCGGCGCAGCGCACCGGCGTCCAGCTCGCCGCGCAGCCGCAGCGCCAGGCCGGTGTTGTACTCGGTGCCGCCCGGCGTGAGGTCGTCCAGGAACCACAGGCGTCGCTGGGCGCTGGAGAGCGGAAGCGGCCGGTCGCGCGGGACGGCCGGGATCGGGTCCGGGGGCGCCACCAGGGTCGACGGGCCCATCAGCCGGGCCAGCGCGGCGACGGTCCGCGCGGTGAACACGTCCCGGACCGACAGCCGGGCGCCGAGTTCCTCACGGATGCGGGCCAGGGCGCGGGCGGCGAGGATCGAGTCACCGCCCAGGTCGAAGAAGTCGTCCTCGATGCCGACGGCTTCGGCCCCGAGGACGTCCGCCCAGACCTCGGCGAGGGCCCGCTCCTGCGAGGTGCGCGGCGCCACATGACCCGGTGCGACCGCGCGGACGGGTGCGGGCAGCGCACGCCGGTCGATCTTGTTCTGCGGGGTGAGCGGCAGGGCGTCCAGGACGACCACGGCGGAGGGCACCATGTGTGGCGGCAGGACGGCGGCGGCGACCGCCCTCACGTCGGCCGCGTCCAGGGCGTGTTCCGGGTCGGCGGCGGTGACGTACCCGACGAGTTGCTTCCGCCCGGGTTCGTCCTCGCGCACCACGACCACGGCGTCGCGCACCCCGCCGTGGCGGCGCAGTGCCGTCTCTGTCTCGCCGGGCTCGATACGGAAGCCGCGCACCTTCACCTGGCGGTCGACCCGGCCCAGGTACTCCAGTTCGCCGTCCGCGTTCCAGCGCGCCCGGTCGCCCGTGCGGTAGAGCCGGGCTCCCGGCGGGCCGAAGGGACTGGCGACGAAGCGCCCTGCGGTGAGGCCGGGCCGGTTGAGATAGCCGCGGGCCACTCCGACGCCGCCGACGTACAGTTCCCCGTCGGTTCCTTGCGGTACGGGCCGCAGGGCCGCGTCCAGGACGTGCGTCCCGGTGCCGGCGAGGGGCCGGCCGATGCTCGGTGTGCCGCCTCCAGGCGACAGCGGTCCGGTCCAGGAGGCCACGATGGTCGTCTCGGTGGGACCGTAGGAGTTGACCATCCGGCGGCCGGGCGCCCATTGGTCGACGAGTGCCGCGGGGCACGCCTCGGCTCCCACGATCAGCGTGCTCAGCCGTCCCGGGCCGATCCGGGCGGGGTCGGACACGGTGGCGAGCGCGGCCGGCGGGATCAGCGCGTGGGTGATGCGGTGCTCGTTCACCACCGCGGCGAGTTCGTCGCCCAGCCAGGGGCCGTCGGGCGGTACGACGAGGGTGGCGCCGGACAGGACGGAGATGAACAGCTCCAGCACGGAGGCGTCGAAGCTGGGTGAGGAGAACTGCAGGACCCGGCCGCCCGGACTGACGGCGTACTGTGCGGCGGCGCCCGCGGTGAAGGCGGCGATGCCGCGGTGGGTGACGGTCACTCCCTTGGGTGTTCCGGTCGAGCCCGAGGTGTAGATGACGTACGCGGCCTGGTCGGCGTCCACCCGCGGGTCCGCGATGTCCGGGGCGGGCCCGGCGGCCTCCATGACGGCGCGCAGGTCGGCCGGGTCGTCGAGGACGACGGCCGGCGCCGCGTCGTCCAGCATCAACGCCCGCCTCTCACGCGGGTATTGGGGGTCCACCGGCAGGAAGGCGGCACCGGCACGGGCCGTGGCCAGTTCGGCGGCGATCAGCTCCAGCGAGCGCGGCAGGACCAGCGCCACCGTCCGCTCCGGCCCGGCCCCGCGCCGTACTAGATCGGCGGCCAGGCGCCCGGTCCGCTCCGCGAGGTCCCGGTAGGACCAGGTGTGCCGGCCGTCGGTCACCGCCGGCGCGTCCGGCGTGCGGCGCACCCACGACTCGAACAGTTCACCGAGCGGCAGCGGCTCCACCGTGCCGTCGATACCGCCTCCGGCGGTGACGTCTTCCGCCCGGGCGGAAGGGGACATCGGCCTGGGCTCGTTGTGCAGGTCCGTCATGGGGGGTCCTTCGAAAGCGGTGGTGATGCGGGTGCGCGCGGGCGTGGGGAGGCGCCCGGGCGCGCCGGGCCGCACGCGGGCGGCTCTTCGGCGCGGGGAGGGGTACGGCGGGGCGGCTGGCGGCGGGGCGTCAGGCGGTGCCGACGCGGCGGGC
This sequence comes from Streptomyces liliiviolaceus, assembly GCF_018070025.1. Classification (NCBI taxonomy): domain Bacteria; kingdom Bacillati; phylum Actinomycetota; class Actinomycetes; order Kitasatosporales; family Streptomycetaceae; genus Streptomyces; species Streptomyces liliiviolaceus. The sequence continues at coordinate 5,248,846 of NZ_JAGPYQ010000001.1, forward strand.
CGTACGACCGGAGATCTGTACGCGGTCGACGCTTCCGTCGGCGGGATCCCGGTGGAAGCGTCCGCCGGGTTCTCGGATACCGGTGGCGGGGTCGACCAGGTCGCAGCTCAGATCCGGGTAGCAGACCAGGGGCAGCGACAGGTCGCCGTCGATGGACAGTGCGGGCAGGCCGTCGGGCCCGAGGCTGATCCGGTACTCGCTCGTCCCGTTGCGGTAGGTCCCCGCGCACTGGGGGAAGGCGATGGGGCCGCCGCGGTCCGGGCGCGCGGGAGCGGCCGGCACACGCAGACCGGTGAGCCGGGTGAGCTCGTCGGCCAGGTCCCGCCACAGGGCGGTGGCGCCGCCGGCGTTGCCGGTGAAGGCGACGACGACGCCGCTGCGGGGTTCCGCGCGCAGATGGCAGGAGGTGCCCTGGGCATTGCCGTCGTGACCGCACCACCAGCGGTCGTCCTGCTGGTAGAGGGCCGCGCCCAGTCCCCAGGCGTCTGCCAGGGGAGCGGCCTCGGTGCCGTCCTCGGGGCGCCGCATGAGCGCGGCGGTGGTGGAAGGGAGGACGGCGGACCGGCCGATCAGGGTCCTGCCCAGTGCCAGCAGATCGGGGGCGCTCGCCAGCAGTGCGCCGGCTGGGGCCTCGACGGGCGCCAGGCTCTGGTGGGCCGGCCGTACGGCTCCCGTCGCCGTGTTCAGGCCGTGTCCGCTCGCGACGGGCCGGCCGGGGAGGCTGTCGCCGAGGAAGGCGGGGGTGATGCCCAGCGGCTCCAGCAGCAGCACGCGTACGGCTTCGTGCCAGGTCATGCCCGTCGCGGCTTCGATCAGCCGCCCGGCCGCCACGTAACCGGCGTTGGAGTAGGAGAAGTCCGTTCCGGGGTCGAACAGCGTGTCCTCGGCGGTGCAGACCGCCGCGAGATAGCGGGAGGCCGTCATGCCTGCCGCGGAGTCCGAGTCGAGGCCGGTGGGCAGACCGGCCGTGTGGGAGAGCAGGTGACGCACGGTCACCTTGGGTAAGTCCTGGAACTCCGGCAGGACATCGGCGACGGACTCGTCCAGGTCGAGGTCCTCATCGTCGATCAGGAGCATGACAGTGGCGGCCGTGTACGTCTTGGTGACGCTGCCCAGCGGCACGGCCGTGTCGGCGGTGAACGCGGCGCCCCGGACGGCGTCGGCCGTGCCGGTGTGCACACTGACGAACTCCGTGCCGGTGTCGACGGCCAGCTGGGCGCCGGGCACACGGTGGGTCCGGGCGAGACCGTCGAGACGGTCCTGCAGGGTTCGGCGTAAAGGGGACGACTGGGGGGCGACTGGAGCGGTGGTGGGGAAAGGCATGTGAAGGGGACTCCCACTGATGCTTGGTGTGAACGTGACGCCGGAGGCCGATGGGGATGAGCGGAACGGCCCCGCGTCGGTGCGGGTGACGCGCTCTTGCCTGCTAACTCCTTGCGACCTCGACTGGCAGCTGACGTACGCCGACGATGACGCCCGGGTTCTGGAAGGTGACTTCTCCGTAGGCGGGGACACGCAGATCGGAGAATCGTTCAAGCAGCATCCGGAGGGCGATACGCGCCTCCAGCCGGGCCAGCGGTGCGCCGAAACAGAAGTGGATGCCGTGGCCGAACGTCAGATGGGGGTTCGGACTGCGGGTCGGCTCGAAGACGTCCGGTGCCGCGAAGCGGGAGGGATCGCGGTTGGCGGCGCCCAGATGGGCCACCACCATCGCGCCCGCGGGAAGTTCGTGCTCGCCGATCACCACGGGCCGGGTGGCGCGTCGGCCGAGTTCGGCGAAGGGAGGCAGCCAGCGCAGTACCTCCTCGATGGCGTCCGGCAGCCGGCCGGGGTCGGCACGCAACGCCGGGAGTGTGCCGGGGTGCCGGTCGAACGTGACCACCGCGTTGCCGAGCAGCGCGGTGGTGGTGACGTGCCCGGCGACGAGCAGGAGGGCGACGAACCCGACGATCTCCTGGTCCTCCAGCCGGACCCCGTCCACCTCGGCGGCCAGCAGTTTGCTGGTGAGATCGTTTCCCGGAGTCTCTCGGCAGCGCCGGATATGGTCCAGGACGTAGCCGTTCATCTCCCGCACGGTGGGGGCGATGGCTTTGAGAGCGCGGGCCAGGTCGTCCATGTTGGGCGCTTCGCCGAGTTCGTCGCCGCCGAAGAGGGTGGCCGCCCATTCCTGGAAAAGCCTGTGGTCGGCTGCCGGTATGCCGAGCAGTTCGGCGATGACGATGATGGGCAGCGGGTAGGCGAGCGTGTCGACCAGATCGAACCGGTCGCGGTCCGCGACGTCGTCCAGCAACCGGCCGCACACATTCTCGATGCGTGGCTGCAATCCGCTCACCACGCGGGGCGTGAATGCCTGGCTCACGAGAGTACGCAGTTTTCGGTGCTCCGGCGGATCCATACCGACGAAATTGCCCTGCCGGAAGACCTCGAAGTCCTCCTGCGTGGGCGCGACGGACGAGAAGTCGGAGGAAAACGTCGCCGGGTCCGCGAGAACCGCGGCCACCGACTCGTGGTCCACCACCTGCCAGGCACTCTGCTGTTCGTCGTAATGCACCGGTCTCAGTGCGCGTAAGGACTGCCATCGATCGCTCAGCGTGTCGAAGGGTAAGTGCTCCTGTTGCGATGCGTTGCCGGTCACCTGTTCTCCTTCGTGCGGTTCGCGGGGACGGCGAATCCGCAAGCGGGATGGTGGAGGTCGAGCCCGGGCTCGGAAGCGGGTCCCGGTCGCGACCTGGTGCGATCCCGACCGACGGCTGCCCTGAGCGGGTGGCCGAGCAGCTCGGTCGACGTTCTGGACCACCGAATTCGGTCACCGGCTCGGGTATGGCCGGCCCGTACGGCCGTGTGCCTCGCATCAACGGCTTCAGTGGTACGCGTGCATACGCGTCAACAGATGTGACGCGGACCGTAACGGCTCCATGCCCACCGCTGAACAATCGGCGGGACTCGTCGTGCGCGAATCACTGACATCACACATCTCCGGTGAGTGAACGTACCGCGCAGCGTTCGCGCGGTGACCTCCCCTTGCCTTTACCTCGTGTATGCCGGGCCTTTGGGTGGGGCCTGACGTTCTGTCGACACACGCGGGTCCGTTCATTGCCGCCGGGCCGAGCGGCCATAACCGGGGCGAATATCCTCGACCCCGTCGAACCCGGCGACAGTCTTCATGGCGGGTCAACCGAGAGCAACCCCCCGAGTTCCGGTGGAGGGCATATCGGCAAGCCATTGCGCATTGTCCGCGAGCAGCCCGAACCAAACGCCTCGGCGATGGTCCGGTCTGCTTCGCCGCCCCCACGCGTGCCCCGGGAGCAGATGGCTAAACAGCCGATTGCGTAGAATCTGGAACTCCCCTTGAGCGCCCATCGGCCGCAACTCCTCTCACCTGCGCAGAGATTGCCCGCGGCGGCCTCACAAGCATGGCCGTAAAAAAGCGGAACATTTCATTCGAAGACGGCGCGAACGGTCGGGGCGTTCGGCGCCGTGCCGGGTGACCGACCTCCCCGTACCGTCGGTCACCCGGCCGGGCCGGCACCGACTTCGGCCGAATCCCGCCCGGAGCGCACGGGGCGCACTTCCCTGGCGCGTATACGGGTCACTCCCTCACGCGAGCTTCTCGTTGTCGTTGACGGGGCGGCGCGAGGCGCGGCGGCGGTCGACGACCTGCCGCCACCTGTCTCCGTAGACGAGGCCGATCATGTCCTCGCCCGCCATCACGTCGTGGGGGAAGCCGAGTTCCGGCATGCTGATCTCGTCGAGCCGGCTCAGCGCGTCGTCGTCGAGGACGACGTCGACGGCGGCGAGGTTGGTCGTCAGCTGTTCCTCGCTGGTCGCCCCGAGCAGCGGGACGACAGTGCCGGGTCGTGAGCGCAGCCATGCGAACGCGACCTGCGCGGGGGTCCAGCCGCCGGCGTCGGCGACGGCGACGACCTCGCGGACGATGTGGTCGCCCCGCTCGCCGCTGAAGTCCCATCCCCCGCGGGTGAGCCGCCCTTCGGAGCCGCCCAGGTACTTGCCGGTCAACCGTCCCTCGGCCAACGGGCCCCACGCCACGACGGCCAGATCGTGCGCCTGGGCCATCGGCGTCAACTCGGACTCGACCGAACGGGCCAGCAGGTTGTAGCGCAACTGCACGCCGACGAAGGGCGACCAGCCGCGCAACTCCGCGAGGGTGTTCGCCTGGGCGATCTCCCACGCGGACCAGTCCGAGACGCCGACGTGCAGCACCTTGCCGGCGCGGACCTGGTCGTCCAGCGCGCGCATCAGCTCGGGCAGCGGGGTGAGGGTGTCGCGGGCGTGCACCCAGAGCACGTCGACGTGATCGGTGTTCAGCCGCCGCAGGCTCGCCTCAAGGGACGTGACCAGGTTCTTGCGGTGATTGCCCGCCGTGTTCAGATCGCCGGGGACGGTCTGCGCCGTGTACTTGGTACTCAGTACGAACCGGTCGCGCCGCCCCTTGAGCGCACGGCCGACGATCGACTCGGAGGAGCCGCCGGTGTACACGTTCGCGGTGTCGATGAAGTTCCCGCCCGCGTCCGCGTAGATGTCCAGCAGCCTCGCGCTGGTCTCGGGCGCCGCGCCCCAGCCCCAGTCCTCACCGAAGGTCATGGTGCCGAGCGCGAACTCGGAGACGCGAATACCGGAACGGCCCAGAAGTGTGTAGCGCATGAAAGATCCTTGTCTCGACAACCGCATGTCCGTCACCACGGAACGCCCCGCCCGCCCCGCACGACCAAGCTGCCGCACCCCACCCACACCAACCAGGCAGCACTCATCCTGGGTGCGCGGCACCCATGCGCACGGACCTGGAGATGCACCCGGGGCCTGTCCGTCCGCCAGGGCCCGGATGCGGACCACACCACCAGGAGGAACCAGTGTCGTCCCCGCACCTGCTCACCCCCGAGGAGAGGCTCGCCGAGGCGAAGAAGCTGTTGGGCCTCCCGCGTATCGTCGCGATCTGCGGCTCCACCCGCTTCATGACCGGGATGAACGAGGCCGATCTTCGCGAGACCAAAGCCGGAAAGATCGTCGTCAAACCGGGCTGTGATATGAAGTCGCCGCACGAGTTCTGGTCCGATCCTGTCGAGGCCGAGGCGCTGAAGGTGCGCCTCGGCGATCTGCACCGGGCGAAGATCCGGCTCGCCGACGAAGTGCTCGTGGTCGGCGACTACATCGGAGACAGCACCCGGGCCGAGATCGCCTACGCCCGGTCGCTGGGCAAGCCCGTGCGGTTCACGCACCCCGATGTCGATCCCGGTGCCTCACCGCCCGGCGCCTGACCTTCTCGCGGTGGCTTCGGGCGTCGTCGAGCCCAGCAGGCCGGTTCCGTCTGCGCGGCAGGCGTCCGCCTGTCGCATTGCAGTCGTATGGCATGTCGCCCGTCGGCCTTCAATGTTCGAATTTGCTGCCGTTATCTTTCCGGGGTCGGTTCCCATCGAAAGCGAGCACCATCATGTCCGTGACGGATGAGTACCTGAGCAACAACGCCTCCCAGGCGGTTTCCTTCGAGGGGCCGCTTCCCCTGCCGCCGTCCCGTCACCTGGCGGTGGTGGCCTGCATGGACGCGCGCCTGAACATCTACGAGATTCTCGGGCTCGCCAACGGTGAGGCCCATGTGATCCGTAACGCCGGGGGCGCCGTGACCGACGACGCCATCCGGTCTCTGACGATCAGCCAGCGCCTGCTGGGGACACGCGAGATCATCCTCATCCACCACACCGACTGCGGCATGCTGACGTTCACCGACGACGAATTCAAGCGGCAGATCGAAAAGGAAACGGACATCCGACCGGCCTGGTCGGCGGAGGCCTTCTCCGATCTGGAGGACGATGTGCGGCAGTCCATCCGCCGCATCACGGCGAACCCCTTCGTGCCCTACACCGACGCCGTGCGGGGATTCGTCTTCGACGTCGCCACCGGCCGGCTCCACGAGGTCGCCGCCCACCCGGGCGAGGCCGCCTGAGGAGTCCTCCGCGCGGGCCGGGGCCACTACTCCCCCGTACGCCCTACGGGGGTGTCCGCCTCGGCCAGCCGGTGCTGCAGCTCGATGTGCCGGAACTGGTAGACCGCGCCGACCCGGCGCAGCACACCGCGCCGCTCGTGCGCGTCGGCGAGGAAGGCCAGCAGGTCCAGGGGCAGGCGGACCTGGACCGCCAGGTACAGACGGGCGACCGCGTACCGGCTCCAGGCCGCCTGCCGCATGCCGATCGCCAGTCCCGCCAGCAGGGCCGGGACCAGCCCGACCGCGTACACCCACAGTCGCCCGTCGCTGGGGTTCGCGCCCCATACGCCTGTCGAGCCCCACAGCGCGGCGCACCAGCCCTGGGTGCCGATCACCACGACGCCGACGACCACCGCCGTCACCACGCAGGTGCTCAGCATGCGGCGGTCGCTGGCCAGCAGGGTCCGTCCGTCGACCGCTGCACCGAGTTCGACGGGCACGGTGCGCAGGGCGTGCATGAGCAGGCAGGCCACCGCGAAGACCGCGCTCACCTGCCCGGCGCCCCAGGCCGCCGCGACCGGATCGGCGGGTGCGATGTACACGCGGTCCGCGCCGCCCGAAAGCACGTCCGCGAACAGGCCCTCCAGCAGGACTCCGGCGCCCAGCAGCATTCCGCCGAGCAGTCCCCGGCACACACCCCCGGCGCTCCAGTGCCAGCGCACCCGGACCGCCGGGCGAGCGGCCTCCGTACGCGGTCCGTCCCCGACCACGGCTGCCGCCAGGAGCCCGTACAGGAGGGCGCTGACGGTGCCGCAACCGTTGCCGAACCCCAGCGCGTAACAGCTCGCGGCCACGATGCCGGTCGCCAGGGCGCGCCGGTTCCACGAGGAGGGGCGGCGGACCGCGAGCCTGCGGCCGAAGGCGAACCCGGAGATGATCACGCCGACGAGCGCCAGCGCGCCGCCGTCGCCCAGCCGGTGCAGTACGAGTGCGACGGTCGTGTCCGGAGCGGCGGCCGCCGCGCACAGCAGGGTGACCGTGACGCCCGCGACGAGGCCGCCCGCCAGTCCGCCGCACATTCCCGCCGCCACGACGCCGAGCCCGCCGCGTTCCTCCCAGTGCGGTGTGGCGGGCAGTTGTGGGGCGAAGTGGTGGATCAGTTCCATCATCGAGCCCTCGACCAGCCAGCCGAGCGTGCCCAGCAGTACGCCGGCCAGGACCCGCGGAAGCACGGTCGGGACCGCGTGGTGCAGGCGCCACCAGGCCAGCTCGGCCGCGCCGTCGCGCCCCTGTTCCATGCGCCGGGCCAGGAAGCCGAGCGTGTCGCGTGCCTGGGCCGCGGTCCATCGGCTCGGGCGGCGCGGATGCGGCCGGTAGGCGGCGGGGACGAACGCGTCGAGGAGGTGGTGCTCGACGGCGGTCCTCGTCGGGCGCCGCAACAGCTCGGCCGGGTCAGGCAGTTGTCCGTCCTCCTCGCCGGGGCGAGGGTTGTACACGGACCGGGCCAGGGACACCATCAGCGGGCTGGTGAGTGCCTGTGCCACCGGCGCGTCGGTGCCGAGCGCGGCCACCACGGGCGCCCAGCGCTCCGCCGCGGGAGTACCGGCCCCGCCCGCGTCGTGCAGGAGGTAGTCCGCGACGCTCCGCCCGTCGAGCGGGTCGAGCCGGATGCCGGCCAGCCCGGCCGGCCGTGCCGGAACGCCGGTACGCGGCCGTAGCGCGGCCAGGTACTCCCGCGGGCGGCTGGACAGCACCAGACCGCAGCCGTACGACAGTGCCGCGGCGATGCGGTGCAGCGCCAACGCGCCCGCTTCGGAGGGGAGTTCGTCGAAGCCGTCCAGCACCGGCAGGACGAGCCGCCGCTCCAGGAGCATCCCGGCCAGGGTGCTGTCCCCGTACGCGCCGGGCGCCGCCTCGGCCAGGTCCGCGTGATCCTGGATCAGTCTGCGCTCCATCCACGCCCGCAGTTCCTCGGTGGCAGGGTCCCAGGAGGCGAGCGGAAAGAGCACGGGGACCGGATCCCCCTGCGCGCGACGCTCCGTCAGGTCGAGGAGGAGCCGGACGAGCAGGATGGTCTTGCCCGACCCGGGGTTACCGAGCACGAGCAGACGCCGGTGGGGAAGGTGTTCGGCGAAGAGCGCGCCGAGTTCCCCGTCGCGTCCGGCCAGCCGTCCCGACTCCTCGGTGGTCGCGAAGTCCGGGTCCGCGCCGCGCCAGGAGACGGGCAGCGGATACGGCTCCGCCAGCCGCCGCGTGCGGGCCTCGTTCTCCCACTGCCGCATCACGGCGACGGCCAGCCGGTCCGCGACGGCGCCGGGGTCGTCCACCGCGGCTTCGGCGCGCTCCGCCCGGTAGGCGCACCAGGCGAGGTAGGCACCGGCACCGGTCGGCAGCAGGGCCGCGACCACGGTGGCGGGGTCGTCCAGGCGCGGGGCGACGACGAGCGCCCCGAGGACGCCGCCGAAGAACAGGACCAGGTACACGATCCCGGCCCGCCGTACGCGCGACCTGGGGACGACTTCGCTCACCCGACGAAGACTTGCGCAGCACGACCCCGTACAGGTGCGGTTCCGCGTTTGTTCCATCCGAGCGGGTGAAACGGGTCGCCGCGGGGCGGGTGCATAGGATCGCCCGCATGACTCTGCGACCTGTTCTGGTGAACATCAAGGCCGTCGACGACTCGGCGGTCGGCCGGTTCTGGGGCGAGGCCCTCGGCTGGCGTGTCACGAGCGGGCGATCGGGCGCGACCGCCGCCCAACCCGCCGGCTTCGACTGGCTGGACCCGAACAGTGGCGCCGTCTGCATCTCCGTCATCGCCGTACCCGAGCCCAAGTCGTCGACGAAGAACCGTGTGCACCTCGATCTCGCCACCACCTCCGAGGCCCACCGGGCGGAACTGGTCGCGCGCCTCAGGGCTCTCGGCGCGACGCCCGCCGACGTGGGCCAGGGCGAGGTGCCGTGGACGGTCCTCGCCGACCCGGAGGGCAACGAGTTCTGTGTGCTGGAGCCCCGGGAGATCTACCGGGACACCGGGCCGATCGCCGCGGTGGTCGTCGACTGCGCGGATCCGCCGGCCATGGCCCGGTTCTGGGGCGAGGCGATGAACTGGACCCTCCGGAGCGTGACCGACGACCAGGCGGTGTGGCGCTCCCCCGAGAGTGTCGGTCCGTATCTTGAGTTCCTCCGCTCGCCCGATGTGAAGACGGTGCCGGACCGCGTCCATCTCGACCTGGTGCCGGGCCCCGGTGACGACAAGGCGGCGGAGGTGGCCCGGCTGCGGGCCCTCGGCGCCACGGACCTCGACGTCGGCCAGGGGGACGTCCCGTGGACGTGCCTGGTCGACCCGGAGGGCCATGAATTCTGCGTCCTGTCCCGCACATGAAGCGTCAAACGGTCGGCTGCTCCAGCGCTGTACGCCACAGCCCCGTGACCTGAGTCCGCAGACGTTCCGTGTCGACGCGTTCGGGATCGATCAGCCGTTGCATGCCGATCCCCCGGAGCTGCGCGACGATCGCGATCGCCGTCTCGTCCGGTGCCACGGCGGGGCGGATCGTGCCGTCGGCGATCCCGGCGGCGATGTCCTCGTACAGGTCCGCATGGAACGCCTCGTTCCGCTCGCGGAAGAGCTGAGTCAGTTCCGTCGCCGTCGCGGACTCGGTCCAGAGCTTGAGGAACACCCTGTTCAGCACGCCCATGCGGCCGAGTCCGCCGATGTATCCGTCGATCAGCCGCAGGAGACGGTCAAGACCGGGCGGCAGGCCGTCCAGTCCGGGTACGAATCCGGACTGGGCCGAGCGGGCCAGGCGTTCGACGAGTGCCTGCTTCGACCCGAAGTAGTGGGTCACGAGTCCGCGGCTGTAACCGGCGCGCTCCCCCACGCCCGCCAGCGTCAGCGCGCGTACGCCCTGTTCGTCGACCAGTTCGGCGGCAGCCGTGAGCAGTGCGGCTTCGGCCTCTTCACGGCGCTGTTTCTGCGTGCGGCGGGCGGTGGTCATGAGACGGACCCTACAAGAAACTTGTCAGACGACCAACAAGTACATAAGAATGCGCTGTCGGCGGCGCTTGCCCCGAAGGCATGCCGGAGACCGGAACGGGAGGCGTCGGACGATGCGAACCCCTCGTCGTGCGCCGCGAGCGGACGCCCAGGAGAATCGCGCCCGCATCATCGAGGCCGCGCACGCCGCCTTCGCCGGCGACCCCTCGGCGAGCCTCCAGGCGATCGCGAGGGCGGCCTGCGTCGGCCAGGGAACGATGTACCGCCACTTCCCCGACCGCGAGGCCCTGCTGCTGGCCGTCTACCGCGACGAGCTCGACGCGCTCGTCGCCGCCGCTCCGCTCCTGCTGCGCGAGCACGGGCCGCTCGAAGCCCTGCGCCGCTGGTTCGAACGCCTGGCCGCCGACGGTCGCGCCGGCGGCGGGGCGTCTTCGGCCGTGGAGGCCGCCACCCGTGCCGGCCGGCAGCACCCTCCGGTCGTCGCCGCCGTGGACCTGCTGCTCCGTGCGGGCAAGGAGGCGGGGCAGGTACGACCGGACGCCGAGGCGGAGGAGGTCCTCGCGCTGGGGTCCTGCCTCTGGAGGCCGGAGGGCGGCACCCCGTGCCCGGAGCGCGGTACGAGGATGCTCACCGTCATCATCGACGGCCTGCGCGCCGACGCGCGGCGATGACGTACGCGGCTCTCCCTACGAGGTGACGCGGTCGGAGGCGGGCCACAGGTAGGGCAGGTCGTCGGGAACGTCCGGGAACAACGGGGTGTAGACCTCGGGCGCCTTGCGCAGCAGCGCCGACTGGTGGCTGCGGTGGAAATCGGGGTCTCCCAGCCAGGGCGGCAGTTCCCCGTCGTCGGCGAGGTCCTCCTGGGCACGGACGGCGGTCCCCGGACGGGCCAGGCCGAAGTCGGTGACGAGCGTGGTGGCACAGGTGTCGGCACGTCCCTCCGCCACCCACACGGCACACACGTCCAGGCCGTACCGGACCAGTGCCTCCTCGTAACCGATCCACATCCGTACCGCGGGATGGTGCCGCCAGCCGTAGCCGGGCACGGTCAGGCCGCGCAGCACCTGGAGGGCCTCGACCCGCTGTTTGCCCAGGCGCGCCTGGTCCAGGACCGCGGCGGACCGCGTGAAGCCGGGGTACGGAAGAAAGGTCTGCACACGGCATGCCTACCGCGGCAGGCCGTTCCCGTACCGGCCCGCTCCCCCGCCGGCCCGTCCCCCTCCCGGCCCGTCCCCTCAGCGCGTCCCGCATCCGTCCGTGTGCTGCCGCTGGAAGATCGGTTGTGGAACGTGCGTGCGCGGGTACGCGGAGTCGGGGTGCCGACGGCGGCCACGTCGGCGGATTCCACGCGACACGCCGGACGTCACGAGCCGGACGTCACACGCCGGACGCCGGACGTCGCACGCCGCCGGTCACACGCCGCATGCCGAACAAGGAGAGTGCCCATGGCCGCTACTCGCGGAGAACCGGATGTCCTGGTGGTCGGCGGAGGGCTCGCCGGGCTGGCCTGCGCCCGCGACCTGGTGGACGTCGGTCTCGACGTTCGGGTCCTGGAGGCGTCCGACGAGGTCGGCGGGCGGATGCGCTCGGACCGTCACGAAGGCTTCGTCGTCGATCGCGGCTTCCAGGTCTTCAACACCGCCTACCCGCAGGTCCGCCGACGGCTGCCGCTGCGCGAACTGCGGCTGAGGCCCTTCACCCCGGGCGTCCTCGTGCACACCGAGGACGGACCGCTGCGCTTCAGCGACCCGACCCGCAGGCCGCGCACCCCCCACATGCCCTCCCCGACACACGCTCTGCGCGACCTGCGTCCCGGACGTCTGGCGGGCACCCGCGATCTCATCGCGCTGGGCACCCTGTCGGCCCGGGACATGCTCGCGCCCGTACGGCTGCTGAAACGTGAACGCGGCGAGGACCGCACCACGCGGACCGCGCTCGCGGCGGCGGGGTTCTCCGAGGAGTTCGTCGAGCGTTTCTTCCGGCCCTTCCTCTCCGGCGTCTTCCTGGAGGACGAGCTGGAGACCTCGGAACGCGTCTTCCACCTGGTCTGGCGCAGCATGCTGCGCGGCACGCTGTGTCTGCCGGGCGAGGGCATCGGAGCGGTCCCGCGCGCGCTCGCCGCCGCGCTCCCCCGGGCGACCGTACGTCTGGACACCCCGGTCGCCCGGCTCACGGACGACGGAGTCGAACTGGCCACGGGCACCGAACTCCCGGCCCGCGCCGTGGTGGTGGCCACCGGCCCCGGTCCGGCCGCAGGTCTGCTGCCGGACCTCGACGTTCCGGCGTACCGCGTGGTGACGACGTACTACCACGCCACGGCACGTTCCCCGCTCCCCGAGCCCACCCTTGTCACCGACACCCGCAGACGATTCCTGAACTCCTGTGTCCTCAGCGAGGTCGTCCCCTCCTACGCGCCCGCGGGCAGGTCCCTGGTCGCGACCTCGGTGCTCGGCGAGGACACACAGGGCCGTGAGCGGGAGGTCCGGACGGCACTGGCCGACGCGTACGGTGCCGACACCGGTGGCTGGGACCTGCTGACCGTGCGTACCGTGCCCGACGCGCTGCCGGTCATGGCGCCCCCGCAGCCCCTCAGCCGGACCTCCCGCGTCGCACCCGGCCGCTATGTGTGCGGAGACCACCGGGCCACCGGATCGGTACAGGGCGCGCTGGCCTCGGGCGCCCGGGCGGCCCGTGAGGTGGCCCGGGACCTCGGCCGGTAGCCGCCGTCCCGGGCTCCTCTCGCCCAGCCGTCGCCGCCGTCCCTCAGCCGGTGCTGTCCAGGAGTTCCTGGAGCACCGACTCGGGGTCGCGGAGCACCGAGACGAGCAGGGCCTTGTCGTACGCGGAGTCGCCCAGCAGGGAGCGGGCCGTCGACTCGTACTGGTCCCGGACCGGTCCGAGCTCCGGAGTGCCCCGCTGCGGATGGCCGACGGCGGCCCAGTAGTTCTCGCCGGCCCCGTACGCGGCGACCGCGGGCCCGCCGGCACCCTGCGCGGCGAGCGCCGAGGCGAGCAGGTCCAGGCCGAGGGCGATGCCGAAGCTGTCACCGATGCGACGCTTGCCGTCGAGCATGGCGGCCGCGTGTTCCACGGCCGCCTCCGCACGATCCTCGAACAGCGCGAGCAGCGCCAACTGGTACTCGGCGTACGACCGGGTCCACCACTCGCCGCGTACGACACAGTCCCGGCGCAGCTCACCGGCCTCACGGCGGGCCTCGTCGCGCAGGCCCTCGCCCGTCATGGCGAAGACGCGGATCAGACGGCACAGCACACGGCCCACGGAGGCGAAGGGCCCGCCATCAGCACTTCTCAGGGCCGCGTCGACGACGAACCGCGCGGCCATCGGACGGCCCCGCAGCAGATGGACCAGCCCCTGCAGATAGGCGGCGTGCAACGCCCCTTCGACATCCTCCTGGGCGGCGGCCTGCCGCTGGCAGGCCAGGGCGAGCCGCTGCGCCGCGTCGTGCTCGCCGCACAGCACCCGGACGACACCCAGGGACCACAGGGCGCGGGTCCGCACAGCTCCCGGCTCCTCCGTCAGTGCCAGGGACTCCTCCAGATAGCCCGTGGCCTCCCGCAGGTGACCGCAGCAGCTCCAGAAGAAGCCCAGCAGCCCGGCCAGTTCGAGGGCCTGCTGCGGCCGGCTGGTGAGGAAGTGGTCGAGCGCGGCGCACAGGTCGGAGTGGGCCGCGGAGATCCAGCGGTACGCGTCGATCTGCGTCGGGCCCAGCCAGTCGGCGTGGGCCCGCCGGGCACGGCGCAGGAAGAAGGCGGCGTGGCGCCGGGCCAGTACTTCGGTCTCGTCGAGTTCTCCGAGCCACATACGGCCGTACTCGCGCAGCGTGTCGAGCATCCGGAAGCGGCCGTCCACGCGGGCCACGACGGATTTGCGCTCCAGGCCGGCGAGCGCCCGCTCGACGTCCGCGGCGCGCAGGGTCTCGTCGGCGCACACCGCGCGCACCGCGTCGGCGTCCACGGCGTCCCGGAACACCGAGAACCGGGCCCACAGCAGACGCTCCGGGGGCTCGCACAGCTCGTGGCTCCAGCCGATCGCGGTGCGCAGCGTCCGCTGCCGGAAGTGCACGCGTCCCGCGCGGACCGAGTGCTGCGCGGAGAGGTCCAGGCGGGCCCGCAGGAGTTCCTCGACCTCGTCGAGCGTGTGGTGGGCCAGCTGGCCCGCCGCCAGTTCCAGCGCGAGCGGGATGCCTTCCAGCCGCCGGCACAGCCGGGCGGCGATCAGGACGTCCTCCGGGCCCAGCGGGCCGGTTCCCGTCACCGCCGCACGCCGGCAGAAGAGTTCCACGGCGTCGGAGGCCGGTGGCAGCGGCTCCACGACGATCCGGTGCTCGCCGTCCATCCCCAGCGGTTCCCGGCTGGTGACCAGCACGGTCACTCCCGGGCAGTCGTCGAGGAGGCGGGTGAGGAGGTCGCGGCAGGCCGCCGAGAGGTGCTCGCACGAGTCCAGCACCAGCAGGACGTCCTTGCCCGCCAGCCATGCGCACAGCGCGTCCAGGGGCTCGGCCGTCGCGTGGTCGGCGAAGTCGAGGGCGTCGGCGACCGTGGCGAGCAGGAGGCGGGGGTTCGTGAGCGGCCACAGGTCGGCCCAGGCGACTCCTCTGGTGCCGGTACGCATCACCTGCTGCGCCGCGTGCAGCGCGAGCCGGCTCTTGCCCACGCCGCCCACACCCGTGAGGACGACCAGGCGGTGCCGGTCCAGTGCGTCGGCGACGCGGGCCAGTTCCCGGTGTCGTCCGACGAGTTCGTCAGGGGGCTCAGGCAGGTTCCTCAGCACGGTGACCGTCTTTCATGTGCGTAGCGCGTGCGCGTGGCTTGTGTGGTTGGGGGTGGGGTGGGGTGCGTGTAGGGGTCCGTTTGCGGGTGCGGGCCGGTGGGGGCTTGTCGCGCAGTTCCCCGCGCCCCTAGGGGGTCATGCCTCCGCCACTCGGGATGCGACGCGTCTCTTGCGCGGCATGCGCCAGGTCCGGCATCGGCGCCACATCTCGGATCGGTCCCCTCAGTCCGCCGCGGTCACGGTCGCGGCCGGAGCCGTGGCGGCGGCAGGCGGCGGTGTCATGGCCCACCGCACGGCCGACGTCATGGCCGAGCCGAGCGGCCGTACGCACAGGTTCTCGGCCACCGCCAGCCGGGGCAGGCCGAGTTCCGTGGTGGCCCAGGCGGGCAGCAGGGACACCGCGTTCGCGGCCAGCACCCCGTACGGGAGCCGGGCGAGCAGCGGCAGCGGCGGGTTCAGCAGCAGGAAGCGTGCGGCGTCGCGCGTCTGTGCGGTCGCCCTCAGTTCCGGGCGGTACGCGTCGAGCCGTTCCGCCAGCTCCGCCCGGTCGCGCGGGGGATCGACGACGCCCAGCGCGGCGGCGACGCGCGCCATGTCCGCGACGTACCCGTCGCACTCCGCGGGCGTCAGCGGGTGGCGCCCGTAGCGCTGGTGGGCGCGCAGGAAGCTGTCGGCCTCCGCGACGTGGACCCAGGCCAGAAGGTGCGGGTCGCTCGCACGGTAGGCGAGTCCTTCGGCCGTCACCCCGGACACCCGTTCGTGGACCGAGCGCACCTGCGCACAGGCCAGCTGTGCGCTCTCGGCGGTGCCGTACGTCGTGGTCGCCAGGAACGTACTGGTGCGCTGGAGCCTGCCCCACGGGTCGCCGCGGAAGCCGGAGTGGGCGGCCACCGCGGCCATGGCGAGGGGATGGAGCGACTGGAGGAGCAGGGCCGAGAGACCCCCGATGAACATCGACGCGTCCCCGTGCACCCGGCGGACGGGGCGCTCCGGGCCGAACCAGCGCGGCCCCGGCGTGTCGTGGATGCGGGCGCGGTTGCGCGGGCCCTCGGGTCCCGCCACCCGGGCGAAGAGCCCGCTGCCCAGGCGTTCCCGCAGTCCGTCGACCCGGGATGGTCTGTTCGGTTTCATCGGTGACGTGTTCTCCTGTCGGGCGGTTGCTCGCGGGCGCGCGTAGCACGCGGTACCCGCGCCCGGTGGGGCCGGCACCCGCCCCCACCGGTTCCGTCCGGCGGCTGTCGGGTCCACTCCCCACTCCTGATTCCGGACTGCGGCCCCGTTCGGACGCACCCGTACGCAAAATCCGCGCGGGCGGCGCGCCGGGGCGTGTCCCGGGCGTGTCGCGGACAGCGGAGCGGTCCGGCAGGCCTAGTGGTCCGGGACGTACGCCGTCCCGATAGCGTGCCGACATGCGCGAGTCACCGTCCGAACCGTCCCCGTCCGTCAGCGCCAGCAGCCCCCGCAGGGCCCGTGAGCTGGGGCTCTCCGTCGGTGATCTGCCCACGGGAACGCACAACGCCCTCACCGATGTGCCCGGGGTCCGCGTCGGGCACACCACGCTCGTCCGGCCGCCGCGCGTGCACAGCGGTGTCACCGCGATCGTGCCGGACGGGGTGGGCCCCGGCAGCCCGCTGCCCGGCGGGGTGTTCGCGGGCAACGGCTACGGCAAGCTGCTCGGCACCACGCAGCTCGCCGAACTCGGCGCGCTGGAGACCCCGGTGCTCCTCACCTCGACCCTGTCCGCCTTCAGGGTCGCGGACGCCCTGGTCGGCTGGGTCCTGGAGCGGCCCGAGGGGGCTGCCGCGCGGAGCCTGAACCCGGTCGTGGGCGAATGCAACGACGGTCTCCTGTCGGACATCCGCTCACGTCCGGTCCGCGAGGAACACGTCCGGGCCGCGCTCGACACCGCGTGCGGCGGGCCGGTCGCCGAGGGCGGCGTCGGCGCGGGCACCGGGATGACCGCGCTGGGGTTCAAGGCCGGCATCGGCACCTCGTCACGACGCGTACCGCTGGCCGGCCGGGACGTGACACTCGGGGTGCTCGTCCAGGCCAACTTCGGCGGCACACTGCGGGTGTCGGGCCGTGCGGTCACGCCCGCCGACGTCGGCGTACCGACCGCGGACCCGGACTCCACCACGAGCACCGCGCCCGAGGCCGGTTCCTGCATGGTCGTGGTCGCCACCGACGCGCCGCTGGACGCCCGCCAGTTGACCCGCCTCGCCCGGCGCGCCGTCTACGGACTCGCCAGGGTCGGCGCCGCGTACGGACACGGCAGCGGCGACTACGGCCTCGCCTTCGGCACGCGTCCCCTGGGCACGCCCGCGGGGCCCGCCGTGGTGCCCGACGACCGGCTGGACCCCCTCTTCGTCGCCGTCCTCGACGCCGTCGAGGAGGCCGTCCTCAACTCGCTGCTCACCGCCACCACGACCACGGGGCCGTACGGCCACACCCGCCACCCCCTGCCCGCGGCACCCCTCCTCGCCCTGCTGGGCCGAGGAGACCCGGGCGCCGCGGGAGGCTCTCAAGCCCGGTCGAGGGCCACCGGACCCGGTCCCGAGTCGGGTCCCGTCACACGCGGGTCCGCGGGCCGGGGTGCGTAGATGGGGGCGTCCTCCTGGTAGAAGAGGTCGATGTCGGCCTCCTCGCCGCCGACGATCAGTGTGTCCCACGCACCGCTCTCCTGGAGCGTCCGCAGGGTCGACGGGGCGAGCGTGGCGAGGTGTTCGCGCAGTTCCTCGTCGGAGGGCATGCCGGGAAGGCGGGTTTCCAGCCGGTCGCGTATCGCGCGCATGCGCTCAAGCAGCGCGTCCAGGTCGGGCTGCTCGGCCTCGGCCTCGGCCTCGGAACCGCCGGCCTGTGCCATGGCGGCGACCGGAGACTCGCCCTGCTCCATGCTGCGGGCGATGATGTCCTTGATCGCGCGGGTGGCGCCCTGTTCGTCGGTGGTGACCATGGCGTTCCACGCGCGGCTCTTGTGCCGGTACTGCAGCATGGACATCGCGGCCTCGTGCCGGATGAAGTCGGCGTCCCGCAACGGCCGGCCCTGCCAGGTGCGGCTGAGCGAGCGGGCCAGCGAAACGGCGGAGGCGAGACCGCTGTTGAGACCGCGCCCCGGCCAGAAGTGGATGGCGTTGGCGGCGTCGCCCAGCAGGAAGCCGTACGTTCCCGGGGTCGTCGCGGTGGAGCGGGTGAGCTGCGCCGTGAACCTGGGGCGCTGCACCATGTCCAGCCGGAACGAGGTGATGGCGCTGAGGTCGTCCTCGGCCACACCGAACAGCTTGAGGCCCTCACGGATCCGCTTCCACAGGTGCGAGCCGCGCAGCAGGGCGGGCAGGAAGAGGGTGCCGTGGGTGGGACAGACGAACTCGTTGTCCTCGTGGCGGCTCATCACGCAGGGACGGGCGGCGATGCACTCCTCGAAGACCTGCCGGACGGGATCGATGCCGATCACGGCCTTGGTCTCCTCGCGGGTGAGCCTCATGTTCAAGAAGCCCTCGCCGCGCAGCGAGTTGAGCAGGAACCTGTTCTGCGACACGGTGAGCAGGACGCTCATCCGGTCCGTGAGCGGCGACTTGACGCGCAGCCCCAGCACCACGTCCTGGAGGTGTTCGCCGTCGAGGGAGTAGATGGACGCGTCGGCCGCGCCGAAGCGGTCGGCGTAGTGCTCGCGGGTGCGGGACCGTCCGCCGTCGCAGATCGCCAGGACATGGTCGTTGGCGACCCGGTGCTCGTGCTCCGAGGGGTCGAAGCGCTTGGGCACGAGCCGGATCGCGGACTTGCTGTTGGCCAGTTCCAGCAGCTTGTCCTCGACGTAGGCGATCCGGATGTTGCGGGGAGGCCGGCCGTCGACGGAGTCGGGCCCGACGGGCCACATCTCGGAGAAGTGCTGCCCCTCGGCGAACAGCGCGGACTGCATCTCCTCGGTCAGCGCGAGGTACTGGCGGCTCTGGATGGTGACGACCTGCTGGCGGCGGACGTTGCCCAGCGTCTCGTCCTTCCAGGCCACCGTCGTACCGTTCTTCACCCACCGCCCCTCGTAGACGGTGATGAACACCCGTCCCTGCAGGGCGTTTTCGAGCAGCAGGGCGAAGGCGAGGCCGACCGGGCCCCCGCCGGCGATGGTGACGCGGAGCGCGCTGGGGTTCGCCAGGGCCGTGGGACGCGGCACGTCGAGCTGGGAGAGGTCCATGACCGTCTCCAGCGCCTCCTGCGTCTCGAACAGGAAGGTCTCGTCGCCGATCCGGATGACGTCACCCGGGGCCAGCGGGTGCCGGGTGATGCGCCGCTCGTTGACGTAGGTGCCGTTCCTGCTGTTGCGGTCGTGGAGGACGAACGCGTCGTCCTCCACGACGATCTCGGCGTGCAGCCGTGAAGCGCTGGTGCTGACAATGATCACATCGTTGTCGCTCTTGCGACCGAACCGCAGGGCAGCGGTGCCCAGCACCACGCTCTGACCGCTGAAGGGACCCGTGCGTCCCACGATGACCGACGACACTCAAACTCCTAGCAGACATGCCCCGGT
Organism: Streptomyces liliiviolaceus; assembly: GCF_018070025.1. Lineage (NCBI taxonomy): Bacteria > Bacillati > Actinomycetota > Actinomycetes > Kitasatosporales > Streptomycetaceae > Streptomyces > Streptomyces liliiviolaceus. The sequence goes on from NZ_JAGPYQ010000001.1 coordinate 5,268,088, forward strand.
GCCGGGCCCGGCCGCACCGGGCGGCCGATCCGGCACGAGGGCCAACTGGACCATCACAAGCAGGGAACCCGGGTACGGTCGGGCCGCACCGGGCCGGTCAGCGGGCGGCGGTGCGCCGAGGGTGCACGGCCGCCGCTCGGACCGTCACTCGCATGTCAGCGTGAACGGCACCGTGTCGGAGATGGTCTGCTGCGACGACTTGATCTCCACGCCCATCGCACTCGCCAGCGTCCCCTCCTGCGCGTACGTCGTCACACGGATCGTCTCCTGGTGGGTGCGGGGCCCGCCTTCCGAGAAGGTCAGCGCCCGCCACGTCTTGTCGACCACCGACCCTTCCGCCGAGACCCATCGGTAGGTGAACCGCACGGGCAGCTCCGTCACTTCGAAGGTGGCCGTGAACGCGGGTGCCTCCCCCTGGGGCGGCGGGCAGCTCCCCGCGTACGTCGTGTTCGTCCCCGTGACCTTCACCGTGACCGGCGGCTGTCCCTCGGCGCCCGAGCCGTTGCCGTCGGCGTCCGCGGTGGGCGAACCGTTCTGTGCCTGCTGCGCGGAGGAACTCGTCTCCGCGCCGGGGTTCTTGCCGTCCGCCCGGTCCTCGTCGTCACGCGTCAGGGCGTAGCCCAGTCCGCCCAGCAGCAGGGCGGACACGGTCGCCAGCGCCACCAGCAGGTAGCCCTTGCGCTTGCCCCCCGACCGGGCGGGGGCGGGCGTCTCCGTGGTGACCGGGCCGCTCGCCGTCGGGAGCGAGTACGCCGGCTGGGGCTGCGGCGGTGTGAGCGCCGCTGCCGGCTGAGCGGGCCCGAAGGTGCCGACGGGGGCGGTGGGGGCGACGGGGCCGGTCGTGCTCGTAGCCGTCACGTCGAAGGGTGAGACCTGCGGTGAGCTCTGCGCCTGCCCGGCGGGCGCGTCGACGACGGTCTCCGACGTACCGCCCGCGGCGGCGGGCTGCGCCTTCGCGTGTACGTCCCCGGTCCGCGCGTCGGCGGTCGCCGCCGACGTGGCTTCGGTCGCCGCGCTCCGCGCCCCTGCGGCGTGCGTCACCGCGGACTGTGCCGCCGCGGCTTCCGTGGCTGCGGTCCGCGCTGCCGCGGCCTCGGTCTCGGCGGTTCGCGTCGCGGCGGTTCGCGTCGCCGCGGCGTCCGAGGACGAGACCCGCGTCGCGAGGCGCGGATCCTCGGTGGGCGCGTCGAGGGTGACGTCCGAGGTGAGGTCCGACGAGGAGGGCTGCGCGCCGGCGACGGTCACCGCAGGTGTGGAGTCCGTCGCCGTGACGTCGGCGTCGGGCGTGCCGCCGGCGGCTATGAGGCGCAGGTCCCGCGCCGTCTGCTCGGCGGAGGCCCGCTCGGCGGGGTCCTTGCGCAGGAGCCCCTCGATGACCGAGGTCAGAGGACCGGCCCGGTGCGGGGACGGCGGCTCGTCGTCGACGACGGCACGCAGGGTGCCCAGGGCGCTGTCCTGCCGGAAGGGCGAACGGCCCTGCACGGCGGTGTGGAGCAGGACACCGAGGGACCACAGGTCCGTGGCGGGACCCAGGGCGCGGCCCAGGGCCTGTTCCGGTGCGAGGTACTCGGGGGAACCGACCACCTCGCCGGTCATGGTGAGCGCGGTGTCGCCGACGACCATGGCGATACCGAAGTCGGTGAGGACCACCCTGTCGTCCTCGGCCAGCAGGACGTTGGCCGGTTTCACGTCACGGTGCAGCACATCGGCGGCGTGCGCGGCACGCAGCGCGCTCAGCACCTCGGCGCCGATCCGCGCGGTCTCCTGCGGGGTCAACGCGCCCTGGGTTCTGATCAGTTCCGCGAGCGAGCGGCCACGGACCAGCTCCATCACGATCCACGGGCGGTCACCGTCGGTGACCACGTCGTGGACGGTGATCACATTGGGGGCGGTGATACGCGCCGCGGCCCACGCCTCCCGCTCCAGCCGGGTGTACATGCGCTGGATCTTCTCGGCCGACTGTCCGGAGGGGGCGCGCACCTCCTTGATGGCGACCTCACGGCGCAGCACCTCGTCGCGAGCGCGCCACACGGTTCCCATGCCGCCCTCACCGAGGGCGGACAGCAGGCGGTAGCGGTCGGCGATCAGCCGCTCCGGGCTCTCGTCCGGAGACACTGCGTCCTCGTGGTGCATCGGGGCCAATCTCCCTTGTCTTTGGGCATGAATGAGCGCCCGGACATGTTCTGTCCGATCGGCACCTCTCACCACCCAGGTGCTTTCAGCTATCAACTACACGCAGGACAGGGGCCGTTCGGTTGCTGCAGTCTAGCCCTGACGCCAGTCGCGTTCGGACAACGCCAGTCGTATCTTGTCCGTATCTGTTCAGTGCGCACCAGTTGACGCTTCGGACCACGCTTCGAGCCGGCGGGCGTGGATCACAGTCGGTGATGTCCGGTCACGATCAACCACCTCGCACCACAGTGCGTCACGGCGGGCAACAGCGCGTCACGGCGGGCTCGCGGCCACGCCCCGGGCACTGAACGCCTAGATCAGATGCCCTATGGCCTTCTTAGAGGTCCTAACAAAGGCGTTGTGCGTGCCGGTGGGTGATGAGGCAGGTGGCGAGGCCGAGGAAAGCCTCGTGGATGTCGTCGCGTCGCTCCCAGCGGATCCGCAGGCGGCGGAAGCCGTGCAGCCAGGCAATCGTGCGCTCTACCACCCAGCGCAAAGAGCCCAGGCCGGATCCGTGTTCGACGCCTCGCTCGGCGATGACGGGGCGGATGCCGCGGGCCCAGAGCAGGCGCCGGTACTTTTCGTGGTCGTAGGCCCGGTCTGCGAGCAGGGCATCAGGTCTGCGTCGGGATCGGCCGACGACGCCGGATACCGCTGGGATCTTGTCCAGCAGTGGCAGCAACTGCGTGACGTCGTTGCGGTTTCCGCCGGTCAGCGACACCGCGAGCGGGATGCCCTGGGCGTCGGTGACGACGTGGTGCTTGCTGCCCGGCCGTGCGCGGTCGACCGGGCTGGGCCCGCTTTTGGGCCCCGCCGGGCCGCCCGCACGTGGGAGGAGTCGATCACCGCCCGCGACCAGTCCAGCTTCTTCGCCGCCCGCAGCTTCTTCAGCAGCACCAGATGCAGTGCGTCCCAGACCCCGGCCGCGTTCCAGGCGGCAAGGCGCCGCCAGCACGTCATGCCCGAGCCGAAGCCCAGCTCCTGGGGCAGGTACTCCCACTGGATGCCGGTATGCAGCACGAACAGGATCCCGCACAGCGCCTGCCGGTCCGGCACCCGCGGTCTGCCCTCGACCAGCTTCTGTGCCGGCTCGGGCAGCAACGGCTCAATCAGCGACCACAGTTCATCCGACACGATCCACGGCCGCGACTCACGCTTCGCCACGACAAGACCAACGAACGATCAAGCCGATAGTCACACGATCATCAGCTTCTGTTAGGGCCTCTTATAGGCTTGCCCCGTTCTGGGGCTGCCGGGCAATGGTGCTCAGCGCGACGGGCCACGGGAACCGGGAACGTTCCCGGGCCCTACCTCGCCTCCCACCACCGGACCCTGTCTGTGAAAGGTCTCCCGCACCATGCCCCTGGCCCTGCTGGCCCTTGCCGTCGTCGCGTTCGGCATCGGCACCACCGAGTTCGCCACCATGGGACTGCTGCCCCAGATCGCCGACGGCGTCGGCGTGTCCGTGCCGCAGGCCGGCAATCTCGTCTCCGCCTACGCGCTCGGGGTCGTCGTCGGCGCCCCCGTGCTCACGGGCATCGGTGCGCGCGTCCCCCACAAACGACTCCTGCTGCTCCTGAGCGGCCTGTTCGTGATCGGCAACGCCGCGTCCGCGCTCGCCCCCAACTTCGGCCTGCTCTTCGCCGCGCGTTTCCTGTCGGGTCTGCCGCACGGAGCGCTGTTCGGCGTGGTAGCGGTCGTCGCCTCCCGGCTCGTCGCTCCCGACCGGGCGGCACGCGCCGTCTCGAAGATGTTCCTCGGGCTGACCGTCGCGAACATCGTCGGCGTACCGGCCAGCACGGCGCTCGGGCAGCAACTGGGCTGGCGCTCCGCCTACTGGACGGTCGCCGTCATCGGCCTCATCGCCCTGGTCGCGCTGGCCCTCTTCGTCCCCCACCAGCCACGCGGGCAGCTGTCCGGCATCCGGCACGAGCTGCGGGCGATGGGCAACCGGCAGGTCGCGATCGGCCTGGCCACGGCGGTCGTCGGATTCGGCGGGTTCTTCGCCGTCTACAGCTACCTGGTGCCGATGCTCACGCATCTGACGGGCATCTCGGACACATCGACCACGCTGGTCCTCGCGCTCTACGGCGTCGGCATGACCGGCGGCACCCTGCTCGCGGGCCCGCTCACGGACCGGGCACTACGACCGACGCTGTACGGGGGACTCGCTCTCCTCGCCGCGGCGCTGGTGACGTTCTACTTCACCGTCCACAGCACCGTGCCCGCCCTGATCACGATCACCGTCATCGGGGCGATGGGCTCCCTCATCACCACGCCCGTCCAGATGCTCCTCATGGCCAAGGCGAAGAACGCGCCGACCATGGCGGCGGCCTCCAACCACTCCGCTTTCAACCTGGCCAACGCGGGCGGCGCCTGGCTCGGCGGTCTGGTCATCTCGGCGGGCTGGGGCTGGGCCTCGCCCAACCTGGTCGGCGCGGCCCTCGCCGTGGCGGGCCTGGGCCTCGCCTTCACCGGGGGCCTCATGGACCGGGGCGGCCCCCGCTCCGAGACGATCACGAAGTCCGTGGGACCGGCCGAGGCCTCGCCGACGGGAGAGGGTGCGGAGCACCAGCGCACCTAGCCCGAGCGACCGGGGGTTCGGGGGGCGAGGGTTCGGGGGGGTCCGGGGGTTCCGCGTCCGACATGCACGATCATGCTCGGCATGGACACTCGTTTCTCCGGCATCGCGGATCTGGTCGGGACCCCGTCCGTGGTGGTCGTGGTCGACGTCATGCGTGCCTTCACCGTGGCCGCCTGGGCCTTTGCACAGGGGGCGGAAAAGATCGTTCTCGCCGCGTCCCTGGACGAGGCCCTGGCGCTCAAGGCCCGTCACCCGGACTGGGTGGCGCTCAAGGACGGCCCGCCCGCGCCCGGCTTCGACGCCGTCAACTCGCCGGGGCTGCTGCGGTCCGTCGACCTCGCCGGCCGGACCGTCGTACAGAAGACCACGGCGGGGACGGTCGGCGCCCTCGCGGTCAAGGGGGCGCGGCTGGTGCTGTGCGCCGGCTTCGTGGTGGCGGAGGCGACGGCTCGGCTCCTGCGCAGGCACGACCCCGCCGGTGTCACGTTCGTGGTCACCGGCGAGGACGGGCGGGCCGAGGAGGACCTGGCGTGCGCCCAGTACATCGCCCGGCGGGCCACCGGAGCCGGGACCGATCCCGCGGACTTCCTCCGCCGCGCCGCCGCCTCGCGCGCCGCCGTCGAACTGGCGGAGGGCATACGTCAGGGAGCCCATCCCGACGACGTCGCGCTCTGCCTTGAGCTCGACCGGTTCCCCTTCGCCATGGTCGCGACCTCGGAGGGTCCGCTCATGGTCCTGCGCCCCCACGCGATGCCGTAGGCGCGCGCAGCGCCTCGCGCAGGAGCGTGACGGCCGGCGGGATCTCCGTGTCGCCGATGTTGCCGTACCCGAGGACGAGCGCCCGTTCCGCGGGCGGGTTCGTGCGGTAGTCGTCGAGGTCCGCCAGCCGCAGTCCCACGGCGGCGGCCGCCCGGACCGCCCCGCGCGTGTCGGTGTCGTCCGGCAGGTGCAGCAGGATGTGCAGCCCGGCGGCGGTGCCGGCGACCCGCCCCTGCGGCACCTGCTCGCCGAGTGTCCGCACCAGCAGGTCGCGGCGGGTCCGGAACCGCCGCCGCGCCGCGCGCAGATGGGCGTCGTACCATCCGCGGTCGATGAAGGTGGCGAGCGCAAGCTGGTCGAGGACGGGTGGCGCGGCGGCGACGAGGTTCGCCGCCCGGAGCACCGGGGTCATCGCGGCGGGCGCGACCATCCAGCCCAGGCCGAGGGCCGGCGACAGCGTCTTGCTGACCGAGCCGAGGAGGAAGACCCGGCCAGGATCCATTCCCTGCATGACGGCGACCGGACGGCGGTCGTAGCGGAACTCGGCGTCGTAGTCGTCCTCCACGACGAACCCGTCCACCTCGCGGGCCCAGCGCACCAGCCGTGCCCGGCGCGCCGGGGACAGCACCGTCCCCGTGGGGAACTGGTGCGCCGCGCCGACGACGACCGCCCGGGCGGGCGTCCGCGCGAGGTCGTCGACGCGGAGGCCGTCGTGGTCCACGGGCACCGGGTGCACGCGCAGACCGGCGCTCGTGGCGGCGTCCCGCAGCCGTGCCCAGCCCGGGTCCTCCACGGCCAGGTCGGCGATCCCCTCGGCGCGCAGGGCCCGGCAGGTGCGTACCAGACCGTCGGTGACGCTCGCGCACACCGACACGGTCCCGTCGTGTGCGTCCGCGCCGCGCGAGCGCCGCAGGTACTGCGCGAGGGTGCCACGCAGCTCCGCGTGTCCGGCGGGGTCGGGCAGGCCCAGGTCGTAGTGGACGGCCGAGCCGGTAACCGCCCGGACGGCGTCCGCCCAGCGGCGGCGGGGAAAGGCCCGCAGGTCGGGCAGGCCGGGCGCGAGGTCGTACCGGATCGGTGGCCGTGCCGGTGCGCGCGGCGCACGGGAGCGCGGCGGCGCGGTGTCGGGCGACCAGGAGACGCGCGTGGCGGAGCCCACCCGGGCGCGGAGGTATCCCTCCGCGACGAGCTGCCCGTACGCCTCCGTCACGACCCAGCGCGAACAGCCGAGTTCCTCAGCCAGGGCGCGGCTCGGGGGCACGGCGGCGCCCTCCGTCAGTCGGCCGTCCCGGATCGCGGTGCGCAGCGCGCGGGCCAGGCGATCGTGCAGTCGGCGCCGCCCGCCGCCCGCAGGACCGACGCCCGCCGGTCCGACGTCCAGCAGGGTCGCCCACGCGAGATTGGTCTGGGAATCGGTCACAGAATTGGAGCGTAGTGCCGATCCGAATCCGCCTAGCGTCGGGGGCATGATGGAGAACCTGGTCCTCGGGGCCATGCTGTTCGGCACCACCACGGACGAGCGACGGTCGTTCGCGCTCCTCGACCGTTTCGTGGACGCCGGTGGTGTCTGGATCGACACCGCCAACTGCTACTCGTTCTGGGCGGATCCGAGTGGATTCGGCGGCCAGAGCGAGTCGCTGCTCGGCCGCTGGCTGGCGAGCCGCCCGGGCGTCCGTGACCGCGTCCGGATCAGCACCAAGGTGGGCTGCGAGCCGACCCTGGCCGGACGGTTCCCGGAGACGGCCGAAGGCCTCTCCGGCGGGGCCGTGAAGAGCGGGATCGAGGGCAGTCTCCGCAGGCTGGGTACCGATCACGTCGAGCTGTACTGGGCCCACAAGCCCGACCCGGCCACACCGCTGGAAGAGACGGTGGCCGCCTTCGACGAGCTCGCGTCCGCGGGCGCGGTCGGCCAGCTCGGCTGCTCCAACTACCCTGTCTGGCAGGTCGAACGGGCCCGGCAGCTCGCGCGGGCGAACGGCGGTACCGGCTTCACCGCGGTGCAGCAGCACTACACGTATCTGCAACCGCGCCCCGCGACCCAGCCCTCCGTGGTGCACCGGTTCGGCGCGGTCACCGACGAGGTGCTCCACTACCTGGAGCAGCACCCGGACATGGCCCTGTGGGCGTACACGCCGCTGCTGGCAGGCGGTTACACCCGCACGGACAAGCCCCTGCCCGCGGAGTACGGCCATCCGGGCACCGCCGCACGCCTCACGGTGCTGGACGAGATAGCCGCCGAGACCGGCACGAACCGCAACCGGGTGGTGCTGGCATGGCTGACCGGGGGCAGCCCGGCTGTCACGCCGATCGTCGGGGTCAGCACGGTCGGGCAACTGGACGAGGCGTTCGCGGGGGTGTCACTGGACCTGACCGCCGATCAGCGCGAACGGCTGGACTCCGCGATGTGACTCGCGGCGTCCGGCCGACGCCGGCCTCGGGGGCGCGTCGTGGCCGCCTGCCGGAGAATGGACGTCGGCGCGTCGGCGGACCACGAGAAGAGGAACAGCGATGAAGCACATCGAACTGCGTGACCTGGACGTTTCCCGTATCGGTCTGGGTGCGATGGGCATGTCCCACGGCTACACGGGCGCCGGGGTCGACGACGCGGAGTCCGTCCGTACCATCCACCGCGCAGTGGAACTGGGCGTCACCTTCATCGACACCGCCGAGGTCTACGGGCCGTACGTCAACGAGGAACTGGTCGGCCGCGCCCTGAAGGGCCGCCGGGACCAGGTCGTACTGGCGACCAAGTTCGGTCTGATCTCCCACACCGGCCGCTCAGGGCCCACGGACAGCAGCCCGGAGAACGTCCGCGCCGCCGCCGAAGGCTCACTCAAGCGCCTGGGCACCGATCACATCGACCTGTACTACCAGCATCGCGTCGACGCCGGCACCCCGATCGAGGACACCGTCGGCTGCCTGGCCGAACTCGTCGCCGAGGGCAAGATCAGGCACATCGGCCTGTCCGAGGCGGGGCCCGACACCATTCGCCGCGCCCACGCGGTGCATCCGGTCACCGCGGTCCAGTCCGAGTACTCACTGTTCACGCGCGACCCCGAGGCCCGTGTGCTGCCCGTGCTGCGCGAGCTGAACATCGGCTTCGTCCCCTTCTCCCCTCTCGGGCGCGGCTTCCTGACCGGTGCGATCCGCTCCACCGACCAGTTCGACTCGACCGACTTCCGTGCGGACAACCCCCGGTTCACCGAAGGGAACTTCCAGCACAATCTGCGTCTGGCCGACCAGGTCGCCGATGTCGCCGTGCAGATCGGGGTCACCCCGGCCCAGGTCGCCCTCGCGTGGCTGCTGGCGCAGGGCGACGACATCGCGCCCATCCCCGGCACCCGGCGTGTGGCCCGCGTGGAGGAGAACACCGCCGCCGACGCCGTGCGCCTCACGGACGAGCAACTCGCCCGGCTCAGCAGCCTTCCGCCCGCCGCGGGTGACACCCACACCGAGGCCCAGATGCGGGTCATGGAGCGCTGACGCCGCCGCCGCGGCGGCGCATGTCATGAGGTGTCAGACAAACACGGTGGCCCCCGGAACATGCGTTCCGGGGGCCACCGACGACTGCCTGTGAGACTAGGCGGGGGTGATGTTCTCCGCCTGCGGGCCCTTCTGGCCCTGCGTGACGTCGAAGTTCACGACCTGGCCCTCCTGCAGCTCACGGAAGCCGGAGGCGTTGATGTTCGAGTAGTGGGCGAAGACGTCGGGGCCGCCACCCTCCTGCTCGATGAAGCCGAAGCCCTTCTCGGCGTTGAACCACTTCACAGTTCCCTTGGCCATGCGCGTGCCTTCCAGTCGATATCGGACCCACACCGCGTGGGCCCGGAGGTGATCGCCCTGGTCCTGCACTGCACAGCAAAATGCCCGCACCGGAGCGCGGGCAGGTACTGCGAACCACGACATCTGGGGATGACGCTACACGGCGAAACCGCCTACCACCAGGGAACAAGGGCCATGATCCGAACCGCGTCGCGCGGGCTGCCCGGAGTCAGTTCCCCACGCCGAGGCCGGACATGAACGCGGCAGGGTATCGGTCGCCCCGTGCCGACCCCGGCGGCACCGCCTTCTCGATCTCGGCCAGGTCGTCCGCGGTGAGGTCCACCGACAGCGCGGGCAGCGCCTCGGCCAGCCGTTCCCGGGTGCGGGCGCCGACCAGCGGCACGATGTCCTCGCCCTGTGCGGCCACCCAGGCGATGGCGAGCTGGGCGACGGTGCACCCCTTCGCCTCGGCGATCCCGCGCATCGCCTCCACGAGGGTGAGGTTGTGCTCCACGTTGCCGTCGGAGAACCGCGGACTGAAGCCGCGGCCGTCACCGGGGCCCGCGGCACGGTCCGCGGACCAGTGCCCGGAGATGAGACCGCGGCCGAGCACGCCGTACGCGGTCAGTCCGATGCCGAGTTCCCGCAGCGCGGGGAGGACGTCGGCCTCCACCGCGCGGGAGATCAGCGAGTACTCGATCTGGAGGTCCGCGACCGGATGCACGGCGTGCGCCCGGCGGACGGTCGCGGCGTCGACCTCGGAGAGGCCGAGGTGCCGTACGTATCCGGCGTCGATCATCTCCTTGATCGCGCCCACCGTCTCCTCGATCGGCACGTCCGGGTCGAGCCGGGCCGGACGGTAGATGTCGATGTGGTCGGTGCCCAGCCGGGTCAGTGAGTAGGCCAGGAAGTTCTTCACCGCTTCCGGGCGGCCGTCGTGCCCGCCGAAATCGGGGCCGGGTCCCCGCAGCATGCCGAACTTCACGCTCAGCCGGTAGCTGTCCCGGTCCCGCCCGCGCAGTGCCTCGGCGAGCAGCAGCTCGTTGTGACCCATCGCGTAGAAATCGGCGGTGTCGAACAGCGTGACCCCGGCCTCCAGCGCGGCGTGCACGGTGGCGATGCTCTCGGCGCGGTCGGCCGCGCCGTAGGCGCCCGACATCCCCATCGCGCCCAGGCCCAGCGCGGAGACGGCCGGGCCGGTGCTCCCCAGGGTCCGTGTCGGCATGGCGTTCTCCGCCGTCGTCGCCTTCTCCGTGGTCATGGCCTTGTCCGTCGTCATCACGTTCTCCTCGGTCGTCGGTACGCCACCCACTGTGGGTCGGCGCGGCCATGTACGGGAGCGGAGCGTTCATCCTGGGAGCGCCGCTCCCTGGCTCGGCCCGCCCGCGCGAGGGACCATGGCCGTATGGAACGTGATCAGCTCGCCGACTTCCTGCGGCGCCGCCGGGAGTCGATCCGCCCGGCCGAGGTCGGCATCACCGACGGTCCGCGCCGCCGCACCGCCGGTCTGCGCCGGGAGGAGGTGGCGATGCTCGCCGGGATGTCGGTGGACTACGTCGTACGCCTCGAACAGGGACGCAGCAGTCAGCCGTCGACGCAGCTCCTGGGAGCGCTGGCCCGGGCGCTGCGTCTCTCCGACGACGAGCGCGACCACCTCTTCCACCTGGCCGGCCACCGGCCCCCGCCCGCCGAGGGGGTGGCCCGGCTGGCCCGTGCGGGCCTGATCCGCATGCTCGACCTGCTCGGGGACACCCCGGCCCTGGTGCTGTCCGACCTGGGCGAGATCCTCGCCCAGAACCGGACCGCCCATCTGCTCATGGGCGACCTCACCGACATCTCCGGCGACCGGCGCTATGTCGTGTACCGCTGGTTCACCGATCCCGCCGCCCGCGCCGTCTGCCCGCCCGAGGAGCAGGAGAACCACGGCCGCCGGCTCGTGGCGGACCTGCGCGCGGCGGTCGGCCGCCGGTCGGGCGACACCGCGGTCGCCGCTCTCGTCGAACGGCTGCAGACCGCGAGTGCGGACTTCCGGCGGCTGTGGACCGAGCACGAGGTGGCGGTCCGGCGCACCGACCGCAAGACGTTCCTGCACCCGAGGGTGGGCCGCCTGACGATGGACTGCGAGACCCTGGTCACCCCCGATCAGGGCCAGCAGCTGCTGGTGCTCACCCCGGCGGACGCCGGGACCCGCGAGCGGCTGGACCTGCTGAGGGTCCTCGGCGTCCAGGAGTTCCCCACGGGCCCCACCGGCCCGCCCGTGCGGTGAGGCACCCGAGCAGCCCGGCCCGATGCCTGCCCGGCGGCCGCGCACCTCGTTGAGACGGTCCGGCGGAGTGACTATCGTCGAGGGGTGAGTGAGCGTGCGATGCAAGAGCCGACCCTGATGGTGCTGACCGCCCTCGCGGACGCACCGCGCCATGGATACGCCGTCGCGCAGGAGGTCAGGGCGATGACCGACGGTCGTGTCGTGCTGCGTACGGGCGCCCTGTACGGGGCCCTGGACCGCCTGCTGGCCGACGGCCTGATCGCCGTCGAACGCGAGGAGGTCGCCGACGGCCGGGCGCGGCGGATCTTCACCTTGTCCGCGTCGGGGCGGGAGCGCCTGGCGGCGGAGGCCGAGCGCTTGGCCGCGACGGCGGAGGAAGCCACGCGCCGTCTGTCCGTCACCCGGCCGTCGGCCGCCACCCGTTGATCGAGTACGTGCTGCGGCTGTATCCCGCGGCCTACCGACGGGCTCATGGCGGGGAGATCGCCGCGACCTACCGCGAGCTGACCTTGGGCGAACCGCTGGGCTCGCGGCTGCGCGAGGGCGCGGGCCTGGCGGCGCACGCGACGAGGATGCGGCTGGGCCTGGGGCCGGCCGCTCCTGCCGCGCGGGTGCTCGCTCTGGCGTACCCCTTCGCCCTGGCCGCCACCGCCGCCGCCTGCGGCCTGCATCTCGTGCGCTGGTACGCCGCTCTGGTCTCCTCCCCCACCCCGCTCCCGGTGCAGCTTCGAGTCGACCTGGACGGGGTGTGGGGTGTGCTGCTCGTCTCGTCGCTGATCGGCTGTGTGGGGGCGGTGGTGGCGCTGACCGGCCGGTGGCGCGCGGGGGTGCCCCTCGCGGTGGCCGGGCTGATCTCCTTCGCGGCGGCCGCGGTGGTCAGCGGACCGGCGTTCGGTGACCCGGTCGTCACGCCCGTCGCGTTCGTCCTGACGGCGGCCGTGCTGCTGGCATGCCCGCCGGACCGACGCCTGGAGGCGACGGAGGCGGGCCGGGCGGGTACGGCCGGCGCCGTGATCGCGCTCGTCGTCGTGCCGCGCGCGGCCGTCGACGCGCACGCGGTGCCATGGGTCAGCACCGACCACGGGTGCTGGCCGGTGCTCGTGCTGGCCGCGACCGGTGTCGCGCTGACCTGGCGCAGCGGCTCACGAGGCGGCCTTGAGCTGGGAGTGATGGCCCTGGTGTCGCCACCCCTGCTCTCCGGCGCCTGCGTCACGGCGTGGGGTGGGACGACCGCCGTCCTGTGGCTCGCGGGCACGCTCGCGACCGCGGCGGTGATCGCCCCGCTGGCCGGCCGCTTGGGACGAACCGGCCGCGGCGCCGTCTGAACGAAGGCTCCGTACGGCCGCCTTACCCGTCTGAACGCCCTGCCGCGGCCGAGTGCGACCCCATAGTCCGTTTGACGTAGCATTCCGCTCGACGGACTATCTGCCGGGTCCGCGCGAGAGGACACCCATGCCGTTCACCCTGGCCCACCCCGCGGCCGTACTGCCGCTGCTGCGACGGCCCTTCGGCCGGGCCGCGCTGGTCGCCGGCGCCCTCGCACCGGACATGCCCTACTTCGTGGTCACCACGGGCCTGCCCGTCAGCGCGCAGTCCTGGTACGAACCCTTCACCAACGCCACGACCTCGCACACCGCTTCCGGCGCCGTCACCGTCTCCCTGCCGTACGCCCTCGCACTCTGGGCCCTGCTGCGCGTGGGCCATCGCCCGCTGGCATCCCTGCTGCCGATACCCGACCACGCGCCGCCACCCCGGACGGCCGGCACGCAGGCACGCCGAGCCGGGTGGATCGCCCTGTCCGCGCTGATCGGCATCGCCACCCACCTGGCCTGGGACGCCTTCACCCATCACGACGGCTTCTTCGTCACCCACGCGCCCTGGCTCACCTCCCCTCTCGTGGGGAGCCTCACCTGGGCGCGAGCCCTGCAACACGCGAGCACGGTCGGGGGCTTGACCGCCACCGGGGTGTACGTGTGGCGCAGGCGGGCACACCTGGTCACCGACACCGTCCGCACCGGCCCCAGCGATGCGACGCGGAATCTCGCCGTCCTCGCCATCGCCCTGATCACGATCGTCGGAGCGGTCGCCCGCGCCTGGTGGCTCGCCGCCGCCCGGGCGACTACGAGCGGACCGCCGCTCGGCGTCACGGTCGAAGCGGTGCTGTCCGACGCGGCGAAGGGCGCCGGCGTCGCCCTCATCGGCCTCGCGGCCCTCCACACGACCGGATGGTGGATCTGGCACACCGTCACATCGCCCCGAAGGGCGGTGGCCGCGACCCGCCCGACAGGGAACGCCCCGAAGTGAAGGGCAAGTCGAGGCCCCCGTCTACACATTTCGCACACAATGAACGCTTTAACTTCACATTAGGTATGCTCCAACAGCTTCATCCGCACCACTTAGGGGGGTCTTCTCATGCGCATACGCTCTGCGCTGACCGCAGTTGTCACCATCGGCACCTTTGCCGCGCTCTCCACCGGCACCGCCCAGGCGGCCGAGTACTCGTCCGCGCTGAAGGTCAAGGGCGTCCAGTACGACGCGCCCGGGGCCGACTCCAACCGCTGTTCCGGGGGGAACACGAAGAACGAGTACCTGACCATCAAGAACTACTCCCGCACCGCGACGGTCAACCTCAAGGGTTACGTCGTCAAGGACGCCACCGGGAACAAGTTCACCTTCACGGCCAGTCACAAGCTGGAGCCCGGTGACTACGTGAAGCTGCGCGGCGGACGTGGCACCGACTCCGACGCCGGCAATGTCGTGTACCGCCAGAACTGCAATTTCATCTGGAACAACGACAAGGACACCATCTACCTGTACAAGCCCAGCGGCGCCAGGGCGGACGTCCACTCCTACACCAAGCGCGCGGACGACCGCGACGGCAACGGCTACATCACCTACCACGGCTGACACACCGCCCGGGTGCCCTCCCGCGGGACTTCCCACCGGATCTCCCGCGGGAGGGCGCCCGGGCCCCGTGATCACATCGCGAGACAGGCTTGCATCAAGGCCCTGACCAGGCGTTGTCTCTCACGGTGAGTACCGAACGACCCGAACAGCACGCGACCCTCGACACCGCAGGCGACCGCTCCGCGCGCCGCGCCGTCACCCTCTTCCCCGTCCTCGTTCTCGCCGCGGGAGCCACCGGGCTGCTGCTCCCCGGCAGCTTCGCCGGCTGGGGCGAGTCGGTGCCGTACCTGCTGGGCGTGGTGATGTTCTGCATGGGCGTCACGATGACCCCGCAGGACTTCCGCGGTGTCGCCAGACGGCCCTGGGCGGTGGCCCTCGGGCTGGTCGCGCACTACGTCATCATGCCGGGACTCGGCTGGCTCATCGCCCATCTGCTGCAGCTCCCTCCGCAGCTCGCGGCGGGCGTCATCCTCGTCGGCTGCGCTCCTAGCGGCACCGCCTCCAACGTGGTGACGTATCTGGCGCGCGGTGACGTGGCGCTGTCCGTCTCCGTGGCCACCGTCTCCACCCTCGTGGCCCCGCTGGTCACTCCCCCGCTGACGCTGCTGCTGGCAGGCGAGTACCTGCCCGTCGACGCCGGCTCGATGGTCGTCGACATCCTCAAGACCGTGCTCCTGCCGGTCCTCGCGGGACTCGCCGTCCGGCTGCTGGCGAGCCGCTATGTGGAGCGAGCCCTGCCCGTGCTGCCCTGGCTGTCCGCCGTGACCATCGGTGTGATCGTGACCGTGGTCGTGGCGGGCAGCGCCGACGCCATCAAGTCGGCGGCGCTCCTGGTGTTCGTCGCCGTCGTGCTCCACAACGGTCTCGGGCTGGCGCTCGGCTACGGCGCGGGACGGCTCACCAGGATGGGCGAGCCGGCGAGCCGCGCCATGGCCTTCGAGGTCGGCATGCAGAACTCCGGCCTTGCGGCTTCACTGGCCACCGCCCATTTCAGTCCGCTGGCCGCGCTGCCCGCCGCCGTCTTCTCCGTGTGGCACAACATCTCCGGCGCCCTGGCCGCCGCCTGGCTGTCACGCCGACGGCCCTGACCGTCCCCCGGAGCCGACGTCACGGTGGAGCCCGGCACGGCTTGTCAGTGGCTGGTGGCACGATCCCGGGCATGACATCGATCGACGAGCAGTTCGTTCGCGAGACAGCCGCCGAGTACGGCGTTCCCGCCCCCGTCGCACAGGAGTTGACGGCCCGCTCCCGGCCGTGCCTCTACCTGGTGCCGTACGAAGAACTTCCCAAGTCCCGGCAGGAGGACGCCCGTCCGGCGGCGCGGACAGGCGGACTGCCCTCGTTGCCGGACGGGGTGAGCTGGCCCGAGGGGAAAGGGCCGCTGGTGCTCAGCGTCGACTGCGCCGCCCTGCCACCCGGGAACCTGGACATCGAACTGCCCGCCGACGGCCATCTGTTGCTCTTCACCGAGATCGAGTACCCGCCGGAGTCCTCCGTGGTGCTGCACGTTCCCGCCGGGACACCCACCACCGAGCGCGCCCCGACGTACGAGTTCGACGGTGAGCCCATGCAGGTGACGGTCTATGAACCACAAACCCTGTACCCCCTGGCCGGACTCACCCTCGACGAGGACTGGCGGGACTCGCCGGCCACCCGCGCCTTCCTCGACGACGGCGGAAAGGGTGACGCGCTGGACCGTTTCGAGGAGGCCGTCCTCGACGCGGCCTCCGGCGGGAACCGCCCGGGCGTCACCGTGCAGATCGGCGGATTCTCCAACTCGTGGGACGTGGCACCGGACGAGGGCGACCTCGTGCTCTTCGCACAGATGGCCGGGCAGGCGATCGACTACAACGTCTACACCATGAACCTCATCGTGGGCACCCGCGAGGACATCGCCGCACGTCGGTACGCCAACCTCCAGTACGAGCAGCAGTGCTGACCTCGAACGGACGGCGCACGCTCGACGCCATGAGGATTTGATGGCGTACGGGGAGGCATGATCTCCGCCCTCGGGGGCACCCGAGCCCGGTGCCATATGTACCCACCGAGCTCGTCGCGCAAGTGAGGTTCGCTCTGGTTCAGGCCGGCTTCCAGGTGCTGAGCGACGCGGAGCGCGGTGTCCCTGGACTGCGGGTGACCGAGGTGTCGTCCGGCGCCCTGGTCAGCTGGACGGCCTCGGACGAATTCGCCTCGCTGGCGCGTGAGCGGGGCGGCTGCGCTGCGAGCGACGACAGCATAAGGGTGATCGTGAAGGTCGCCGTGTCAGGCCTGCTGCTGCGGCTCGGGCACAGCGTCGCCGAGACCGCGGCCGACGGCGACCTACTCGTGCTCGCCGACGCGATCTCCGCGCCGGACAGCGGTGATCGCTAGGCCGGTGTCCACGGGCAGATTTTTCGCGGGAAAGCCGTGGTGAGCGCCCGGCGGGCGAATGTGCCGGTTCGGTGTGCGGACATGTCGCGCCCGTGGTGGGACGCTGGTCGTGGCCGGCCGCCGACGCGCGGGTGCGCGTCATCGGCCGGAAGGCGCGAGGGATCGCAGATTCCCCCGGCTCGGACCTCGCGCGAGGCGCCCTCCCCGGCGGTGCGAGATGGCGGGAGTTGCCTCTCTGGGCGCGCCTGGAGGACGAAGGCCGGAGCCGCGTAGTCGGCGATGCGGCTCCGGCCGGCCTCGACGGTCGGCCGCTGCCCGGGCCCGGGAGCCCGTGGCGTGGACCACGGCCCACGACTCGTCCGGTACCGACGCACGGCTGTGTGCCCGCGGACGGAGCCGGTTTCCCCGGGCACTCGCCGGGCACCCGCCCGATGATCGGCCGTACAGCGGCAGACCAACCCGGCGCACTGCGCCCCCACGTACGGAGGACCACCGTGTTGAAGGCCATCGCAGATGTAGTTCGCTCCATCGGCGGAGCCGTCGCGACCGTCGTCACCCTGCCTTTCCGGGCCGTGGCACGGCTGTTCGGCGGCGCGTCGAGCTCAGCCCGCGGACACCACTGACAGGCGGGCCCGACAGGAGCGGCCGCGAGTACGCGTGTTCCTGCGGCAGACGGCGATCTCCGCGAGCTCCGCGGTCTGCGGTCTGCGGTCTGCGGTCTGCGGGATCACCCGGTGATCACGACGCGACCCTTGCCGGCTGCGGTAGCGGCAGTCTGGCCACCACCCGGAAACCGCCGTCCGGGCGCGCACCCGCGGTGAACTCCCCCTGAAGCAGGGCGACTCGCTCGCGCATACCGACAAGGCCGTAGCCGGTGCGGCGGTATCCGTCGCCGCCCGGTCCACGGCCGGTGTCGGTGATCTCCAGGGTCAGTTCCGTGTCCCGGTGGTCGACCCGCACCAGGCACGAGCGGGCGCCCGCGTGTCTGACCACGTTGGTGACCGACTCCTGCACGATGCGGTACGCCGACAGGTCGATGTCCGGCGGCAGAGGCCGCCGCCGACCGTGCCACCGCACGACGACCCGCACCCCCGCCGCCGTGGTGGCCGCGGCCAGCCCGTCGACGTCCGCCAAGCCCGGTGCGCCGTACGGCGGAGCATCGGCTGCGTCGGCCTGACGCAGCGCGCCGAGCATCCTGCGCAGTCCGGACAGCGTCTCCCGGCTCGCGTTCTCCACCTCGCCGAGTGCCTCCCGGGCCCGGGCCGGTTGCGTATCGATGACTCGCCGTGCGGCACCCGCCTGGAGGGCGACGATGCCGATGGTGTGCGCGACGATGTCGTGCAACTCGCGCGCTATGCGCAGACGTTCGGCGGTGGTGGCCTGAACGGCGGCCTGGGCCCTGGACTGTTCGGCATGGAGCCGGGACTGTCGGGTGGAGTTGCCGAGGAGCCAGGCCACGAGCACCGTGAGGGCCACGGCCAGCTGCGCCGCGGTGTTGATGCTGCCACCCCCGGAGAGCCGTACCGTCAGCGGGATCATCAGTACCGTGAGTGCCATGCTCGCCGCGCAGGCCGAGGTGCGTCGCGTCGCGGTGGCCGCGACGAAGTACAGGGCGACGTCCGGCGCCAGGAACTGCACCAGCGGGAACTCGGCGGCCTGACCGAGCAGCGACGCTCCGAGTACCGAGCCGAGCAGCAGGAGGGCGTAGGCCACGAGCGGGCGGCCACGCAGGAGCCGACAGGCGGTCAGCACGAGGGCGGCGGCACCCAGCAGGATCGGACCGCTCACGTATGTCAGGTCGAAGCCGGGGACGAGCTGGTTGTCGCGGACGTAGTCGCCCGGCAGGACGAAGAACTCGTCGACGCACGCGAAACCCATGGCCCCGCCCCAGACGACCGCCGTCCAGTGACCGGGCGACAGGCGCTTGAGCAGCGGCAGTTCACCTGGATGCGCTGACATGGCGCGAGCATAGGCGCGCCCGTGGTGCGGGGGCATCGGCCTGCGGGCGTACCTCCACGGGTGACAGTCACGGGTGTCGTTCACGGGACCCGTACCTACGCCGTGCGCGGGCCGACGGGAGACTTGTGCCATGAGCTTCTCGACAACCCCTCCCGTACCCACCGGAGTTCTCAGCGCCGGAGAGCCCCTGCCCTATCACCGCATGGCTCATGTGACCGGGCGACACCGCTGGTGGCGACCGCTGACCGGGACCGTGGCGGTGATCGGCATGTGGCTCCTGCTGTTCATGGTGGTGTACTTCGTGGCCTACGGGGTGGGCAGCGCCCAGGGATACCCCGAGGACTCCGATGAAGCCATCGACTTCGGCCCCACACTGAACACCGCTCTGGACCTCACGTATCTGGCTCTGGCCATTCCCGTGGTGCTGCTCGCGGTACGATGGGTGGGGCGGCGCCCGGCGGGGACGGTCTCCTCCGTCCAGGGGAGGCTGCGCAAGCGCCGACTGGGACAGTACGCACTGATCGCGCTGCCCTTGGTGGCGGCGGGGATGGGCGGCATGCTGCTCGTACCGGGCGATGGCGAGGTGTCGGGCACGGGCACGAGCGGTGATGTCTGGGTCGGCCTGGACCGGTATCTGCCCGCGCTCGCCATGCTCGTCGTACTGGTGCCGCTCCAGGCGGCCGCGGAGGAGTACGTCTTCCGGGGCTGGCTGCTGCAGGCGGTGGGCGGCCTGTTCCGTTCACCGTGGATAGCGGTGCTGCCGCAGGCGGTGCTCTTCGCGGCAGCCCACGGGTGGGGCACTCCGGAAGGGTTCACCGACCTTGTCGTCTTCGGCGTCCTGGCCGGCTGGCTGACGGTGCGTACCGGCGGCCTCGAAGCGGCCGTCGCGCTGCACGCGGTGAACAACCTGCTGTCGTTCGCGCTGTCCGCGGCCTTCGTCGGCGGACTCGAATCCGACGAGACCGCCGCCGATCTGCCCTGGCAACTCGCGGCCATCGACATCACGGTGATCGTCGCTTTCACCGCGGTGGTGTTGTGGCTCGACCGTCGCCGTGCCCGTTCCCTCGGCGCCCCGGGCCCGTACTCCGTCCCTGGTTACGACGCCGATGCATCGCTACGCGCTCAGCGTGTCGTGGGTTCGACGACTTCCTGAGTGCCGATGACCGCGAGCAGGTCGAGCAGATCGAGCAGATCGGCGCTTTCGGTACCGACCACGGTGGTTGAGGCGCTTGCGGTCGTCCCGCCGGAACGCCACATCTTGACAGCCGTGCGGGTGCGGTGGGGCTGGTGGCGCAGTTCCCCGCGCCCCTAGGTCGGTTCAGCCTGTCCGGTGTCCGGTGTTCGAAGGCGAGCCGTCAGCGCGATACGGGGCGGCAGCCCCCGGAGGTCTCCTCGTGGGAGTCACGGGCTGTCGCCCGACCAGTCGAAGTGGTTCCGGTCGGTCGGGCGGGGGTCGTACAGGGCTCGGCCACCGGGGCCGAAGGCGCCGAGTTCGGTGGAGAGTGCGGCGCCCTCGGCGATCTGCTCCGGCGTCCAGTCGGTGACGTCCAGGAGCAGTCCGTCCAAGGGACCGCCGACCAGGGCGGCGTAGGAACGGCCCGGGCGCGGGCCCGGATCGGGGTCGTCGTGGTCGTGGCCGTATATCCGGCCGCGCAGCAGTTGCTCGTCGCCATTCACGACATTCAGCTTTCCACCCGCCACTGACAATGGGGCCCAGCGCTTCCCGGCCCGGGACACCTTGGACGCGGGCGGGGCTCAGACGGGTGGCCAGTTACGCAGGGCCACGTCGGCCATCTCCTGCAGTTCGTCTCGGTCGACACCACTCGCGGCCTGTACGGCGATGCCGTAGCCGAAGGTGGTGATGTAGCGGGCCAGTAGCCCCGGATCGGCGTCCGCGGGCAGGTCGCCCTCGTCCACGGCCCGCTGGAACCGCTCCCGCAGACAGGAGTGGCCGTCGCTGCGCCAGGCGACGAGGAGTTCGCGCACCTCCTCACCTGAGTCGCTGACGGTCAGGGCGCTCTGGACGCCCAGGCAGCCGTGCGGGTTGGCCGGGCGGGTGGTGGTGCGCACGGTGCCGGCCAGGATCGCGGTGGCAGTGCCGAGGGCTGTCGGCTCCTCCAGGGCTCGGGCCATGTACGCGCTCGGGCCCTCGGTATAGCGCTCCAGCACCTTGCGGAACAGCTTCTCCTTGTTGCCGAAGGCCGCGTACATGCTGGTGGTGGAGATGCCCATCGCGTTCGTCAGGTTGGCGGTGCTGGCTCCCTCGTAACCGTGTCTCCAGAAGACCAGCATGGCGCGTTCAAGTGCCTCGTCGGCGTCGAACCCTCGCGGTCGGCCGATCGAGCCGCTCTGTTTTCTCTCCACATCCACCCCCGCACTCTACTCCTTCTGTAGCGATCGCTGCGGAAGTGCTACCGTCTGACTTCCGCAGCGATCGCTACAGAAGTCGGAGGGGCTACC
Organism: Streptomyces liliiviolaceus; assembly: GCF_018070025.1. Classification (NCBI taxonomy): domain Bacteria; kingdom Bacillati; phylum Actinomycetota; class Actinomycetes; order Kitasatosporales; family Streptomycetaceae; genus Streptomyces; species Streptomyces liliiviolaceus. The sequence continues at coordinate 5,289,327 of NZ_JAGPYQ010000001.1, forward strand.
CATGTCCGTGTGGGGCTTCTTGAGGGGACCTCTCTCGTCGGCGGGGGTCGCGTGGGCCCGAGAGCGGGGGCGGGGGCAGGTCGGAAATTCTGTGCGACTACGTGAAGGCTGGGCGCACAGTTCCCCGCGCCCCTCAAAGGGCGCCGACGATCAATATCCGCTTCCTACAGAAAAGGTCAGCTGATGGCCGACAGTGATCTGCTTGCTTTCTACCTGCGCTATATCGAGGCACTCAACGCCCACGAGTTCGACGGTATGGACGAATTCATCAACGACCGCACCACTCTGAACGGGGAGCCGGCCAGCCGGGACGACCTTCTTGCCGTTCAGAAGCATGACGTGGACGCCGTTCCTGACCTTCACTGGGAACTCAAGGAACTGCTCTTCGACGGTGACCGGCTGGCCGCCCGTCTGGTCAACACCGGCACTCCGGTGAAGGAATGGCTGGGCGTCGCTCCCACCGGCGCTTCTTTCGAGATCGTCGAATACGCCATTTACCAGGTGCGCGACGGGCGGTTCGTGCATATGACCGCCCTCCACGACGCCGGCGAACTTCTCCGGCAGCTGACCGAATGACCAGCTGACCCACCGGATCAGATCCGGCTGAACGCAGAACATTTCCCACTTCACCAACGCCCCACCAGGGCCGTCTGAATCACGAGGACACGCAATGACCGTCACACTGATCACCGGGGCCAACAAGGGCATCGGTTTCGAAACTGCCAGACAGCTTCTGGCGTTGGGCCACGTCGTCTACATCGGTGCGCGTGACGTCGAGCGGGGCCAGAAGGCCGCCGCTGAAATCGGTGCACGGTTCGTACAGCTCGACGTGACCGACGACGCGTCGGTGAGCCGCGCGCTGGCGACGATCGACTCGGCCGAGGGCCGCCTCGACGTCCTGGTGAACAACGCCGGCGTTCTCGGGGACGGGGCCGTCGACGGGCCCACGGCCCTGCGGGCCTTCGACACCAACGCGGTCGGGATCGTACGTGTCACGGAGGCCGCGCTCCCCCTCCTGCGCAATTCCTCGAACGCGACCGTGGTCAACGTTTCGAGCAGCGCGGGATCGTTCTGGGCGGTGACCAATCCGGACCGGCCGGAATTCGGCCTGCCCCTGGCGCTCTATTCCGCCTCGAAGGCCGCGGCCACGATGCTCACGGTCCAGTACGCCAAGTCCCAGCCGGGCATCAAGTTCAACGCGGTCGAACCGGGCACCACCGCGACCGACATGACGGCGGCGTTCGGAATCGGACGGACTCCGCAGGAGAGTGCCGGCGTCGTCGTACGTCTGGCGACTCTCGACGCAGACGGCCCGACAGGAACTTTCCAGGACGAGAACGGGGAACTGCCTTGGTAGCAGCGCGGGTTGTGTAGGCACGTGGACGCGCGGGCGCGGCCGGATCGTACGCCCCGGGTCGGCGAGTCGGGTTCTGCCGATTCCCCGGAACCTCGGAAACATGCATCCCTTATTTGAAGGCGTAAGGGAGTTTTCGTGGGGCACTCGAATGTCCGGAGGTTGATAATCATGGTTCCTGTACTTCTCGTCCTGCTTCTCGCGCTGATCCTTTTCGGCGCCGGTTTCGCTCTCAAGGCACTGTGGTGGATCGCCGTCATCGTCCTGGTGGTGTGGCTGCTGGGCTTCGTGATTCGGCCCGCAGGTCACGGTGGCCGCAAGGGCCGTTGGTACCGCTGGTAGAAAACATCCCTACCGAAGGGCCCCGCCGACCTTGGTCGGCGGGGCCCTTCGGTATTTCCGTGTGATGCGCGTGCGCAGAGAATTCCACGGTGGACAAGTAAGGGTTTTTCCGCTGGGAAGCCGGCCACCGGCGCCACCCGTGCCGCACTTCTCTTGCAAGTGACGCACAACCCTTCCCATACCTCGCGTGTCACACCAGGCAGGAGCAACAGACCGCAAAGATCACAAGGGGGAAATATGGGATTCCACCGTTCCGTCCTGTCTGTCGTGGCCTTCGCCACCCTGTCCGTGGGGACCACGGCCGCACTGGCCGCGCCCGCCTCCGCCGCACCCAACACCACGCCGCAGAAGGTCTGCGGGAGCGCCTACAAGACCGTGAACTCGGCTGCCGTCGGCTCGCTGGGCACCGTGTATCTGACGTACAACGCCTCGAACGGTGAGAACTGCGTCGCGACCATCCGCAAGAACCCGGGGACAGCCGTGGACATGTCCACCTGGATCTACGTCCCCGACACCGACGAGGGCGCCGAGGACTACGGGCGGTACACGTCGTACGCGGGACCGGCGTACGTGTACGGCAAGGGTCACTGTGTGGACTGGGGCGGCCACATCAACAACGTGTACGTGCAGGTGACCGGCTCCAACTGTGCCGCGCTCAAGGAGCACCGGGTCACCTCGACCCGCTGACCCACCGCTCCTCCCGGCCACCGCGTGCGTGATCCCGCGGGAACCCGCACCGGCCCGGACCGCCCTGGCGGACTCACCGAGTTCTGCCAGGGCGGGAGTGTGTACGGGCGAGCGGACGAGCCGGGGGCTTTGTGGCGCAAATGGTTCGCTCGTTCGAGGAGGACGAACGTTTCCGCGCTTTTGGGCACTGCCCGGTCAGGTCATGATCACCGCGGTTCTCGCGACGGTGAGAGTCATCGGCCTGCCCAGGAGTTGCCATGATCCTCGTCATCGTCGTCGCCGCAGTGGCCCTGCTGGCAGGGCTCGCGGCGAACCGGTACCTACGCCCCCGCCTGATGAGCGACGACGACGCCGGCATGGCCGTCAAAGACCTCGTCGGACCGCTGCTGACGCTGACCGTCCTGCTGCTGGCCTTCGTACTGGTCACCGCCTCCGGATCCCACGGCAAGGCCGAAGTCGCCGCGCGGGGCGAGGCACGCGCGCTGGACCAGCTCGCCGAGATCGCCGACTACACGCCTGCGGCGGAGCGGCAACGGGTCCAGGCGGACACCATCTGCTACGCACGGGCCGTACGCGCCTATGAATGGCCCGCCATGGCCGACGGCAAGGGGGCCGCGGAGCCCAGCGTGTGGTCGACCGACCTGCGCCGGTCCTTCCGTGATCTGGAGGGCAAGCCGGTCTTCGGCATGCTGATCGGCGCCGACAACAAGCGCTCCGACGAACGTGCGGAACGCCTCACCCAGGCCACCCCCAGCATCCCCAGCGCCATTTTCTGGTTCCTGCTCGCCACCCTCACGCTCACCATCGTCACCCTCGCCGTCTGCCTACCCCGCAGGAACAACCGCGGTCAGCTCGTCGTCCTCACCGTCATCACCGCGCTCCTGACGACGACGCTGTGCATCATCCGCGACGTCGACCGGCCCTTCGGCGGCATCATCGACGTCGAACCCACCGCCATCGCGGAGATCGAACGACAGGCCACCCGCGACTTCCTCGCCAACCACGAGGCCGCCGATCTGCCCTGCGGGGACAAGGGCGATCGGCGCGCGGCCTGACGCACCGCCAAGGGGCGCGACGGACGGCCGTCAGCGGATGGGACGGTGGCTGGAGCGCCGGGACCAGCGCACAGCCGTGAGGGCCAGGGCCGCCACGAGGACCACGATGCCGATCGCCAGCAGGTAGCCCAGTCCCTCCGCGGCCACCCCGATGATTCCGAGCACGACCGCGACGAGGACGAGGAACAGGAAGAGAGCCATGGCAGAACCTTCAGACTGAGTGCTTCGTACTGAGCAGGGAATCAACGACGCGCGAGTTGCCTCTCTCCGTTCGCGCCCGTCTGGTAGGCCATGTCGTAGTGCTGGAAGATCGCTTCCTCTTCCTCGGCGGGGAGGATGTCGTCCATGCCCACCGAGGGTGCTTTCTTCACCAAGGCCTTGGCGTAGGCGACCCTCACGTAGTCGGGTCCGAGGACCGCGTCGTCGAGCGGGACGAACGCCAGCCGCTGCCGAGTGGGCAACCCGACACGGACCGTCGCCATGGCCGACTCGTCGGTGGCGGTGTTCACATAGATCGATTCGAGTACGCCGATCTTGTGCCCCTTGAGGTCGACGACATCGCGATTGCGCCACTCCCGCACATCAGCCGCATGGATCATGCTCATACTGCGCCTCCTGAGCCACTCATCTGCGACGAGTTCCCCCACTACCGCCCCTGACACCACAGCGACCCGACCGGGATACGAGCGCTTGAGCGGCGCTTGGACGGTCACGGAGTGCGCAGCACACCTGCACGGACAGCGACGCGGCCTGTACGGCTGCCGGGACGGCTGCCGGTGCTGGTGCTGGTCCACCACGACTGTCAGTGGCCCGCCGTACCCTCCCGTGGGTGACAGGACGACCTATCGAGGCGCGTGTTCTCGCGGCTGCCGTGCGCGATGCGCGGATGGCTTCGGACGGGGACGACGGTGTGTCGGAGTGGCTGGTCCGGCCCGGGGCGGCCTTCGGTGCTCCGCTCGCGGCCGAGGTGTGGGTGTTCGACCGCGCTCTGACCCGTGTGCTGCTGGTGCGGCACCGTTGGCGCGGATGGGTGCCGCCGGGCGGCAAGGTGGATCCCGGGGAGACGCCGCGGGAAGCCGCTCGTCGGGAGCTGTTCGAGGAGACCGGAGTACGGGCGGAACTGCAGGCCGTGCCCGCGGCAGCCACGGTGCGGTCGTATCACCCCGACTGGTCGGCCACCGCGGGCATCTCCTATGTGGCAGTAGTCGATCGGCTGACGCCGTTGACGCCCGAGGGAGGTCAGCCGGCCGTCTGGCACCGGCTCGACGAGCCATGGCAGGGATGGTTCGCCGATGATCGTCTGCGTATGCGGCAGTGTGCCGTCCGGCTGAGCGCCCGCCGACCGGGTCTCTGACGAAGCGGCGGCTCGGAAGCGCGTACCCGCGGCTCGCCCCGCGGCCCCACCGCGCCCGACCGCCCCGCCACCCCATGACGCCGCACGCGTGAGCAGCACGCAATAGTCCACACACGGCACGTCATTGTCCACATCCGTCGCTCTAGTCTCACAGCGAGCCGACCGCGCGGCCCCGGCACAGCACCCGCACTGGCACGTCACTTCTCCAAAACCCCACGGACGGAGATCCACATGCGCAGGACGAGCGCACGGTTCACCCTGACCGGAGCCGCGGCCGCGAGTGCCGTCGCACTGGCTGTCATCGGAGCCAATACGGCGAGCAGTTCCACCGCGACCCAGCTGGAGCCGGCGGTCGCCGCTGCCGCCGCGCCCATCGGCTTCGGAGCCGGCACCACCGGTGGCGCCGGCGGCAGCACGGTGACCGTCACCACCGCCTCCGCCTTCAAGACCGCTGTGCAGAGCAGCGCGACCCAGATCGTCCGCGTCAACGGCACCATCGCGCTGACGGAGATGACGAAGGTCGCGTCGAACAAGACCGTCGTCGGCGTCGGCACGGCGGGGAAGATCACCGGCAGCGGGCTGAACATCGCGAGCGTGAGCAACGTGATCATCCAGAACCTCACGTTCACCGGGTCCAACGACGACGCCATCAACGTCCAGTACTCGACGAAGGTCCACATCGACCACAACGACATCTCCGGCGCGTACGACGGGGCCGTCGACATCAAGCGGTCCTCGACGAACATCTCGGTGTCCTGGAACCGCACGCACAACCAGGACAAGAACATGCTGCTCGGTCACTCGGACGACAACTCCAGTGAGGACACGGGCAAGCTGAAGGTGACGTACGACCACAACTGGTTCGACGGCACCAACCAGCGCAACCCGCGCGTCCGGTTCGGCAACCCGGTCCACGTGCTGAACAACTACTTCAGCAACGTCGGCTCCTACGGTGTGGCGTCCACCGAGAACGCGGGCGTCCTCGTCGAGGGCAACTACTTCGAGAACACCGACGACCCCTACCACCTCGGTGAGGGTTCCTCCGACGCGGGCTCGCTCGTGGCCAAGAACAACTACTTCGTGAACTCGGGCTCCGGCCAGACCGGTGGCTCCGTGGCGTCGATCCCGTACAGCTACACCGCGCAGTCCGCCTCCACCGTCAAGGCGACCGTGACCGCCGGCGCGGGTGTCGGCAAGATCTGATCCGGCTTCCCGCACCGCACCAGAACCTCCGCACAGCACCACACGGCACGGGGCAGGACCGGTGACCGACGCGTCACCGGTCTTGCCCCGCGCTGCCGCCTCCCCTACGTTGCCCAGGACCCAGCGGGCCTACAGGGCTTCCGGCGGAGGCCTAGCAAGGGGGCGCCGATGGACCCCGGTCCGCACACCGGGCCACACACCGGGCCGTACAGCGGGCAGTACGCCGTGGGTGGCCCTCCGCCCGGGGCGAACCGGCCCCTGACCGTCGGGCTGCTCACCGCCAACATCCATCTGGGGGTGGGGGCGACGCTCTGGTCCGGGGCCCGCGCCGCCGCCGAACGCAACGACGTCAATCTGATCTGCTTCCCCGGCGGGAACCTGCGGCACGGTGACGTGGCCCGCAGCGAGTTGTACGAACTCGTCGGCCCGGCCCGGCTCGACGGTGTCGTCTGCTGGAGTTCGACCCTGGGGCTGCCCTCGGCCGGACCCCGAGCCCGCCGTCTGCTGCGCCGCATCGCCCATCTGCCGCTGATCAGTCTCAATCAGCCGCTCAGCGACCAGACCGACGTGCTGTCGATCGATTCCCACGCGGGCATGCGCAAACTGGTCGGACATCTCGTCCAGCACGGCCGCAGACGGCCCGCCTGCATCCATGGCCCGCTCGCCAACCCGGTCTCCGAGGAGCGCTACCGCGCGTGCGTCGACGCGTTGCGCCACCACGGCATCCGCAACGAACACGTGGGCGCGGCCGTCGACTTCGCCGCGGCGGCCGGCGCCTCGGCGATGCAGGTGCTGCTGGAGGCCCGCGGCCTGACGCCAGGCGTCGACTTCGACGTGGTGCTCGCCTGCAGCGACGTCCTCGCCGCCGGGGCGCTGCGCCATCTCACCGAACGCGGCATCCGGGTACCGGAGGACGTGGCCGTGGTCGGCTTCAACGACTCCCCCGAAGCCCGCCTCGGCGACCCGCCGCTGACCTCCGTGGCTTTACCCTTCGAGGAGTTGGGCGCACTCGCCGTGGACACCCTCGTCGCCCGGCTGCGCGGCACGCGCCCGCCCGATCGCACCACCATCCCGGCCACGCTGGTGCCGCGCCGCTCCTGCGGCTGCCCCTACCCGACGTCGTACCAGCCCCCGCTCGTCGCCCCGGCGCCGGCCGCCACGCGGCGGCCCGCGGGCTGGGACGCGGTGGACGGCGTCCTGCCGTCCGGCGGCGCCCGGCTGGCCGCGGCCTTCCGCGCCGAACTCGCCCGCGCCGACAGCGATCCGTACCCGCCGGTGGGCACCGGCGGCGGCAGCCGGGACACGGTGAACGGCGGTGCCCGGCCCGGGAGTTTCCTCTCTCTCGTCGAGCGGCTGCTGCACAGCAACGCGGGTACGCAGGCCGAGGTCGACCGCTGGCACCAGGCGCTGGAGAGCGCCCGCCGCGGTGTCGTCGACACACTGCCCGACCCGCTGCGCCGGGCCGGTGAGGTCCTGTTCGGGCAGGCCCGGCTCGTCGTCGCGGAACGGTCGCGCGCCCTCCTTGAGTACGAGCGCTGGTCGGGGACCCAACGCGCGCGCAGGCTGCGGGAGTTCGGGACCGCGCTGACCACGGTCGTGGACCTGGAGGGGCTTTCGGACGTACTGGAGCGCCATCTGGGCCAGTCGGGCGTCCCGCACTGCCGAATCGTGCTGTACGAGCGCGACGCCGACGCCTCCGGTCCGGCGGCGCTGGGCATGGCGCGGCCCCTGCTCGCCCGTGCGGAGGCGGCCCGGGGCGCGGGCCGGGAATCCGGTCCCGCCGGGCCGCTCGGCAGTCCCGCGTTCTCCCCCGCCCTGCTGCTTCCCGACTCGCTGCTGCCCGGCGAGGACCGCTTCACGCTGGTCCTCGAACCGCTGCACATCGGCGAGGAGCATCTGGGTGTGGCGGTGTTCGAGGCCACCTCGGCCCGGGCGGCGTACCACGACGGGGCCGACGGAGCCCTGTACCGGGAACTGGGCGATCAGATCAGTGCCGCGCTGAAGGGCATCGGGCTCTTCGACGAGGTGCGGCGGGCACGGGACGCCGCGGAGCAGGCGAGCAGGTTCCAGACGCGGCTGCTGACCCATGTCGGCGACGAACTGCGCACTCCGGTGGAGGCCATGCTGCACCGGTCCGGTGACCCCGCGGCGGCCCTCCTGGAGGTCCGGCGGGACGCCGCGCGCGTGCTGCACCTCATGGAGAACCTCCTGGACCTGGCCCGGTCGGAGGCCGGTGACCTCCTCCTGGACAGGCGGCTCATGGACCCGCTGCCCGTCCTCGCGCGGGCGTGCGCTGCGGCGGCCTCGGCGCTGCCCGCGGGCCCCGCGTGGCGGCTCGACCTGCCCGAGCGGCTGCCCTCGGTGTGGGTGGACGAGACGCGGTTCCAGCAGATCCTGCACAACGTGCTGATCTCGGCGGCTGCCCGCGCGAAGAACGCGCCGCCCCGGGTGGCGGCCGCCCTCGGCCCGGCGGGCGTACGGATCACGGTCGACGTGCCGGACGCCCGTACGCCGATCGCGCGGCCCGGCCAGCTCCTGGACGTGGGGGTGACCACGGCCCGGCGGCTGGCCATGATGCACGGCGGGGCGCTGACCGTCTCCGACACGACGGACCGGGCCCAGTACGTACTGGAGCTGGCCCTGCCCTCTCCCGACGGACAGGCGCATCTGGCCGCCGCCGGGGACGCCCCGCTGCTCGTCGTCACTCCCGGCGAACTCGGCGCGGACATCAGCGCGCACGCCGCCCGGCACGGTCTGGAGGTGTGCAGGCCCGACACCGCGCACGATCCCATGCCGTCGGTGGCGCGGCGTACGCCCGGAGCCGTCGTGTGGGACGCGCTGCCCGACCGGCCGCAGGAGTGGCGGGCGGTGCAGCGGCTGCACGACCATCCGGCGCTGCGGCACACGCCGTTCGTGCTGTTCGGGGCCGACGGCACCGATCTGCCGCAGTCCCTGCGCGCTCTGCGGCCCAACGGTTTCGCCGAGCCGGTGATCGTAGCGGGCGGCTCGCAGGAGTCCCGGGAGGCGTTGCGGCGGCTGGCCGAGTCGGCGCTGCCCGACCATCCGGCGCGGGTCTCCACCGACGCGACGACGCTGCTGGCGCTGGTCGCGGAGGAGACACCACGGCTGGTGGTGCTGGAGCGCGCGCTGCCCGACCTCCAGGCGCTGGACGTGGTGGACCGGCTGCACGACGGCTCGGGCCGGGCCCTGTGCCCTGTCGTCATCGCCGACCACGAGGGCATGACGGCGGCGGACGCCCGGCGCGGTCGTCAGCACCCGGCGCTGCTCATGCTGGACATGGACGTGTTCGCACCTCAGGAGGCCGCCGCGCTCGTACGCGAACTGGCCGCCCACGGCTCCCGGTTGCCGCCGCGCACCAAGGACGTCCTCGACGAGGCACTGGTCTTCCTCTACGAGCACTGGCGGCGTCCGATCTCCCGCTGGCAGGTCGCGCAGGCCGCCGGTGTCAGCCCCGACCACCTCGGCAAGCTGTTCCAGCAGCGGTACGGCCTGACGGTGTGGGAGTACCTGACCCGGCTGCGGATCCGGCGGGCGGCGGAGCGTCTGCGGTCGAGCGACGACAGTGTGCAGAGCGTCGCCCGGGCCGTGGGTTTCCGTGACCGCGCGTACTTCAGCCGGGTGTTCCGCCGGGTCACGGGCGCGGCCCCGCACCACTACCGCGAAAAGACCGCCTCCGGAGAGGGAGTACGGGACGTGTCCGCCGGCCCGGCCCGCCGCTGAACCGGCGCGCAGGCCGCGCTCGGCTTGTGCTCGACCGGCGTTGAAACACCGTCGAATCCTCGGCGGATATTGCGGAAGCAAGCGCTCACGGTCCGTCAAGTCTCATTAAAGAACGACCCTTGCTTGTTTATTCGGCGGCGGACGTTTCTTGCCCGTCGGGCCGGTCGTCGACTTCTCGTCGGGCTTGTGGTGCGTGTCTTGAACACCCACCGAAACAGGGCGATCTTTGCATGTCAGAACGCCCCCACTTCCCGAAAAACCGGTCGCATAGGTATGTTTCCGGGCGTTCGGTTCCACCCGCCCGGAGACCGTTGACAGGCTCTGGTCCGCTGATCAATTATCACCGTGCGTCCAGGTGTTCCCAATCGGTACATCAGTCGGACGACGTCTCCGCACCCGTGGGGCGCCGTGAGCAAGAAAGCTGGTGGGCAGAATGCCGCTCGACGAAGGCATGAACCTGTCGTCGTTATCGGCTGGCAACGTTGTCGCTATGAATTGCCGAATCACCGGACCTCGCGGACTCCCCTCATTGTTCTCGCTCTCCGCATGCACCCCTCCGTCGTATCGCCCCCCACCTCCATGAGACACCGATCCGCCGCCCGCCCCGACTCCGCAGCTCCGCCCGGCAACCGGACGTAGAGCAGCCTCGGCGGCCCGCCGCACGGGCGGCCGAACTCCCAGCGTGACTCTCGGAACCAGTAACCCTGACGACGGGAAGACCAAGCCTTGTCCGTGCATGACACCCCCCAGGCTCCGTACACCCCCCAGGTCCCGTCTCCCCGCCAGCACCCCGCCGACTCCCCACGGCGCGAGCCCTCGGCGCCCGCCACCCTCGCCCCGGCCTCCTTCACCCAGCAGCGCCTGCGGTTCCTCGCCCAGCTCCCGGCCGGGAACGAGGCGTACAACGAGCCCCTCACCTCCGGCCTGCGGGCGTTGGCACGACAGCACGGACGCACGCTGTTCGGCTCCGTCCTGACCGGCCGGTCGCTGCTGATGTCCCGGCTCAGCGGCCGTACCGCCGTGGTCGTGGGCACTCCCATGGCAGGTCGGCGGCACAACGAGGTGGCGGCCGTGCTCGGCGCCGAACTGGCCGCGCTCTCCGTCGCGCCCGGCGCCACGCCGTCGACCGCACCCGCCACCGTGTCCGTCGTCGCCGAGGAGGCGTGATGTCCGGCTCCGCCGCCTCCGATTCCGCCGCGCCCGATTCCGCCGTGTCCGGTCCGCTGCTGGTCGAGGCCGTACTCGGCCAGGCGCGGCTGACCCCCGGCGCCCTCGCCGTGCTCGACGGGGATCACCGTCTCGACTACGCGGGCCTCGACCGGGCCTCCCTGCGTGTGGTGCGCGCCCTGCGAGCCCGCGGAGTCCGCCCGGGGCAGGCCGTCGCGGTCCGCCTGCCGCGGTCCTGGCAGTTGGTGTGCGTGATGCTCGGTATCCGCCGTGCCGGGGCCACCGTGGTTCCGCTCGACGCGCAGAGCCCCGCCGAGCGCCGCCGCCACATCCTCGACGACTCGGCCGCCGTGGCCCTGGTCCAGGACGGCACGGACGAGGCGACGAGCGGGGCGCCCGGGGACGGCCCCGGCCCACTGCCGGACGGCTTCCTGCTGGACGTCGGTGACCTCCTCGGCGATCTCCCCCGAGAGAACGCGGGGTCGCCCTTCGACGAGGTCACCCCCGCCACGGACGCGGCCACCTCGTTCCTCTTCTATACCTCGGGCACCACGGGCCGCCCCAAGGGAGTCGAGGTCAAGGACGCCGGAATCATGCGTCTGGCCGACCCCGGTTTCCTCTCCCCCACCGCGGGCGCACGGTACGCCAGCATCTCCAACCCGGCCTTCGACGCCCTGAGTTACGAGGTCTGGGTACCGCTGCTGACCGGCGGGACCTGTGTCGTCCTGAGCGACGAGCAGGTCCAGAACCCGCAGCTGCTCGCCGAGACCCTGCGGCACGAGCGGATCGACGCGCTCTTCGTGACCGCGGCCCTGTTCAACGCCGTCACCGACAGCGTGCCGCACTGCTTCGACACCGTCGCCCACGTCCTGATCGGCGGCGAACAGCTCAACGCCACCCGCGTCACACGCTGGTACCGGGACAACCCCGGCACCACGACGTGCCTCGTCAACGCCTACGGACCCACCGAGTCCTCGACCTTCGCGCTGCACCACCCCGTGCCCCGCGACTTCGACGGGGACACCGTTCCCGTGGGCCGGCCCGTGCCCGGGACGGACGCGCTGCTGGTCGCCGACGGCTCACGGGTCGCGGAGACCGATGAGATCGGTGAACTGCTGCTGTCCGGGGCCGGGTTGGCGACGGGCTACCGCAACCTGCCCGAGGAGACGGCCCAGCGCTTCGCCCCGCTGCCGTGGCACGACGCGGGCCGCGCCGTCTGGTACCGCACCGGCGACCTCGCACGCCGCGACGCCACGGGGCTGGTCACCTTCGTCGGGCGGGCGGACCGCCAGGTGAAGGTACGCGGCTTCCGCATCGAGCCCGGGGAGGTCGAGCAGCGGCTCGGCGCACACCCCGCCGTCCGGCAGGCCCGGGTCTGCACCCGGCACGACGTGGACGGCGCCCATGAACTGCTGGCCTACCTGGTACTGGGCGCCGAGCTGACGTACGAGGAGTACGAACGCCATCTGACGGCCGCCCTGCCCCCGTACATGCGCCCGCACCGCACCCATCTCGTGGACGCCCTGCCGCGCAACGCCAACGGCAAGGTCGACGATGCCGCGCTGCTGGGCTCCACGACGCCGGCGTGGCGCCGTACCGTCGGCGCGGTCGTCGAGGTGACGGACGCACAGCGCGAGGTGCTGGAGATGGCCGGGAACGTGCTGGGGGTGACGGGGCTTCGGCCGGACGACCGGTGGATCCCCAACGGAGGTGACTCGCTCAAGGCGTTGCGTCTGCGGTTCGGGATCCGGCGCCGCTGGAACGTCGAGGTGCCGCAGTCGGTCGTCCTGCGGGAGGACTTCGCCGCGCTGACCGAGGCCGTCACCTCCCGAACCGAGGTCTCCGGCTCCCCCGGCGCGGACCAGTCGCCGCCGCACCCGTCGGTGCCCGACCCGAGCGGACACCGTTCCGCACAGGCCACCTCCGAGCAGCAGCGCCTGTGGCTCCTCGACCGGAGCGACCCGCACGGTCGCGCCTACGACGTCCCGCTCGCCTTCCATCTGCAGGGCACCGTCGACGAGGACGCCCTGCGCGCCGCGCTCACCCGTCTCGTCGCCGAACACCCCGCCCTGCGTACGGCTTTCCGGTCCACCGCGGAGGGGCTGCTCCAGGAGGTCGGCGACCCCTTCGACCCCTGGGAGCCGGCCGACGTCCTCGACGGTGAGGGCTGGGAGCCGACGGCTCGGCGGTTCTTCGCCACACCCTTCGATCTCGCCGAGGCGCGGATGCTCCGGGCGGGCCTGCTGCGCACCCTCGACGGTGCGGTCCTCCTGCTCCACCTGCATCACATCGCCGTCGACGGCTGGTCCCTCAACGTCCTCTTCCGCGACCTCACCGCCTTCACCGCCCAAGCGGCCGGGCTCGAAGAAGCCGGTCACGGCGAGGAGGAAAGGTCCCGTCACACCCCGCTCGATTTCGCCCTGTGGCAGCGGCGTTGGCACCTGGAGCCCTCCTACGACGAGCAACGGTCGGCGCTGCGCCGCCACTACGCGACTGCGGAGCCGTCCCCGCTCCCACCCGCCGCCGCGAACACCGCCGACACCGGGGCCCGGCTGCTGACCGCGTCCCTCGACCTCGTCCAGCGCTCCCGGCTCGACCGGCTCGGGGCGGAACTCGGACTCACCCGTTTCCAACTCCTGCTGGCCGCCTTCTCCTGGAGCCTGTACGGCGTGACGGGCCAGACACGGCCACTGGTGGCGAGCCCCGTCTCGGGCCGACCGGTCGGTGAATTCGCCTCCACCGTCGGCATGTTCGCCAACACCGTGCTGCTGCCGTTGCGGCTCCAGCCAGGTGAGGACCTGCGCCGACAGCTCGGTCGGCAGGCCGTCGAGGTCCAGCAGATCCTGGACCGGCAGGACGTGACGCTCGCCGATGTGCTGACCGACCACGACTTCGGCGGCGGCGGCCCGCTCTTCGACTTCATGTTCGTCCTGGAGAACACCGACTTCGGCGCGCTGTCCTTGCCGGACTGCCGGGTGCGTCCCGTCTGGCCGCAGCCCATCGACACCAAGTGCGCGCTGACGCTGTCCGTCGTCGAGCAGGACTTCGGCTTGGACTGCCTGTGGGAGTACGCGGCCGGGCGCTTCGACGCCGACGTGGTGGCGTCCGCCCATCGACTCTTCGTACGGGCGATCGACCTGCTCACCGCCGCGGACGAGGACGAGGACTGGAGCCAGGGTCAGGACGAGCCGACGTTGGCAGCCGTCGTCGCTCCCTACCGGCGTACGCTCCCCGATCCTGGACGAGGGGCGCGAAGCACTCCCGCGTTCACGACCGTGGCAGAGGGCTTCGCCGCGCAGGTACGGCGGACTCCGCACGCGCCGGCCCTGACCACGGGCGACCGCACGCTCACGTACACGCAACTGGACGCGCACGCACGGGCGTTGGCAGCCGAGTTGGCGAACCGGCTTCCGCTGCCGTCCGATCCCGGGGCGCCCGCCCGGGTCGCGCTGCATCTCACACCGTCGGCCGAGCACATCGTGGCACTCCTCGCCGCCGCCCAGCTCAACCTGACCGTCGTACCGCTCGATCCCGCCTACCCGCCCGCGCTGCTGCGCCGGGTCCTGCACGACGCCGACCCCTTGTGCATTCTGACCGCGGTCGGTGCGGAGGAGGGCGTGGCCGAGATCGCGCCGCCGGAGCTGCCACGGCATCCGATCGATCTGGCCGCCACCGATCCGGCCGCGCCGCGACCGGCCCCCCACGCGGGCCTGAGACCGCTCTACACGCTGTTCACCTCCGGCTCGACCGGTGTGCCCAAGGGTGTCGACGTACCGGACCTGACCCTGTGCAACCTGCTGCACTGGCAGACCGAATCGGGTGGCCTCGGCGGGGCCGCGGTCACCCAGCAGTTCTCGATGCTGTCCTTCGACGTCTCCTTCCAGGAGATCTTCACGACGCTGTGCTCGGGCGGACGCCTGCACCTCGTGCGCCCCGAGTGGCGGCAGGACCTGCCCGCCCTGCTCGACCAGTTGGAACAGGCCGGTGTCGAGCGGTTGTTCCTGCCCTTCGTGGCACTGCAACTGCTGGCCGAGCACGCCGTGCACCTGGGGCGTTTCCCGTCTCGGCTGCGAGAGGTGGTCACCGCGGGCGAGCAGCTGATGTGCACCGACGCCGTCCGCGACTGGTTCGCCGGTCTGACGGACGCCCGGCTGTTCAACCACTACGGGCCCACGGAGACCCATGTCGTCAGCGGTCTGTGCCTCGAAGGCGACCCGATGCTGTGGCCCACCCGCCCGGCCATCGGGCACCCGGTGGCCAACGCGGTGCTGCGCGTGACCGACGACAGCGGCGAACCGCTCCCGCCCGGGGCTGTCGGCAGGCTGCTCATCGGGGGCCCGATGGCCTCGCCCTGCTACCTCGGCGACGCGGAGCTCAACCGCTCCAGGTTCACCGAACTGCCAGGCCACGGCACGTTCTACCGCAGCGGCGACCTGGCGCACTTCGACGCCGACGGGCTGCTGCACTTCGACGGCAGGGACGACGACCAGGTCAAGATCAGCGGTCACCGGCTGGAGCTGGGGCAGCTGGAGGCCGCGCTGCTTCGGCACCCGTCGGTCGTCGGTGCCCTGGTGTCCCTCGACGGGGATTCCCTCGTGGCGCTGCTGCAGTGCCGCGGCGACGACCCGGAGCTGGACCAACTCGACGCCCATCTCGCCGGGCAGTTGCCGCCCTTCGCCCGTATCCGCACGTTCCGCAGGGTCGAGACGCTGCCGCGCACGCCGAGCGGCAAGCTCGACCGCCGCGCGGTCGCCACGCAGGGGCGTGAGCTGAGGAGTGGGGCGGCGACGGGGCCGGGGGCCACGGAATCCGTCGTGTCCACGCTGGAGACCCGGCTGTGCGAGCTGTTCGCCACGGTGACGGGCAAGAGGGTGCTGCCGGACCAGCGGTTCTTCGACGCGGGCGCGGGCAGCCTGGACCTGATGCGTTTCCAGTTGCGGTGCGGTGTCGAGCTGGGCCTGACCTTCACGGTCGCGGACCTCTTCGAGCACGTCACCGTACGCGGCCTGAGCCGGTTCCTCGACACGTCGGCCCCGGCTCCGGCCGGCGCCACCACCAGGACCACGGCTACGGCTACAGCTACTGTCCCGGTCGAACGGAACGGCGGCGCGGACGAGCCGATCGCCGTCATCGGGATGGCCGTACGGCTGCCCGGCGCCCCCGACCTGGCGTCGTTCTGGCGGATGGTCGAGTCCGCAGAGCGCGGCATCGAACACTTCCCGGCCGCCGAGGGACGTGTCGGCGCCCGCAGCCAGATGGACGGTCTGCTGGCCTTCGACCCCCAGCACTTCGGCATCAGCCCGCAGGAAGCACGGCTGATGGACCCGCAGCAGCGGCACCTGCTGATGAGCTGCGTCGAAGCGCTCGCCCACGCGGGCATCGCCGACCCCGCCGCCGGCCGCGTCGGCCTGATAGCGGGATGCGGCGAGAACACGTACTTCCAGTCCATGCACCGGGAGGCCGACCCCGCCGCCCTCCCGGACGGCTTCCGCCTGGCCCTCCACCACGACAAGGACTTCCTCGCCACGAAGGCCGCGTACCACCTGAACCTGACCGGCCCCGCCTTCACGGTCCAGGCGGCCTGTGCCAGCTCCCTCGTGGGGGTGCACCTCGCGGCCGGGCTGCTGCGGCAGGGCGAGGCCGACGTCATGCTGGCCGGCGGAGTGCTGGTCGACACGCTGCTGACGGACGGGTACACCTACCGGCCGCAGCACATCTTCTCGCCCGACGGCCACTGCCGGCCCTTCAGCGACGACGCCGCGGGCACCGTCGGCGCGAGTGGCGTCGGTGTCGTGGTCCTCAAACCGCTGAGCCTCGCCGAGCGCGACGGCGACACCGTGTACGCGGTCGTCACCGGGTCCGCCCTCAACAACGACGGCGCCTCGAAGCTCGGTTACAGCGCGCCGTCCGTCTCCGGGCAGCGGGAGGTCATCCGGACCGCGCTGCGCCGCAGTGGCCGCCCGGCCACCGACATCGGATACGTCGAGGCGCACGGCACCGGGACCCGGCTGGGCGACCCCGTGGAGGTCGGCGCGCTGCGGCAGGCCCTCGACCTGCCCGACTCCGCCTCGGTCGCCCTGTCGTCCGTGAAGAGCCAGATCGGTCACCTCGGCGCCGCCGCGGGCGTCGTCGGCCTGGTGCGCGCGGCACTCGCCGTCCACCACGGGGTGATCCCGCCGAACGTCGACTTCCGGCGCCTCAACCCGGAGATCGGCGCCGACCCGGGCCCCTTCCACATCCCGACGAGCGCGCGGCCCTGGCCGGCGGGGCGTCCGCGTGTGGCCGCCGTCAGCAGTTTCGGCATCGGCGGCACCAACGCCCATCTGATCCTTGAGCAGCACGCGCCCCCCGTATCGGCGCGGACGCCGAAGGGCACCGGCCGGAGCGCCCACACCGGCCGCCTGGTGCTGTCCGGCAGCAGCGAGCAGTCACTGCGTACGGACGCCCGGCGCATCGCCGACCATCTGGCCGCCGCTCCGCAGACGTACGACCAGGTCCTGCGCCATCTGTCGGGCGGTCGCCCGACGCGGACGCACCTGGTCACGGCCGACTGCCCGGACGCGGAGACGGCCGTGGCGTGGCTGCGGAGGGTCGCGGACGGCTCGGAGCCCGCGACGGGGGCTGCGGGTGCGGCGGGCGAGGTCATGGAACTGGAGCAGGGGCCGGCCGCGTCGGACGACGCGAGCGGGAACCTGCGGCAGGGCGCTCACTCCGCTCCCCCGCCCTGGGACTTCCCGCCCCCCGCCTTCGCCCTCACCGACCACGACTTCCCGCGCGCCGCCCGGCAACCCGCGCAGCCCGTCACGGCAGCCGACCCCGCCGCCACCACGCCACCGGTACGGATGCCGGAGGGCGAGTGGCTGCACCAGACCGAGTGGGCGCGGCTGCGACGGGCCGTCCCGTACACCGGCTCGCTGTCGGGGCGCCCGGTCGTGGTCGTCACCGACGGCACCTCGACGCCGGTCGACTGGAAGGCACTGCACTCCGCGCACAGCCGCGTCGTCCACGTCACGACCGGTACCGCGTACGTGCGGTCCGGCGGCGACCGGTACGAGGTCGATCCCGCCGATCCCGCCTCGCTGGCCCGGCTGCTCAAGGACGTCGGACACGACGCGCCCGAGGGATTCGAGTGGCTGCACACGCTGCCTCTCCGTGTCGAAGGGCCGGTCGGCGAAGGTACGTTGGAGGACGCTCGGCGCGTCTGCCTCGACCAGACGGCCGCCCTCTGCCAGGCGGTGGCGAGCCTGCCGCCCGGCGCACGTCCGCGCCTGTGGTGGCTGTCCCACAGTGCGCAACCGGTGACGGGCGAGGTGTCACGCCCCGAACTGGGCCTGCTGGCCGCTGCGGTGGAGGTGCCTCGCCAGGAACTCGGCCTGGACACCCGCTGGATCGACCTGCCGGGCGCCGACCCGGCCGACTGGGCCCATCTGCTGCCGGTCGTCCTCGCGGACACAACCACGGACACGACCGCGGGGGCCGTCCCGGGAGCCTCCCTGGGAGCCGCCCCGGAGCGTCGTATCGCCCTGCGCCAGGGCTACTGGTGGCGGCCGGTCGCCCGGTCCGTACCGCGCCCGCTCGCCCACTCCGCCGGGCTCATGGGCGGCGCAGGGCTCATGGAGGGCGACGGCGAACACCTCGTCCTCGGCGGCACCGGTGGCATCGGTACCGGCATCGCCACCTGGCTGCTCGAACACACCGGCGGGCGGGTCGTACTGCTCGCGCGCCGCCCCCACCTGCCGTCCGCCCTCGCCCGCTGGTCCGACCGTGTCACCCTCGTGGCGGCCGATCTCGCCGAGGAGCCGCTCGACGACGTCCTGGAACGGCTCGCACCCCACACCGGCCGCCTCCACGGCATCGTGCATGCCGCGGGCAGCGCGTCCGGCGCCCTCCTGATCCGCCGCGACAGCGAGACCATGCGCGACGCCGACCGGGCGAAACTGAACGCCGTCCTGCTCACCGAGCGGCTGATCGCCCGCCACGGACCGCGTTACGCCGTCTACTGCTCGTCGCTGTCGGCGCTGTTCGGCGGAGTCGGCCAGTTCGACTACGCGGCCGCCAACGGGGTGCTCGACGCCTTCGCCCACCACGGCGGCGCGGACTCGTCGGCGACCGTACGCCTCAGCATCGGCTGGGACGTGTGGCGGGACGCCGGCATGGCCCTCGACTCGCTCGGCACCGACGCACGCCACCAGGCACATCTGCGGACGGGACTGTCGACCGCCGAGGGACTGCGCGTCTTCGCCGACGCCCTGGAACTCCAGCTGCCGCACCTGCTCGTGTCCAGTACGCCACTGGAGGCCTCCCGGTACTTCTACGAGCCCGAGGCACGGACCGCCGACGAGGTCGCCCGAGAACCGGCCGGGGCGCAGACAACGTCACCCGACGCCGCCGAACTCATCGAGGCAGCACGGGAGTTGCTCGGCACGGACACGCTTGACCCGGCAGCGTCCCTGTACGACCTGGGCGCTGACTCCCTCACCCTGCTCGACCTGCTCTCCGAGGTGAAGCGGCTGTACGGGGTCGACATCGAGCTCTCGCATCTCAGCCATCAGGTGAGCGTCGACGATCTCCTCGCCCGCCTCGGCCGACCCGCGCGGGCGGAGGAGCCCACCGACGACCCGGTGACCGTCGAGACCTGGCAGACCGGCGACGACCAGGACGTCCTGTGCGTGATCCACCCGGTCGGCGGCGACATCCAGGCCTATCGGCCGCTGGTCTCCGCCCTGGACGCGCGCACCACGGTCTGCCTCGTCCCCGATCCCGCTCTGCACGATCCCGGCCTGCCGCACTGGACGGTCGCCGAGCGGGCGGACCGCTACCTCGCCGCGCTGCGCGCCCGTTTCCCCGATGCGCGGACCCGACTGCGGCTCGCGGGCTGGTCGTTCGGCGCGCTGGTCGCCCACTCCATGGCCGCGAGCGCCGAAGCGGCGGGCCGGCCTGTCGAGCGGCTGTACCTGCTGGATCCGCCCGCGCCGCAACCAGGAACTCAGGACAGCCAGAACAGCCCGGACAGCCCGGACAGCTTCGATGAAGATGCTCTGCGTGCCGTCTTCGAGCAGGAACTGCAAGGCAACAAGGCCCAGTCGGCGTCCCTGACGGCGGGGACGGCAGGGACGGCTGAAGCGAGAGGGTCGACAGGGGCGTCGTACGCCGAACGGCTCGCCCACTGCTGCCGGGCCAACATCTCCGCGATGACCGCCCACACCGCGCCCCGTCTGACCCGCACGCCCAGCGCCCTGTGGCTGGCCACCGAGATCACGCCCGATCTGCTCCTCGCCCCGCCCGCGCCGACGGCCGCCGAGGAATGGGCGGCGCTGCTCCCCCGTCCCACCCAGGTGCACCACGTACAGGCCACGCACTACGAGATCGTCACCGGACGCCACGTACAGGACATAGCCCGCGTGATCGACGCCGACCGGTGAGCCACGGCCGACGGCCGCCGCCGACCGTCCCCCGCCCCTCCTTCGTCCCTCTGCCTGCCGCCCCTCACATCGGAACATCGGAGACACCATGGATCAGTTCACCCTGGACGCCATCGCCCGCATCACGACGGCACCCCGTGAGACCTACGAAAGCTTCACCGTCGACCCGCTGACGCCGCTTCTCGGTGCGGAGATCTCCGGCCTCGACCTCTCCGAGGAACTGACTCCGGTCCAGCAGAAGGACATCCGGACGGCCTTCCTGACCCACCACGTCCTCGTCTTCCGCGACCAGCACCTCACCCCTGAGGATCACAAGCGGTTCGCCGCCCTGTTCGGGCCGCTGCACCTGGACTCCCTTCCCGAGGAAGGGGGCGACCCGTACATCCTGAAGGTCAGTGCCAACAAGGATTCCAAGGTCGTCGTCGGCAACGGCTGGCACGCCGACGGGACAGCCGACGACGAGCCCTCACTCGGCTCGATGCTCTATGTGACCGAGGTGCCGGAGATCGGCAGCGGCGGCGACACCCTCTTCGCCAACATGCACCTCGCCTACGACATGCTGTCCCCGGCGATGAAGACGTTCCTGGACGGACTGACCGCCGTGCACGACGGTGCCCGCCCTTGGCTCACGCTGGGGCAGCTTCCCCCGGCGGAGTACGACGTGCCGCGCAACGAGCACCCGGTCGTGGTGCGCCACCCCGACACCGGCCGCAAGATCCTGTTCGTGAACGGGCCGTACACCTCAAACATCACACAGCTGGCCGCGGGCGAGAGCAAGGCCGTCCTGGAGATGCTGTACGACCACGTCGCCCGTACGAACCTGCTGCACTGCCGGGTGCGCTGGGAGGCCAACACCCTGGTGTTCTGGGACAACCGCTGTGTCCAGCACCACGCCACCTGGGACTACTTCCCGTACTCCCGCTACGGGCAGCGCGTCGCGATCGACGGGACCCGACCCCAGGCATGATCCGGCCGCGGCCCTGATCGGACCAGAGGCCCGCTCACCGACATGGCCCCAGGCGATACGGCCGGGCCCGCCCCCGCACTGCCGGGGCGGGCCCGCCTGTCTGTGTCCCTGTCCTCGTCGAGGGGTCAGGGGCGCAGGTACCGGGTCAGCTGTTCCAGCAGGCGCGCGGCGTCCTGGAGGTTCCGGGCGGTGTCCGAGAAGTCCGCGGCGAGCAGTTCCCCGGGCTCGTCGCCTCCTTGCCCCTCGGCCCCGGTGGCGGGAGCGGGGATCCTCGTCCCGCGGTAGCCCACGGGCTCCGCGTCCGCGCTCTGGCGGTACCCGACGAAGTCGCTGACGCCGGGAGCCGCGGCCTCGGCACCCCCGTCGAAGAAGCGCACATCGAGCAACTGGGTCTCGTCCGCGCCGTGGTTGTCGATGATCCGCAGGCGGTAGTACCGACAGGCCTCGGAGCGGGCGAGCGTGAACTCCTTGCACTGGTAGCGCCCGCGAAAGACCTCGCCCTCGCGGGAGTCCAGCGGCGTCCAGGACCGGCCGTCGGAGGAACCCTCCAGCACCCATTCCGCCGGGTCCCGTTCGGGGACGTCGTTGGCGGAGGTCAGGCTGTAGGCGCTCACGGCGACGGGCAGGTCGAAGGTGAAGCTCAGCTCGGGGTCCTGCTCGTGGGCGAGCCACTTGCCGCCCGACTTCAGCAGGTTCTCCGCGACCTCGCCGAAGTCCGTGAACTCGTCGCTGGCCCACACCTGCGTGACCAGCTCGGTGACGTCGCGCCGCTCGCCGGGGGCCGTGGGCCGTCCCGCTACGACCGGGAGGAGCAGAGAGAGCGAGGTGGCCGCGCCGGCGCGGTCGCTCCACGTCACGCGGTCCACCGGGACGCCGCCGTCGTCGAGCAGCAGCCGCAGTCGGCCGGCCGGGCTCCACACGCCGTCGTGCTCCTCCTCGGTGGTGAAATGCTGCGGGGCGGCACCGGCGCCGCGCCCGCCCTGGGGCAGCGGGCCGGTGAGGGTGCCGCGCAGTTCACCGAGGGAGCCGTCGGCGTCCCTGAAGTGGCCGTGGAACCCTGACAGATCCGTGCGGAACGCCACGGAGGACTCCGCTCCCGTGGTCCCGCGCCACGCGAGCCGGGTGACGGGTTCCCGCTCGCCCGCCTCGTCGCGGGTCTCGCTCCGGTCGAGCTGGAGACGCAGATCCGCTCCCGGCTGCCAGGCGGAGGCTCCCAGGCGGCGCCGCTCGGTGGCGAAGACCCACCCGGAGCGTTCGCCTGCCCCGTGCCCGGACTTACGCAGTGCCCGGCCGTCGTGTGCGGCGGAGTCCACCGTGAGGGTCCGCAGCCGTATCACGCCGTCGCCCTCGCCCCCGTCCTCGTCGGCGGCCGCGTTGCGTATCGCCAGGACGTTGGCACCCGGCCGCAGCGCCGTGCCGGGCACGGTCAGCACGAACTCCCGTACGGTGTCGGGCCCTTCGGCTCCAGGAAGCAGGAAGCCCTTGGCCACCGGCTCCCCGTTCACCTGCGCGTCGAGGGGCGCGGCGACGCCGATCACCGACATCCGCAGCTCGGCCTCGGCGATCTCCTCCCCGTCCGGCACCATGAAGTCCACGGCGAGGTGACCGCCGGACGCCACCACCACATAGGTCGGGGCGACCGCACAGCGGTCTTGGCGAACGACGGCGTTCGCCAGCTTGGCGGGCCGGGTGGCGAAATCGGCGAAGACAAGGTCCATTGCGTTTCCTCACGAGCGTCCACTGCACCGCACACGGCCGGGCGACCGGTCCAGTGCTCCATGTCGTCCCGGAGACTAACGGCCACCACTGACAACGGGCCTTTACCGCAAGGCAGTTGCGTGCTCGCTGTGTACAGACGACGTGCAGACGACCGTCGTCTCATCCAGCCCCAAGGCCGACGATCACGGCCGTCGTGCCGTCCGCTCTGGGGTCCGTTGCCGCGTCGGGTTCGCCGTCTCGCAGGCGGGCCGTCTGGACGTGGCCCGCCTCGTCGTGCGGGCCCTGTGTCACGGACACCTCCAGGCCCAGGCGGTGTGCGGTGGCGGTCAGCCGGTCGGTGTCCGGGGTGCCGGGTTCCAGGACGAGGGTGGGGTGCGGGCGGTTCAGGTCGCGGGAGCCGATGACCCATCGAGGGCGGGCCAGCACGGCGTCCGGGGACGGGGCGTCGAGCAGGTCCTCGGCCACCTGGGACAGGATCCAGGCCTGGGCCCTGCCGCCCTGGCAGCCCAGGGACACCACACGGCCCGGGGCGGTGGCGAGCGCCGGGCACAGGGTGTGCGGGGGCCGTGCCCCGGGCCGCAGCGCCCCGGGGTGCGCCGGGTCCAGGCTGAACGCCGAGCCGCGGTTGTGGAGCACGATGCCGGTGGCCGGGTCGGCGATGCCGGATCCGAAACTCTGGAACACGCTCTGGATCAGGGACACGGCGTTGCCCTCGTCGTCGACGGCGGTGACGGCGACCGTGTCCCCGGCCGGTCGGGGTCCGGCGGGCAGCGCCGTGACGTCACGCTCCGCGCGCAGCAGCAGCCCTTCGAGGTCCACCGTTCCCGAGCGGGGGTCGCCGAGCAGCGCGTCCCGGCTCAGTTCCGCCTGCCGGGCCGCCGTCAACGGGTCCGTCCCGTGTCCCAGTACGGCGAGGAGGGAAGCTCCCTGGCTGGGAGGCGGGGCCACCCACCAGGTGACGCCGATCGCGTTGTCGGCCGCGCTCAGCGGGGCGGTGTTCTCGGCCCGGTGGTCGGCGAAGTCCGTCGCGTCCAGGAGGCTGCCGCGTTCGCGCAGGCCCGCCACCAGGCGCCGGGCGGTCGGCCCGGTGTAGAAGTGCCGCCAGTCGTCGGAGAGTTCCCGCAGGGTCGCGGCGAGGGCCGGCTGGAGCAGGGTGGCTCCGACGGGCAGCGGGTCACCCGTCTTGTCCAGCAGCAGCGCCGAAAGGCCCGCGTCGGCCCGTACGACGTCGAGGCGGTTGCGGATCGCCCGGGCCAGGCCCTCGCTCACCGGGACACCGCCGTCGGCCAGGGCGACGGCCGGCGCGAGACTCCGGGCGAGCGGCAGGCGCGCCCCGAGACGGGCGAGTTCCGCCCAGCCGGCGACCACTCCGGGGACCGTCACCGTGAGCGGGCCGCCGGGCGGCATCCGGTCCCCCGCCGCCCGCAGCCGTGCCGGGTCGGTGGCCGCCGCCGCGGCTCCCGCCGAGAGCACCGAACGGACCGTGCCGCGTACGCCGTCGCGCACCAGGGCGACGAGGTCGCCGCCGATGGAGCACTGGTGCGGGTACGCCACCGTGAGTGCCGCCGCGGCGGCGAGCGCGGCATCGATCAACCCGCCGCCCTCGGCGGTCACTTGGCGGGCCGCCTCGACGGCGGCGGGATGGGGCGCGGCGATCGCGATCGTGGCCACGGTCAGTCCCGGGTGGTGAGGATGGCGCGGGCGAAGGAACCGTCGGCGCCGACCAGTTTCGTGGGCAGGCACGTCAGGTCGTAGGTACCGCCGGGCACCTGGTCGAGGTCCGCGTTCTCCAGGATGAGGACACCCGCCCCCAACAGGGAGTGGTGGACGTCCCAGGTGTCGGTGCGGTGATGGCTCTCGATGGTCAGGTAGTCGATGCCGATGAGTTCGACGTCGTGCTCGATCAGCCAGTCGGCCGCCTTCGGGGAGAGGCCCACCCACTGCGGCGCCCGCTCGGTCTCCTTGAGGGGGCCCGCGGAGTTGGAGGTCTTGAGCAGGATCCGGGTGTGCCCGGCCGCCCCGCCCTCCTCCAGGTGGTGCGGTTCCACGTCACCCTCGACATGAGTCAGGTCGATGACGAGGGCCGGTCCGACCAGCGAGTACAGGGACACCTCGTCGATCGGGGTGGCGCCGTCGCGGAAGTGGGCGGGGGCGTCGACGTGGGTGCCGGTGTGGGCGCCGAGCCGCCACCTCGTGACGTTGGAGGCGTCGCCGTGGGAAAGGGACTCGACGATCTCGACCTCGGGCTTGCGCCCCCAGTGCAGCATCTCGGGGTGGATGGGCAGGGTGATGTCGTAGATCTTCACGCGGTGGCTCCAGGGTGCGGGACGCGGGCAGGGCCGTGGGTCGGGCCGGGACGGTGGGTCGGGTCGGGCCACGGTTCGCCCACGGCGGCCGACACGGCCCGGGCGGTGGTGAGCACGCAGCGGTCGAACTCCTCGCCGCCGTGCTTCGCGTCGGCGTCTCCCACGTCACGGCCCCAGACCCCGGTCTCGCTGACCTGGTCCATCCGGTAGTCCCAGAAGGAGTCCACGTCGATGTGCGAGGTGGCCTTCTCCATGTGCACGAGTTCGGGGTGGAGGTGGAGCATGACCGAGGTCTCGAAGAAGTTGGCGTGCATCAGCGCCCGCCCGTACTGGACGTGCCCGTTCACCTCGGGTCCGGGGTACATCGTCACGTAACCCAGGGCCCGTACCCGGGCGTCGCGGTGGCGCACCCTCAGCTTCTCCGCGGACACGTCGAGCGCGCCGTTGTTCCAGATGTGGCCGTTGAGCAGGATGAACTGCCGTACTCCGGAGGCGTACAGGGAGTCGATGACGTCCTCGACGACGGCGATCATCGTCTCGGGGCGGAGCGCGACCGTGCCGCCGAAGTCGCCGTGGGAGGCGGAGACGCCGAAGCTGAGCGGGGGCACGACCGGTACGCCGGTGAGTGCCGAGACGCCGTCGGCGACGGCACGGCAGATGAGGGTGTCGACGGCCAACGGCAGGTGCGGGCCGTGCTGTTCGGTGGCGCCGACGGGGATGATCACGGCGTTCCGTGCGGCGGCGGTGGACTCTGCCTGCTGCCAGGTCAGTTCCTCCCATCGCACCGGGAGTCCGGAGCCGCCGAGTTCGTCGGCGAGGGCCGGAACGTCGAGGCCGGTGGGGACGGGCCGGCTGTCGGCCCCGGGGACGGCTGCTGTCATGGTGCTTCCCTCTTCTTCGCGCTTCTTCGCGGCCTCGCGGCCAGATGTGTGCGGGTGTGCCGCACGGCCGGTGGTCACCAGGCGCGCCGGCTCTTGTCCGGCAGCAGGTCCAGGGCCCGTACCGGGACGACCTCGTTCTCCTCGACCGTGGTGATCCAGACCGTCGCGTCCGGGCTGTAGTCGCTGATCAGTTCCCGGCACACACCGCACGGCGCGATCACCCGGAACCGTCCGGCGGGTTTGATCTGGACGGAGACGACCGAGGCGACCTCCAGCGGGCGTTCGCCCGGGTACGCCCCGCGGGCCGCTCCCAGGGCGACGCCCTCGGCGCAGATGGAGCTGCGCCGGCAGGAGCCTTCGAGGTGGACCCCGGTGTGCACGGCTCCGTCGGCCGTACGCACCGCGGACGCCACCTCGTGCCGGCCGTCGCGCCAGACACGGGCCAGCAACTCCTGCGCCAGAGTGAGCAGTTCGGCGTCGGCCTCGCTCATGGACGCGGGCACGGTGACGCGCGCGACGCCGGTGGACGCCGTACCGGGGAGCGCGGCACTCACGCGGTGATCCCGAGGAGCCGGGCCATGTTGCCGCCCTCGACGAGCGCGCGGTCCTTGTCGTCCGGTATCGCCTTCGCGATCTTCATACGTTCCAGGTCGAAGTCGGAGCCGGGCCACTCGCTGCCCAGGAGGATCTTCTCAGGACCCAGTCGGGCGTAGGCGCGCTTCACGTCGCTCATCAGCGTCGCCGAGGTCTCCAGGTACACGTGGGGCTGCCGCTCGGCGACGATGATCGCCTCGGGGACGTTCCACACGGCACCCATGTGGGCGATGATCGTGGGCACCCCCGGGTGGTCGCGGGCGATCTCCTCGATGGCCAGCGGGGCGCAGAAGGAGTCGTCCAGGGCGTTGATCAGGACCATCAGCCCGCGCCGCGCGCAGGCCTCGAACAGCGGGTCCAGCAGACCGTGGTCGGCGACGTGGTAGCCGTGCAGGCTGGGGTGGAGCTTGAGGCCCACCAGCCCGGCGTCGGCCATGCGGTCGATCTCCTCGATGGCGTCGTCTGCCTGCGGGAGGACCTGACCGAAGCCGAAGAAGCGGTCGGGGTGGGTGGCGACCAGCGAACTGATGAAGTCGTTCTCGATGCGCTGGGCGAGCGAGCAGACCATCGCCATGTCGACGCCGGCTGCGTCCATCCGGTCCAGGATGCGCCGCGGCTCGAACGGGGTGTACGGCGGCGGCGCCTCCCCCTTGCGGACGCCGGTGAGGTAGTCCGAGCGTCCCCGGACGTCCTGGGTGGTGTTGTACGCGTCGATGATCACGCGGGATCAGCCTTTCTGAACTGAGCTGTGCTGGTGCAGGTGCTGTTGCTGTTGTTCTTGGCCGTCGCTCGGCACCAGAGGCAGGTGGCAGCGCACGGTGCGGCCGGGTGCGACGGTCCGCAGTTCCGGCATGCGGGTACGGCAGCGGTCCTCGGCGAAGGGGCAGCGGGTCTGGAAGAGGCAGCCCTCGGGCGGGTTCGCGGGATCGGGCAGTTCGCCCTCCAGCACACGCCGTTCGCGCCGCCCGCCGGGGCGCAGGGACGGCACCGAGGACAGCAGCGCCTCGGAGTAGGGGTGGGCGGGACCGGCGAAGAAGTCGTCCCGGGACGCGACCTCGATGATCTGGCCCAGGTACATGACGGCCACGCGGTCGGCGATGTGCCGTACGACGCCCAGGTCGTGGGAGATGAACAGCATGGTCAGGCCGCGCTCGCGGACCATGTCCGACAGCAGGTTCAGCACCTGTGCCTGGATGGAGACGTCCAGCGCGGACACGGCCTCGTCCGCCACGACGAACTTGGGCGAGGAGGCCAGGGCCCGGGCGATGCCGATGCGCTGGCGCTGGCCGCCGGAGAACTCGTGCGGCTTGCGCCGGCCGGCCTCGGCGCCGAGACCCACCCGGTCCAGCAACTCCCCCACGACAGGCCCGGCTTCGGCCCGGCTCGCGCCGCGCGCCCGCCGCAGCGGCTCGGCGACGATGTCGGCGATCCGGCGCCGGGGGTTGAGCGAGCCGAACGGATCCTGGAACACCATCTGCAGGTCGGCCCGGGTGCGCCGCAGTCGCGTACCCCTGAGCCGGGTGATGTTCAGGCCGAGGAAA
The DNA here is from genome assembly GCF_018070025.1 of Streptomyces liliiviolaceus. Lineage (NCBI taxonomy): Bacteria > Bacillati > Actinomycetota > Actinomycetes > Kitasatosporales > Streptomycetaceae > Streptomyces > Streptomyces liliiviolaceus. The sequence goes on from NZ_JAGPYQ010000001.1 coordinate 5,317,660, forward strand.
TCGATGGTGCCTGACGCCGGCTCGATCACCCGCAGCAGGGCGCGGCCCAGGGTGGACTTGCCGCAGCCCGACTCACCGACCAGGCCCAGCGTCTCACCCTCCAGGATCTCCAGATCGACGTCGCGCAGGGCCCGTACCTTGCCGCCGGACCGGCCGCGGTACTCGACGCGCAGCTTCTCGGCCCGGATGAGCGGGGTACCGGGCGGTGCCGGGGGTACCGGAGCGGAGACCGCCTCGGCCGAGGTCGGCGGTGTGGCGGGTGGCGAGGTCATGAGCGCCCCTTCTCGTCGCGTACCAGGTCCGCCGGGTGAGCCGGGCCCGAAGGACTCACCCGGTTCATCGGGTTCACCAGGCCCACCGGGCGGGTCACGTCCTCTGTCGTCCCCGTCGGCTGCGGGTCCGGTCCGGCGTCTCGTGCCGTACGGCGTACGGGTCCGGTCAGGACGCAGGCGTCGAGGTGGCCGGGTTCGCCGTGCCGGTGGCGCAGTTCGGGCTGCTCCGCGCACGCGTCGTGGGCGTGGGCACAACGCGCGGCGAACGCGCATCCGCCAGGGCGGTCCACCCCGGTCAGCGGGCTGCCGGGAATGGCGGGCAGCCGATCGGCGACCGGTCCGTCGATCGGCGGCACCGAGCCCAACAGGCCGACGGTGTAGGGGTGTTGCGGGTTGAACAGCACCTCGTCGCGTGAGCCCTGCTCGACGATGCGGCCGGCGTACATCACGGCCACGCGGTCGGCCACCTCGGCGACGACCCCCAGGTCGTGGGTGATCAGGAGGACGGCGGTGCCGTGGTCGGCGCTGGCCTTCTGGAGCACGGAGAGGACCTGGGCCTGGATGGTGACGTCCAGTGCCGTGGTGGGTTCGTCGGCGATCAGGACGGCGGGGTCGTTGGCCAGACCCATGGCGATCATCACGCGCTGGCGCATACCGCCCGACAACTGGTGCGGCAGCGCACGGGAGTTGGCGCGCGGATTGGCGATGCCGACCTCGCCGAGCAGGTCCACGGCCCGGTCCATGGCCGTCGCGTACGGCATCCGGCGGTGGGCGCGCATCATCTCGGTGACCTGGGCGCCGACCCGGTGCAGCGGGTTGAGTGCGGCCAGCGCGTCCTGGAAGACGACGGCGATGTCCTTGCCCCGGATCGAGCGCAGTTCGCGTTCGGACGCCTCGGCGAGGTTGCGGCCGTCGAAGGCGACGTCGCCGCTGATGTGGGTGCGCGGGCCCCGGTTGAGACCGACCAGGCTCATGGACAGCGCGGACTTGCCCGAGCCGGACTCGCCGACCAGTGCGAGGATCTCGCCCTGGTGGAGGGTCAGATCCACTCCGGCGACGGCCGGGAGCCGGCCCGAGGGGACGTCGAACCCGACCCGCAGTCCACGCGCCTCCAGGACGACGGGCTGTTCCGCGGCCGGGCTGTCCTGCCCGCGGACTCCGGCGGGCGCGGGCCCATTCACGGCGGGCCCGTTCACAGCAGGCCCGTTCACGGCGTGCCGCTCACGGCCGTGGCCGCGGTGTGGATCAGGTCGGCCACCCGGCGCGGGTGCACGAGCGTCGTGTAGTGGCTGCCCGGTACGTGTTCGGTGACGGCCTCCATCCGGGCGGCCATGTCGTTCTGCGCGTCCGGGCGCAGGGTGCGGTCGTCGTCGGCGACCAGGTACCAGCTGGGCAGGGTGCGCCAGGCCGGCTTGCCGGTCGGCTGGGTGAAGATGAGGTTCTCCGCCTTGCGTCCCTCGGCCTCGACGACGGCCCGTTGCGCGGGAGACAGGTCGGGGCCGATCTCGGCCCAGAACTCCTCGCTCGCCTCCGACTTCCACTCCCCGTTCGGGCCGCGCCGCATGTACTTCGAGATCTCCGCGGGCTCGTAGCGTTCGACGATGCCGTTGACGGTCTCGCCCTCGTCGGGTCCGAAGGCCGCGATGTAGACGAGGCCCCGGGCGGCGGGGCGGTGGCCGACGTTGGTGATGACCGCGCCGCCGTAGGAGTGGCCGACCAGGAGGACCGGTCCCGGCAGCTCCGCCACGGCGGCGGCGGTGTGCGCCACGTCCGCGTCGAGGGAGGTCAGCGGGTTGGTGACGGTGATCGTCCGGTGTCCCAGGGCGGTGAGCAGGGGCTCGACCTCCGACCAGGTGGTGGGGCGTCCGCCCGCTCCGTGGACCAGCACGATGTCCATGCGGCTCAGCCTTTCCGTATACGTGGGTCGAGGATCATGTAAAGCACGTCCACCGCGTAGTTGACGAGGACGAACAGCAGGGCGATGGCGAGCGCGGCTCCCTGGACGACGGGGTAGTCGCGCTGGAGCACGCCCTGCACCAGCAATCGGCCCACCCCGCCGTAGGAGAAGACGGTCTCGGTGATGACGGACCCGCCGAGCAGGGACCCGAACTGCAGGCCGAGGACCGTGACGATGGGCAGCCAGGAGTTGCGCAGGACATGGCGGCGGATCACCGCTGACTCGGCGAGCCCCTTCATGCGGGCGGTCCGGACGAAATCGTCGCCGAGGACGTCCAGGACGGAGGCGCGCACGATACGGGTGATGTAACCGGCCATGGACAGGGCGAGGGTGGTGGCGGGCAGGATCAGGTGCTGGATCCAGGGGCCGATCAGTTCGAGGCGGTTCTGCAGGATGGCGTCGAGGAGGACAAAGTTGGTCGTGGGCCGGTAGTCCAGCGAGCTGGGGAGCCGTCCCAGCACGGGCAGCCAGCGCAGCCAGACGCCGAAGACGACGATGGCGATCACGCCGAGCGCGAACCACGGCAGGGAGAAGCTGACGGTCGCCACGGTCCTGGTCGTGGTGTCGATCCAGGTGCCCTTGCGCAGTGCGGCGACCACGCCGGTGACCACGCCCAGGAGCACGGCCACGGTCATCGCGGCGAGGGTCAGTTCGATGGTGCCGGGCAGGGCGTCGCCCAGCAGACCCAGGACGCTGTTGGAGCCGAAGAACGACTCGCCGAAGCGCAGGTGGACCAGGTTGTCGAGGTAGGTGCCGTACTGGGTGAGCAGCGGCTGGTCGAGGCCGAGCGCCTCGCTGGCCCTGGCCTCGTTCTGCGCGATCTCCGCCGCCGTGAGGTTGGTTCCGCCGCCCGCGAGGGAGGCGGTGGGCGAGCCGGGCAGCAGGCGCATCGCGATGAACACCAGGGTCGCCAGGGCGAACAGGACGACCGGGATGCCGAGGAGTCTGCGGGCCATGGCCCGCAGGGTGTCGGCGCGCTCGGACCGGGGCCGGGCGGGGCGCCGCAGGCGCGGCAGCGGGACGGTGCTCATGCGGAGCCCTTCGGGTCGAGCGCGTCCCGCAGGTCGTCGCCCACGAAGTTGCAGGCCACGACGAACAGCAGGGTCAGGGCCGCCGGCAGCACCACCAGGCGGGGCGCGGAGTACAGGAACTCCTGTCCGGCCTGGACCATGTAGCCCCAGTCGGGGGTGGGCGGCTGGATGCCGAGGCCGAGGTAGGACAGGCCGGCGGCGAAGCCCGCCGCGACCGACAGGGTCATGACGACCTGGGCCACCAGCGGCCCGGCGATGTTGGGCAGGATCTCCTGCGCCAGGATGCGCGGGGTGCGGGTGCCGCCCAGGCGGGCGGCGACGATGTAGTCCTGGGCCGTCTCCCTGGCCGCGAGGGCGCGGGCCAGCCGCGCCAGGCCGGGTGCGAGGGACACGCCGACCCCGATGACGAGGCTGGTGGTGCCCGGTCCGGCTGCGGCGACCAGCAGGATGACCAGAAGGATCGACGGGAAGGCCAGGGCCAGGTCGACGACGCGCATCAGTACCTGTTCGACGATGCCGCCCGCGTAGCCGGCGAGCAGGCCGATGCCGGTGCCGAGCACGGCGGCCAGCGCGGTGGAGGCGAACGCCACGAACAGCAGTGGCCGTGCCCCGTGCACCAGCCGGGCCAGTTCGTCCCGGCCCAGGTCGTCCGTGCCGAGGAGATGGCCGGGCGAGCCGAAGGGCAGCATCGCCGAGGAGGTCTGCCGGACCGGGTCGGCGGAGATCAGCAGCGGCCCGACGAGCGCGACGAGGACGATCGCGACCAGGAACACCCAGGACACCCGCGCGGGCCAGGAGGTGCCGATCCCGCGCTGCCTCAGCCTCGCCATCCGGCCCGGGCGGGCGGGGGCCGCCGTGGGGCCGCCGCCCGGGCCCGTGACGGCCCCCGCGTGGGCCCCGGCGTGGGCCCCCGCGTGATCAGACACTGGCTTTCTCCATGAAGCAGCGGTGGTTTCCGAGGGCCGCGGTGTTGATGCCCTTCACCTTGGCTCCGCTGACGACCAGGTTGGTGGAGCAGGCCAGCATGGCGATCACCATGTACTCCTCCGCCCAGCGCCGCTGGATCTTCGAGTAGGCGGCGGTGCGCTTCTTGCCGACGGGGAGGTTCTTGGCCGTCAGCAGGTCCTCGGCCAGGGTGTCGACGCCGTCCAGCGTGTCCAGGCCGGTGATGGTGCTGCCGTAGAGACCGGCGGGGTTGGCCATGGCGCCGACCATGTTGTTGGGGTCGGGGACGTAGGAGTTGCGTTCCCAGATCATCAGGTCGTGGTGGTCGTCCTTGCCGTCGCTGAGGCGGCTGAAGTACGAGGCGGGGTCGACGGAGGTGGTCTTCACCTTGAAGCCGGCGTCCTCCAGGTTCTGCTTGACGATCTGCGCGGCCTTGGGGTGCCAGGAGTCGCTGGCCGCCATCAGCCCCAGCTCGCGGCCGACCGCCCCGGCCTCCTTGAGGAGTTTCTTCGCCTGGGCGAGGTTCTTGGTGCTGAGGTCGGCGAGGCCGGCGTCGTACCCGTCCTGGGCCGGCGGGACCGCGTAGCCGTCGGGCTCGCTGGCGACGCCGAAGAAGGCCTGCTGGACGATCGCCTTGCGGTCGATGGCCAGGTTGATGGCCTTGCGCACCTTCAGTTCGGGAATCCGCCGCGCGTCGATCATCAGGATGGCGTCGAAGCCCTCCTTGGTGTCGTGGACGGTGACCGACGGGTCCGACTTCAGCTGTGCGACGGCCGAGTAGGGGGTGAACTGGGTCGCGGACACGTCCCCGCTGAGCAGGGAGCTGACGATCGCCGAGGGGTCCTGCACCTGACGCAGCACCAGACGGTCGATCGGCGGCCGGCCGAGCCGGAAGTCGTCGAAGGCCTCAAGGGTGATGGACTGGCCGGAGGTGGCCGAGGCGAACTTGAAGGGGCCCGTCCCGACGAGGTGCTTGCCTATGGCGTCCCCGTACTTGTCGAGGGCGGCCTTGGAGATGATGCGGCCGCCGATGTCGGAGAGCTGGGCGAGGACGGTCCGGTCGGGTGCCTTGAGCACCAGCTTGACCGTGAGGTCGTCCTCGGCGGTCAGCGAGGCCACGTTGTTGCCGAGGGAGGCGAGCGGTCTGGAGGCGCCCTTCGGCAGGGTCTTGTTCTCGGGGTCGAACTGCCGGTTCAGAGTGGCCAGCACATCGGCCGAGGACAGCGTCGTACCGTCGTGGAACTTCACGCCGTCCCGGAGGGTGAAGGTGTACGTGAGCCGGTCGTCGGAGATCTTCCAGCTCTTGGCCAGGTCCGGTGTGGGTTCGTTGGACTCGAAGGAGATGAAGGTCAGACCGCGGCAGACGCAGTCCACCGCCATCCAGTCCCCCAGCGTGGTGTAGAAGGCGGGGTCGTTGACCGCGCTGGTGGAGTCGATCGCGAGGGTGAGGGTGCCCCCCTTGCCGGATCCGCCGCCGGACTCCCCGGACCCGTCGTCGGCCACCCCGCAGGCGGCGAGCAGCGGGGTCAGCCCGAAGCCCACTCCGACCCCGAGGACGCTTGCGCCGCGCAGCACGGTCCGGCGGGCGACCTGCGGTTCGGCCGGGCGGGGTGCGGGCGTTCCCTGCGACTGATCCGGCATGAGGGCCTCCTTGGGGCGCCGTTCCTCTGAGAAATCTGATGACTCTTGAGACTCTGAAAACTCTGGGGGAATGGATCTAATCTCGTACTGATTGGATCCAAAATCATCGTGTCCGGCTCGCGAGTCCGAGCCGTGTCCCGTGTGTTACGAGCACATGAAACCGGGATCTTGGGTGTTATCTGCCTACATCTCTTGACAGACAGGTTCCATGACGGGGTGTTCCATGACCGGCGGTCAGGTCCCGCAGCAGTGGTCGGCGCCGGCCGACGGGTCGGGGATGTCCATGGCCGGGTTGCGGTCGAAGAAGCCGTCGGGTTCGAAGACCAGCCGCACCCGGTCGACCGGCATGACGGGCCACTGCTCGGGCCGGGGGAAGTGGTGGCTGCCCACGACCGGCCACAGCACCAACTCGGCCCCGTCCAGCGAACGGTCCTTGCGCTGCCACACCTGTACGCCGTCCTCGCCGGGCTCCGCCTGGTTCGGGTACTGCCCTCCTACGTAACTCTCGGCGGGGTCGGAGACCGTGGCCCACAGGTGCTGGTGGACGAAGGGCGCCCGGCGGGCCATCACCGACTCGGGCCGCGCGAAGGGCCGGGTGGTGTTGGGCAGCAACAGCCGGTACGCCGTCGGGTCCCCGTAACGGTTCTGCTTGTCGGCGCTCTCCACGCGCCAGTGCCGGGACGTCGCCGGGTTGGTCCGGCGGGCGGCCTGCGACTCCGACAGCAGCGGGGTGCGGACCATACGGACCGCGTTGCCGTACGGGTCGTGGCGCGGGTCGTCCTCCGCCTCGGCGTTCTCCTCCACCAGGCGGTTGAGCGGGCCGTCCACCGCGGCGTCCAGACGCAGGCCGAAGTAGTGCTGGTGGGTGGGCGTCTGGACGTTGGGTGAGACCACCCGGCCGTGCCGCACCTCCTCGCCCTCCTCGATGCCGGAGGCCGACAGCATGCCGGTCAGCTTGATCTCCAGCTCGATCCGGCCGTCCTGGTAGAGCGACCAGTAGAAGCCGTAGTCGTAGTTGGCCACCGTCTGGAAGCTGGAGATGATCAGCCGCCGGGAGCGGCGCACCTCGCTCACCCCGCGGCGCAGGTCGTTGTGCTTCCAGAGGATCCCGTCGTCCTCCTCGTGCATGCAGATCGCCTGCTCGATCTCCTGCGCGGCTCCGTCGCCCCCGAGGTGGGCCGCGTCGAAGTAGTGGATGACGCCCAGGCAGTCGCAGCCCAGCGCGAGCGAGTTGGTCAGCGGTCCGGCGCCGTACTCGCCCCAGTCGAAGAAGTTCTTGCGGAACTGCGTGCTGCTCGGGTCGAGATAGGGGACGTACATCTCGTTGCAGGCGGCCCGCTTGAGGACCGAGCGGCCCAGGAAGCCGAGGTCGTACAGGACCAGGCCCTCGCGGTGGGTGAAGCCGACGCGGAACTCCCAGCCCTGCCAGCTGACCCGGTGTCCGTCGACGGTGAAGCTGGGGCCCTCGGGCTGTACGACCTCCAACGGCTTCAGCCCCTCGCGGTCCGAGCCGAATCCGCCGGTCGCCAGCGGTCCCGGCTCCTCGGAGACCGGCACGACGCCGTGGTCCTCGACCTCCAGCACCTCCATGGTCGCCATGTCGATGATCGGGATGACGCCCTGCACGGGGCGCACATAGGCGTTGTCGTCCTCCTGGACGCGGTGCCAGACCGAGCCCCAGGTGATCCGGCGGTCCTTGTACTTCTCCGGCACGAAGCCGCCGATGGACTCCGCGTCGATCACCGTCAGCGACACGTCGTGGATGCCCCGCTTGGCCAGCGCCGCACGGAACAGCGGGTTCGCCCGGCAGGCCTGGGCCGCCGCGCGTGCCTCCGCCGAGGTGATGCCGGGCCGCCGGATGTCCACCGGCCGCCACTCCAGGCAGCGCGGCTCGGCGCCGAGCTGCACGTCGATCTCCCAGGCGCCGGGCAGATCGTGGTCCATCGCCACCAGGCCCACCCGCACCTCGCCCGCGGGCTGCCGGCCGGCCATCACCTCACGGGCGAAGGTCTCGTCCAGCACCGCGCCCCAGAACCGGGTCCGCTCACCGAGCCGGCCGTCGGCCCGTGCCACGGCGACGGCCGCGTCCATCTCCGCGGGAGACAGCGGGTCTAGGGGATGGGTGCGCGCACGCCGGGCATGGACACGGGTACTGACGCTTCCGGGACTGCCGACGTTCACGGGCGGGTTGTGCATGCTGTGCTCCGCTCATCTGCACGGTCGCGAACCTTGGATCCTGCGACCTTTAGAATGGATACATAAAGCTGTGAGGGGCGGTCACCGCCGGCCCGCGCCGTTGACCTCGCCCTTCCCGACCAGACGGAGACCTCATGGACACCGCCCCGCTCCCCGACGCGGACTCGCCCGCAGGCAAGGGCAAGGCGCTCGTCGACGACACCGCGGCCGCGATCCGCGCGCGGATCCTCTCCGGCGAGATCCCCATCGGGGCGCAACTGCGCCAGGTCGAACTCGCGGAGCTGCTCGGCGTGAGCCGCACTCCCGTGCGGGAGGCTCTGCGTCAGCTCCAGGCGGGCGGCCTCATCGAGGTGCTGCCCAACCGCGGTGCCGTGGTCCGCGTCCCCGCACCCTGGGAGGTCCGCGAGGCCTACGAGATCCGCGCCGAACTCGAAGGGCTCGCCTGCGTCCGCGCGGTCCGCGCGGTCACCCCGGAGGTACTGCGGGAACTGCGCGCGGCGAATGAGACGGTGCGTGCCGTGAGCGGCGGTCAGGCATCGAGTGAGAGCTCCCCGCCTTCCACGAGCGCCTCGCCCGCCCCGAACGCCTCGCCGTCCACCTCCGCGAACGACTGCTTCCACACACTGATCCACACCGTCGCCGGCAACAGGCGTCTCGCCCGGGCCATCAAGGACGTCAACGAGGCGTTTCCCCGTAATGTCTCCGCCCTGGTCCTCCAGGACAATCCCCGTCATCGCGAGGACAACATCCGCGAGCACGAGCGGATCGTCGAGGCGCTGGCCGCCGAGGACGCGGAGCGGGCGCGCAGTGAGATGAAGGCCCATGTCATCAGCGCGGGCGAGCAGTTGGCCCGCTGGTACGAGCAGCGGTCGGCCACGGTCTTCCGCGGCTGACCCGGCAGCCGGGCGGGTGCCGCGGGTCATCGCGTGGCTCCCGGTCCGGGGCGGTCGGTGATGCCCATCGCGGCCGGGGACAGGAAGTCCAGGTCCGGCCGCTCCTTGCCCTCCGTGAGATCCGCGAGCGCGGCGCCCAGCGCGGGCCCGAACTTGAAGCCGTGCCCGGAGCAGGCCGCCGCCACGAACACCCGTTCCTCGCCCGGGAGTCGGCCGACGGCGAAGCGGTTGTTCGGTGCCATGGTGTACCGGCAGGTGATCGTCTCCTCCACCGGTCCGTCGGCCGCCGGAAGGAACCGCGAGGCCAGTCCCAGGAGGCGGTCCCGCTCGGCCTCGGTGACCGGTCCGGCGGTCGTCGAGGGGTCCTCCGGCGGCCCGTGGTCCAAGCCGATCTTGACGCCGGCTCCGCCGAAGGCCGGGATGCCGTACAGCAGCCCGACATCCGGTACGTCGACGGAGAACGCGCCCAGCAGCGGCGGCTCCAGCAGGTGGCGCCGTGAGGAGCCGAGGTGCACGTTCACGATCCGCACCACGCTCAGCGGCCCGGCGAAGGCGGGGAGCAGTTCGCCGGTCCAGGGGCCCGCGCAGACGACCAGCCGGTCCGCGTGCAGGACGCCCTGGTCCGTGTCCACGCGTACGCCCTCACCGTCCCGGTGCCAGGCGAGCACGGTGCGGCCGTCGCGCCGGTCCACGCCGTGCCCGCGGCCGAGTGCCGCCAGTGCGGTGAGCGAGGCCTGGGCGTCGATGACACCGGCGGCCGGATCGTGCACCGCGGTGAAGCCCTCGCACAGGCGCAGCCCGGGGAAGAGTTCGGCGGCACGGGTGTGGTCGACGTTCTCGCAGCCGGGGCCGCGCAGGGTGCCGGGGGCGTCGACCGCCCTGGCGTACAGGCCGCCCGTGGTGGTCACCAGCCGTTGTCCGGCCGCGAGTTCGAGTTCGTCCCAGGCGCTGTAGGCGGTGTCGACCAAGCCGTCCCAGACCTCGGCGGGGTAGGCCCGCCGGATCATCCGCGTCCGGCCGTGCGAGGAGCCCTCGGTGTGTCCCGCGGGGAACCGGTCGAGGTGGATCACGCTCGCTCCGCGCGCCGCCAACTGCCAGGCGGCGGACGAGCCGTGGATGCCGGCCCCGACGACGATCACATCGGCCCTGTCACCGACGGGTCCCGTCGGCCGGGCGGGGGCGGGCCGGGAGACGGCCGCCGGATCGTACGGGGGCTCGGAGGGCGTCGCCGATGCGGGCGCGGGCTCGACGGCGGTCACCGGGGCGTCGGCGGCGGCGCCGGAGATTGCCGGGCCATGGGCCGCCGTCCCGCCGCCCCTGCGCCGGCGTTCCCGTGCGGTCAGCGCCGCGACGAGCGCGTCCACGTCGTCCTCGCTGTTGTAGACGTGCAGCGAGGCGCGCGCGACCCGCTCCAGACCGCGTCTGCCCAGGTCCCACTGGCCGTGCGAGGCGGGCACGGTCGTCAGTCTGAAGCCGGTGGCCCGCAGGTCCCGTACGGTCCGGCGGGGGTCCTCGTCCTCGCGCAGGAAGGTCACGATGCCCGAGGCCGCCGCCGACGGGTCGGTCCGCCGGATGCCCGGTACGTCCGACAGTCCGGCCCGCAACCGCTCGGCCAGCTCCGTCACATGGTCGCGGATACGTGCGACGCCGAGGCCGAGTGCCTCGTCCAGGGCCGTGCCCAGGCCCAGTCGCAGGGCATGGGAGGACTCCCAGGTCTCGTACCGGCGCGCCCCCGGCACCACCTCGTACCCATAGGCCGACGACCACTGGGCACCGCGTACGTCCGGAGCGGCGGGCCGCGCTCTCTCCCGCAGCTCCCGGTCCACGTACAGCAGACCCGTGCCGCGCGGGCCGCGCAGGAACTTGCGGCCGGTGGCGACGACGATGCCGCAGCGCATCTCCTCGACGTCGACCGGGAGTTGGCCCAGCGACTGCGTCGCGTCCAGCAGTAGCGGCACCCCCGCGCGGGCGGCCAGCTCGCCGACGGCGGCCACCGGCTCCACCAGTCCGGAGGACGTGGGGACATGGGCGACGGTCACGAGCGCCGCCGGTTCGCGCAGGGCCGTCTCCAGCGCGCCGAGGTCGACCTGTCCGCTCGCGTCGGCGGGCAGGACCTCCAGCACGATGCCGTGCGAGTCGCGCATCTCCAGCAGGTGCAGGGCGGAGCTGACATAGGTGGAGGGCGAGGCCAGGACGCGATCGCCCGCCTTGAGACGCAGGGCTCCCAGCGCCCGTTGCCAGGCGGTGGAGGCGCTGTCCATCAGGGCGATGTCCTGGGGCGCCGCGCCGATCAGCCGGGCCGCCGAGTGGTACACCGCCTCCGTGCGGTCGGCCAGCGCCTCGGCCGCCTCGTAACCGCCGAGCAGGGACTCCAGGCGCAGATGGTCGGTGACGGCGGCCAGGGTCGCGGCGCTGGGCAGCGCCGATCCGGCCGCGTTCATGTGGTGGGCGTGGCGCATACCGGGGGTGGCGGCGCGCAGTGCCGCGACGTCGAGTGCGGGCCCGCCGGGCCGCGGAGGGGGGACGGTGACCGCGGTCGTGCCGGTGCCGGGGGTCGTGTCGGTACCGGGAGTCATGTCGGTGCCGGAAGTCGTGTCGGTGCTCATAGTGCGACGACCACCGCCTTCCGCTCGCAGTAGGAGTACAGGGCGTCGTCGCCCAGGTCCCGGCCCAGGCCCGAGTCGCCGACGCCGCCGAAGGGCAGCGCCGGGTCGAAGATGTTGTAGGTGTTGATCCAGACCGTTCCGGCGCGCAGCCGCGCGGCCATGCGGTGGGCGCGGGAGAGGTCCCTGGTCCATACGCCGGCGGCGAGCCCGTAGGAGGTGTCGTTGCCGATGGCGACGGCTTCGTCGTCGTCCTCGAAGGGGATCACGCCCACCACGGGGCCGAAGATCTCCTCGCGGGCGATCCGCATGCTGTTGGTGACGTTCGTGAACAGCGCGGGTTCGACGAAGTAGCCCGGCCGGTCCGGTACTTGACCGCCCGTCACCAGTTTCGCGCCTTCGGCGACACCGGCCTCGACGTAGGACAGGACCTGGGTCCGCTGTTCCTCCGAGACCAGTGGGCCGACGGTGATCCCGCCGTCCAGGCCGTTGCCGACGGGGACCTTGCGCACCGCGTCGGCCAGGCGCTCCTCCATCTCCGCCAGGACGGAACGCTGGACGAGCAGCCTGCTGCCGGCCGTACACATCTGTCCGGAGTGGCCGAAGGCGGCGCGCATCGCGGTGACGACGGCGGCGTCCAGGTCGGCGTCGGCGAAGACGATGTGGGGGCTCTTGCCGCCGAGTTCGAGGGTGAGGCGCTTGACGGTGGGGGCGGCGGCGCCCATCACGGTCCGGCCGACCTCGGTGGAGCCGGTGAAGGACACCTTGGCGACCCCCGGGTGCGCGGTGAGCGCGGCACCCACCTCGCCGTCGCCGGTGAGGACGTTGAGCACGCCCGCCGGCAGACCCGCCTCCTCGCACAGGGCGGCGACGCGGAGCATGGTCAGCGGGGTCTGCTCGGCGGGTTTGACCACGACGGTGCAGCCCGCGGCGAGGGCGGGCGCCAGCTTGAAGCAGCCGGTCATGACGGGGAAGTTCCACGGCAGGATCAGCGCGGCCACCCCGACGGGTTCGGGCACGGTGTAGACGTGGTGGCCCTGGTCGAGGGGCACGACCGTGCCGGCCAGCCGGGCGGGGGCGCCCGCGAAGTGCCGGAACGTCCTGGCGCTCATCGCGGTGTCGGCGCGCGAGCGTTCGATCGGTTTGCCGTTGTCGAGGGTCTCCAGCACCGCCAGTTCCTCGGCGTGCTCCTCGATCAGCTCGGCGATCCGGTGCAGTACACGGCTCCGCTCGGCGACGGGCAGAGCGCGCCAGCGGCCGTCCTCGTGCGCCCGGGAGGCCGCGGCCACGGCGTCGTCGACGTCCTGCGGGGTGGCCTGGGCGACCCGGCTCAGGACGGTCTCCGAGGCGGGGTCGACGACGGGGAACGTCCGGCGGTCGCCGGGAGCGATCCACCGTCCGTCGACGAGGAAGGGTTCCAGCGGCGCGGGCCGGGCGTTGAAGGCGGGTCGGGCCTTGATCGTGGTCATGGCGTCTTCCGTGTGGGTCGGCCGGCCACGGAGGACCGGAGTGCGGTGCGGAGGCGGTCGGCGTGCGGCATGTGGCATGCCGCACGCGGCTCAGACGAGGTCGAGGTATTCGCGCTGCTCCCAGTCCGAGACATGCGCCAGGTAGCGCGCGAACTCCGCGCGTTTGATCGTGGTGAGCCAGGAGACGACGTCCTCGCCGAGCGCCTCGGCGAACACCGGGTCCGCGTCGAGCGCGTCCAGCGCCTGGGCGAGCGAACCGGGCAGACCGCGGGCCCCTGGGTCGTACGGATCGGTGGTCGGCGGGCCCGGGTCGAGCCGCCGGGCTATCCCGTCCATCCCGCTGACCACCTGCGAGGCGATGTACAGGTACGGGTTCGCCGCCGGCTCGCCGGATCTGTTCTCCAGCCGGGCGCCTCCCCCTCCCTGTGCGCCGACGACCCGCACCATGGCGCCCTTGTTGTCGATGCCCCACACCACCCGGTCGGGGGCCAGGGACATCGGCAGGTACCGCTTGTAGCCGTTGACGGTGGGCGTGGTGAAGACGGTGGCGGCGGGGGCGTGTTCCAGCAGTCCGGCGAGGTAGTGCCGGCCCACCGGTGACAGCGCTTCCCCCTTCCATGACTCCCCCGGCTGCGGGCCGGGCGCCGGATCGAAGGCGGCCTCGCCGGTCGCCCGGGAGCGCAGCGACTGGTGCAGATGCCAGCCGCTCGACGCGGTCCCCGCCACGGCGGGCCGCGCCATGAACGTCGCGTGGTAGCCGTGCCTGCGGCAGATCTGCCGCACCGCCGCACGGGCCAGCAGCGCGTCGTCCGCCGCCCGCGCCCCGCCCCGCGCGTCGAGAGTCAGCTCCAGCTGACTGGGCCCGAACTCCAACTCCAGGGAACGCAACGGCAGATCGAGTCCCGTGAGCCCCCGGTGGAGCAGGTCCACGATCTCGTCGAGCCGGTCCAGCCCCTCCTCGTGCAGCAGTTGCGAGCCGCCGCTCAGCGGCTCGACCTCCGGTGCGGGGCCGGGGGCGCCCGGCCGTCCCACACCCACCGCCGCGGCCCCCGAAGCACGGGACACGGGGCGGTACACATGGAACTCCAGCTCCACACCGACCGTGAGGTCGTACCCCGTGTCCGCCAGCGCGGCCAGCCTGTCGCGCAGCAGGCCTCGGGAGCAGAACGCCGCCGGGGTGCCGTCGGGGTGGTAGAGGTCGCACAGGATCCACCCCGTGCGCTCGGCCCACGGCAGCACCCGGAACGTCGTCATGTCCGGCACCAGCACGATGTCGCCGGCCCCGGTGAAGCGCCCGCCGGCCAAGCCGTCGCCGCCCGCGAAGACGGGAAAGACCGTCCGGCCGGAGGTGTCCTTCAGCAGCAGGGAGGACGGCGCGGTGACACCCGAGCGCAGGGCGCCGGGCACCGCCTCCCGTGTCAGCGTCTTGCCCCGCAGCACGCCGTGCTGGTCGGCGAAGGAGAAGCGCACCTTGTCCAGGCCGAGTTCGTCGATCACCCGGCGTACGTGTCCGGCGGCCACGTACTGCCGCTCGTCCCACAGGCCGTGCCGCTCGACGAAGCCGCCCGCTCCGGCGGAGGTCAGCGGGCGGGCACCGGGGCCGTCGCCGCCCTGTGCCCGCGGCCGCTCGTCAGCGCTGCGCACGGGGCACCTCCCGCCCGGCCCACGGGGATCTCGCGCGCCGCTCCGACTCCCGTAGCCGCCACGCCTGTTCCCAGCCGTCCGCGGGCGTGATGGTGTCGATGGCCAGGGGCCCGGTCAGTTCCTCGGCCTCCCGCGTGTCGAGCGGCAGACCGGGCACCGGATTGCCGCTCTCGAACGAGGTGATCGCCTTGAGCAGGAGCCTGCGGTTGGCGGTCACGGCGCGGTCGGACACCCCGAGCCGCTCGACGGTCCGGTCCTGGACGGGCCCCATGCTCTCCACGGCCCACTGGTCATGGACGTTGATGTCAAGACCCATACCGGTGTACGTGAGTTCCCGCTGCTCCGCGGGGTCGAAGCCCCAGTCGTTCGTACGGTTGCGCAGCGGCCGGTAGTCGGGGAGCGAGACCTCGGCCAGGCGCTGGGCCAGCAGCGTCTCCTGGTCGGTGACCTCCTCGAAGTCGTAGAGGATCATGAACCAGTAGTGGTTCTCGTCGTCGATCGGGACGTGCCACTGACAGAAGGCCTTGCCGTTGCCGAAGGGCACCACGAAGGCGTTGGGGAACACCAGGTTGGTGATCCGTACGTGCCTGACGTCGTCGGTGAGGTCGCGCAGCGCGAAGACCCGCAGTCCGTGCTCGGCGCTCTCCACCTCGATGTCCGGGCGGAAGCTGTCCCCCACGAGTTCCGAGAGCTTCTTCCCGGTGCCCTCCACCTCCTCGCTGAACTGCTGCCCGTACACCTCGCGCGGGTCCTCGCCCACGAAGCGGTGCAGGAAGGAGACATGGCTCGGGTCGATCCCGCCTTCCACCCCCTGCAGCCAGTTGCACTCCCACCAGCCCTTGAAGGCGAAGGTGTACTCCTCGGGGGCACGGAAGCAGTCGTACGCCGGGAAGGGCGGCGGGTCGCCGGTGCCGAGGTAGGCGAAGACGATGCCGTTGCGCTCCACGCAGGGGTAGCTCGGGATGCGCACCTTGGCGGCGAAGTTGCTGTGCTCCGGCTCCGCGGGCTGTTCGAGGCAGCGGCCGTCCGGCCCGTACAGCCAGCCGTGGTAGAGGCATCGCAGCCCGCCGTTCTCCCGGCGTCCGAAGGAGAGGTCGACGCCCCGGTGGGCGCAGTACCGTCCGACGAGCCCCCACCCGCCGGTCCCGGCCGCCTCCTCCGTGGCGTTCGCGTCGTCCGCGTCGTCCGCGTCGTCCCGGCGGAAGAGGACCAGGTCCTCGCTCATGATGCGGATCGCCTTGACCGGTCGCTCGTCGGACATCTCCGAGACGAGGGCGACCGGCTGCCAGTAGGCGCGCATGAGCTGCCCGAGGGGCGTGCCCGGACCAGTGCGCGTCACGCGCTCGTTGTCCTCGCGTCTCAGCATCGCTCACCTCGTGCATCCGATTGCTTATTGATTGGATCCAATGCTTACACATCGAGATCCAAAGCGACAGGGTCAAATTTTCGAGAGCCACACCGGGTCCGCCTCGATCGGGCGACCGGACCCTCAACTCCGTTGCTATGATGACGACTTGGGCGGGCGGCTCACCGTCTCGCCGACACCGGCGTCAGGGCAGCCCGAGCATGACGGCCATCGCGGTGACCATGAGCGCAGCGCCCGCCTCACCCAGCAGGAGCGCGCGCCTGCCCGGCGGGAGCACGCGCCTGCCCGGCCGGAGCGCGGTGGTCCGGGGCGGCCAGGCCTGCCGGACGAGCACCACGCCCGCCCGCGCCACGCTCCAGCACGCGACGGAGAACAGCACGGGCCCCAGCGCCAGTTCGGCCGGTGCGAGTTCGGCCGACGTGAAATCGGTCGGCGTGAAATCGGCCGACGCGAGGCCGGTGGCACCTGCCCCGCCGTGGTGACTTTGTCCTACAACCGCGGCGGCCGCCGTCAGCAGCGCCATCGCGGCCAGGTTCACCGATTCGGCGGCCCTGCGGAACGCGCACCCCGCCCGCAGCTCCCACAGGGCGGCGCCGACGAGCGCGGCGGCACCCGCCGCCAGAAGTCCCCGGCCGCCGGCTCCCGGAGTCATCGCCGCCATGCAGGCCAGCGCGACCGCGTGCGGCAGCCATTGCCGCACGGGTGACGGCAGATGGCCGGCGAGGCACAGCACCCCGCCCACCAGCCCTGTCACCCACAGCACCTCATGCATGGGGCGCGCACCGGGCGGACCGGTCCACCCCCGCGAGGGCGACGGCGGACTCCGGCCGAGGGAGAGAGATACGCACCCCGGCCCGGGCTTCACTCCCACAGGGAAGTTCGCTGTCGTACCGGAGAAGGAACGAAGGTGATGACGTGCTCACGGCCCTCCTGATGTCACTCGCGCGGGACGACGCCCTCGCAGACACGGACAAACCTGAGCGATACATGTTTCGTACCCGACCGGCTCCTGTTTCTCAGCGGTAACAGCTGTCACCTCGCCTGGGCGAGCCGGACCGCGTCCGGGCCCGCGGGGAAGCGCAGCTGGCCGGTCGTGTCGTGCACGGCCCGCCACACCGTCTCAGCGACGTCGCTCTCCTTGGTGAACACGTCCTGGCTCGTGAAGTCGCCCATGACCTTCTCCGCCCACGGCGCGTAGGGCGCGGGGATCAGTTCGTCCAGTGCCCCGCCGCCGGTCGCCCTGGCCGCGAAGTTCGTCGTCAGGCAGGCGCCCGGCTCGACCGTCTTCGCCTGCACACCGAACGGCGCGAGTTCCAGGGCGAGGGACGCGGTGAATCCCTCGACGGCCATCTTGCTCGCCTTGTAGACGGCCGAGAGCGGCATGTGTCCCAGCACCACGCTGGAGGTCACGTTGACCACCACGCCGGAGCCTCGCTCGCGGAAGCCGGGCAGCACCGCCTGCGTCACGGCCATCACGCCGAACGTGTTGGTCTCGAAGACCTCCCGTACCCGGTCCATGGGCGTGCCCTCGAACACGCCGATCAACGGGACACCCGCGTTGTTGACCAGGACGTCGAGGGGTCCCGCCGCCTCCAGCGCGGCGGTGACGGTCTCGGGCTTCGTCACGTCGAGTTCCACGACCTGGAGGCGGTCCGACGGGGGCAGGACGTCCGTCCTCGGGGTGCGCATCGTGGCGATGACGTTCCACCCCTGTGCGTGGAAGTACCGGGCGGTCTCCCGTCCGTACCCGGATGAGACACCGGTGATCAGTACTGTCCTCATGCTGTGCTCCTTGGGGATGACGGGGCCGCGAGGGAGAGGCATTTTCCTGCTCCCGGCGGAAGAACCGACATTCCCAGTGAAGCGCTGTGAACTGCGAAGACGTTAGAAGTATCCTCGCCTCCTCTTGCACAATCCTCCCGGCGCTCCTCAGCTCCGCCCGCTCAGGGAAGGACGCCCGCGGGAGCGTCCGCCGGAGTGCGTACGGCGTCGCGCAGGCGGGCCGCGTCCTGGCTCGGGGGCGCGCCGAACTGGCGGCGGTACTCACGGCTGAACTGTGACGGGTTGTCGTAGCCGACGCGCCGGCCGACTCCGGTGACCTCGCCCGGGTGGGTGGCGAGCAGCAGCCGGGCCTCCTGCAGCCGGATCTGCTTCTGGAACTGGATGGGACTCAACGCCGTCACCGCCTGGAAGTTGCGGTAGAAGGCGGAGGCGCTCATGCCCGACATCCGTGCCACGTCCTCGACCCGGAAGGGTTCCGCGTAGTGCTCGCGGATCCAGCCGACAGCCCGGGAGACATGGCTCAACCGGCTGTCGGCGAGGCCGAGTTGACGGACCGTCGCACCCTGCTCGCCGGTGATCACGCGCCACAGGATCTCGCGCTTGACGAGCGGGGCCAGTACGGCGCGGTCGCGGGGCTCGTCGAGCAGGCGCACCATCCGGACCACCGCGTCGAGCAGCGCGGGCGAGGCGTCGCTGACGGCCATCGCCGACGGCGCTCCACCGTCCGAGCGGGGGTTGCCTCCGGGACCGGCCCGCAACAGCAGTTCGGCGACGGCGGACGGTTCCAGGGTGAGCCCGAAGCCGAGAGCCGGCTGATCCGGTTCGACCCGGAGGAACTGTCCGGTGACGGGCAGATCGACGGACGCGACAAGATACTGCCCGGCGCCGTACTCGTAGACCCGGTCGCCCAGCGCGAGG
Organism: Streptomyces liliiviolaceus; assembly: GCF_018070025.1. Lineage (NCBI taxonomy): Bacteria > Bacillati > Actinomycetota > Actinomycetes > Kitasatosporales > Streptomycetaceae > Streptomyces > Streptomyces liliiviolaceus. The sequence continues at coordinate 5,336,377 of NZ_JAGPYQ010000001.1, forward strand.
CGTTTGGCGCCCTGGGCGATGACGGCGAGCACCGTGCCCGACATGGAGGGCGCCGGCGGATCCGGCCGGTCGACCTTCGAGATCAGGACGCCGTCGATGGCGGTGGTCCAGTCGGGCCGTGCGTGCCGCGCCAGCAGAGTCCGGAGCTCTTCGAAACACATGGGTCCATTGCAGCACCATTCGGCCTCCTCGCTCCGGCCGCCGCGAGGATCGTGCAAGCAGCGACGAGCATCGTTCTAACGTTTCCGCAGGTCAGCTCGGTTCAATGGAATCACCGCAGCACACCGTGCTCCATCGACCGAGAAGCTTAGAAGCACGAGAAGACCGAGAAGACCGGAAGGAAGCCGTCCGATGATCGCCACCTACGGGTTCAACGCCGTGCTGACCGCCAGGCCCGGCATGGGAGACCGACTGGTCGACCTGCTGCTCACCGGCCTCGACGAGGGCAGTCCCGGCGCGAGCGAACACTGCCTCGTCTACCTCGTCTGCCGTTCCGCGTCCGACCCCGATGTCGTCCAGGTCACCGAGGGATGGAGCAGCGAGGAGGACCACCACCGGATCTTCGCCGGTGAGGCCGCGCAGGCCATCGTGGCGCAGATCGACGGGCTGCTGGCCCACGAGTCCGCGTACACCGACTACGTCCCGGTCCGCGGCAGGGCCGCCTTCTGACGCGACCCCACGCCGCCCTGCCTGGCACCACCCACCAGCCCGCGCCACACGAAAGGCAACAACCATGACCACCACGGCCCGACCCGACCTCGACCCCGAACTGCGCGCCCTGCTGGCCGACATGCCACTGATCCCGCGGCTCACCCCGGAGGTGCTCGCACAGCTGCGCCAACTCCCCGCGCCGCCGGTCGAGTCGCTTCTCGCCGACCGGCAGGTCGACCGGCGCGAGGTCACCGTGCCCGCCAAGGACGGCGTCCCGATCCCCCTGTCGGTCCTCAGCCCCGCGAACGCCGAGCCCGGCACCGCCTCGCCCTGCGTCTACTGGATGCACGGCGGCGGGATGGTCATGGGCAACCGCTTCTCGCAGCTCGACATCCCGCTGGAGTGGCTCGACGCGTTCGGGGCGGTCGTGGTCTCCGTGGACTACCGGCTCGCGCCGGAGGCCACCGGTACGACCCCGGTCGAGGACTGCTACCAGGGCCTGCTCTGGATCGCCGAGCACGCCGGGGAACTCGGCATCGACCCCGGCCGGATCATCGTCGCCGGTGCCAGCGCGGGCGGCGGCCTCGCGGCCGGGGTCGCGCTGCTGGCCCGCGACCTCGGCGGCCCGGCGATCGCCGCGCAGATACTGATCTGCCCCATGCTCGACCATCGCAACACCACTGTCTCCAGCCGCCAGTTCGCGGACGGTCCCGGCGTCTGGACCCGCGGGATGAACGAGTTCGGCTGGCATGCCGTCCTCGGACACCTCGCCGGCCCCGGGGACCCCGGGGAACTCGGGGACCTCCCGGACCTCGGCGGCGAGGACGTGCCCCCGTACGTCTCCCCCGCCCTGGTCGACGACCTCTCGGGCCTGCCGACCGCCTACATCGACACCGGCTCGGCCGAGGTCTTCCGCGACGAGGACACCGACTACGCCACCCGCATCTGGGCCGCCGGCGGCCAAGCCGAACTCCACGTCTGGGCGGGCGGATTCCACGGATTCGACGCCCTCTTCCCACAGGCGGCCATCTCGGTCACGGCCCGCCGGACCCGTACCGACTGGCTCGCCCGGCACCTGGACCGGAGCTCGCACCGGAGCCACCCGGCATAGCCGTCGACGGCCCCCGATCGACCACGGCCGAAAACATGTGCCGCGGGTGAGGAACTCCCAGCAAGCAATGGTCAATTCAAGCCGTTGTCTTGTCACATCCATGACAACCTGTGCATCGGATGTCACTCTGCTGTCGAACGTTCACCCTTCGTTCACACCGTCACACCCCCCACTCATACATCCCCCGTACCCCCACGTCTCACGCGCCGCCGAGTTCTCCGGCGCCTCCGTGTGCACCTCGTGCTGCGCTTCTTCCCGCTCCACCCCCCTTTCGGACCGGCCGTACCCCGCCGGACCGCTCACCGCCGGCGTCCACCAGACGCCGGCCGTCGCAGGAGGAGAAGACATTGTCCGGGCCCCATCGCTTTGCCCACCGGCGCAGACGCGCCGCAGCCCTCGCCCTCACCACCGCGAGCTCGCTGCTCGTCCTCGGCGTCCAGGGCGCACCCGTGTCCGCCGCGCCCGCCGACCCCGGCTCCGGCCCCTCGAAGATCGTCGCCACACCGCGCGCCGGGGCCGCCCAGCCCGCCCTGTCACCCGCCGCGCGCACCGCGCTGCTCAAGAGCGCCACCGCCGAGTCCGGTGACACCGCGAAGCAACTCGGCCTCGGCTCCCGCGAGAAGCTCGTCGTCAAGGATGTCGTCAAGGACGCCGACGGCACGACCCACACCCGGTACGAGCGCACGTACGCGGGGCTTCCGGTCCTCGGCGGCGACCTGGTGCTGCATGTGAAGAAGGGCCGCACCACCACGTCCAAGGCGACCGGCGCCACCATCACGGTGCCGACAACCACGCCGAAGATCTCCGCGACCGGCGCCGCCGACAAGGCACTGGCCGTCGGCAAGGCGGCCGACGTGGAGAAGTCCGCGATCGAGGGCAAGCCCCGGCTCGTGGTGTGGGCCGCCGGATCCGCCAAGCCTGTCCTGGCGTGGGAGTCCGTCGTCGAAGGGGTACAGGACGACGGCACGCCCAGCGAACTGCACGTCGTCACCGACGCGAGCACCGGGAAGGTCGCCGCCGAGTACGAGGGCGTGCACACCGGAGCGGGTCACGGCCAGTACAACGGCGACGTGTCCGTCGGCAGCACGCTCTCCGGCTCGACGTACCAGCTCGTCGACGGCGACCGCGCCGGACAGCGTACGTACGACCTGAACCAGGGAACGTCCGGCACGGGCACCCTCTTCACGGATGACAACGATGTCTGGGGCGACGGAACTCCGGGCAACCGGCAGACCGCCGGCGTGGACGTCGCCTTCGGCGCGGCGGCGACCTGGGACTACTACAAGGACGTCCACAACCGCAACGGCATCCGCAACGACGGTGTGGCCGCCTACAGCCGTGCCCACTACGGCAACAGCTACGTCAACGCCTTCTGGCAGGACTCCTGCTTCTGCATGACGTACGGGGACGGCGCGGGCAACGCGGCCCCGCTGACGTCGCTCGACGTGGCGGCCCACGAGATGAGCCACGGTGTCACCGCGGCGACCGCAGGCCTGGTGTACTCGGGTGAGTCGGGCGGCCTCAACGAGGCGACCTCGGACATCTTCGCCGCGGCCGTCGAGTTCAACGCCGGTCTTGAGGCGGACGTCCCCGACTACCTGGTCGGCGAGAAGATCGACATCAACGGCAACGGTACGCCGCTGCGCTACATGGACAAGCCCTCCAAGGACAGCCGCTCCCGCGACTACTGGGACGCCTCGCTGGGCAGCATCGACGTCCACTACTCCTCCGGTCCCGCGAACCACTTCTTCTACCTGCTGTCCGAGGGCAGCGGCGCGAAGACCGTGAACGGGGTCGCCTACGACAGCCCGACCGTCGACGGCGTGCCGGTGGCGGGCATCGGCATCGAGAACGCGGCCGACATCTGGTACCGCGCGCTGTCGACGTACATGACCTCGACGACCAACTACGCGGCCGCCAGGACCGCGACGCTGCAGGCCGCGACCGACCTCTTCGGGGCCTACAGCGACACCTACCTCGCCGTCGCCGCCGCCTGGGCGGGCATCAACGTCGGCGACCGCATCGCGCTCGGGACCAACCTCTCCCCGATCGGCGACCAACTCTCCGGCGTCGGCCAGGACGTGTCCCTGCAGATCGAGGCCTACACCACCAACTCGGACTCGCCCCTGACCTACGAGGTCACCGGCCTGCCCGACGGTCTGACCGCGAGCGACGGCGGACTGATCTCCGGCGTGCCGACCGCCACCGGCACCAGCGAGGTGACCGTGACGGTCACCGACGGCACGGGCTCGACCGCCTCCGACACCTTCGAGTGGCGCGTGGCGAACATCTACGGCAGCTCCACCCGTGTCGACATCCCCGACAACGGTGCCGCGGTCGAGTCGCCCATCACCATCACGGGCCGCTCGGGCAACGCCTCGGCGACCACCGAGGTGTACGTCAACATCGTCCACACCTACCGGGGCGACCTGACGGTCGATCTGGTGGGCCCCGACGGAACCGTGTACTCGCTGCTGAACCGCAGCGGGGGTTCCGCGGACAACGTGGACCAGACCTTCACGGTGAACGCCTCGGCGCAGCCGGTCGACGGCACGTGGAAGCTGCGGGTGCGTGACGTGGCGGCGATCGACGTGGGCTACATCCAGCAGTGGCGCATCACTCCCTGACGCCCACTGACACCCTGGGCGCCCTCTGACGCCCTGTCGACATGACAGCCCGCCCGCTCGGACCGTGCCATGGTCCGGGCGGGCGGTGCCGTGTGTGCGGGCCACCGGCTCCTACCTCCGCGCCCCGAGCCGTTCCGGTGCGGTCGTGTAGGGGAGGCCGTCGAGCGGGAGGTCGGTGAGGAAGCGCAGGACCAGGTCCGCGTACTCGGCTTCCCGTTCCAGGTGGACCATGTGGTCGGCGTCGCGGACCAGCAGGAAGGTCGAGTCGGCGATGGCGGCCGCCACGGCACGGTTCTCGTCCGGTGTGCTGACGTCGTCGTGCTCGCCGGTGAACACCAGCGCGCGCACCGCGTCGACGGTCTCGGCCGGAAGCGGGTCCGAGGCGAGCAGACGGCGGTGGCAGACGGCGTGGCGGCGGGCCTCGGCCGGGGTGATGCGGGCGAACTGCCGGTGCAGCATCCGTGCCACGGTGGCAGCTTGGGAGACCTGGTCCCGCAGGGCGGTGTTCAGCAGCGTGGCGACGGCGCGGCCCGCGATCTCCTGCGAGCCGGAGTCCGAGAGCGACCCGTCGATGTCGTCCGCGAGCGCGGCGCGGGCACTCCACACCTCCTCGCAGTCGGAGACCAGGCGCGGGTTCATCCGGTGCGTGGCACCCGCCAGGACCAGCCGTGCGACCCGGGCCGGCCGGCTCAGGGCGGCGCGGTAGGCGATCGGCGCGCCGTACGAGGCCCCCAGGAGGTTGATCCGGTCGAACCCGAGCCGGTCGGTGACCCGCAGGGCGGCCTCGGCGAGCGCGTCGAAGCCCTGTTCGGCGGGCAGGTCGTCGGCCGTTCCGACGCCGGGCAGGTCGACGAACACCAGCGGCATGTGCGCGCTGAGTCTGCGCTCCAGCCGGGGCCACGCGTACATGTCCTGGAGGGCGCCGCCGAGCAGGAGCAGGGGTTCGGTGACCGGGGGCCGGTCCGAGGTGATGACGCGGCAGGTGTAGCGCAGGCCGCGCCATTCCAGGGGTACCAGCTCCTCCCTGGTCTCCTCCGGCGCGGTCCACTCGGGCGCATTCCACACGGAGGGGACGGTCGCCATCACGGCTTCCCGGCGGCTCGGCTCGCGATGAGGTCGGCCAGGGCGTTGACGGTGGGGGCGCACGACAGTTCGTCCTCGGTGAGGAACAGGCCCATGCGGTCCTCCAGTTGCATGGACAGCACGGTCACGGCCATGGAGTCGATGCCGGCGTCGGCCAGGGTGGCGTCGGCGGTGATGGGCGCGGGGGGCAGGCCCGCCTGCGCCGTGAGGATGCCTTTGAGTTCTTCCAGCACGTGCTTCGTTTCCTTACGTTCCTGGGCAGATGGATCTCTACAGCTCCGCGGTGATGCCCGGGGGCCATACGAGGCTGGTGGCGGCCCAGGCGAGCCCGCTGCCGAAAGCGACAACGAGCACGCGGTGCCCAGGTTTCAGCTGCCCCTCGTCCGCGGCGTGGGCGAGCAGCAACGGGACGGAGGCCGCCGCGGTGTTGCCGACGTGGGCGATGTTCGAGGGGGTTCGCTCGGGCGGGATGCCGAGAGCGTCGGCCACGGAGGCGGCGATGCGCCCGTTGGCCTGGTGGACGATCAGCCGGTCGACCTCGTCGAGCGTCCAGCCAGCGGCCTCCACCGCCTCCCGGGCGGCCTGGGTCATACGGCGCACCGCGTGCCGGAAGACCTCGTTTCCGCGCATGTGAACGAAGAAGTCACTCGCGGGCGCGGTGTCCCGCCGGTCGCGTTCGCGGGCTCCGCCGGCCGGGATGACGATGGCGTCGGCGAGCGAACCGTCGCTTCCCCAGGCGAAGGATCCGAGGCTGCCGTCCTGTCCCGCGAGTCCGGCCTCCAGGACCATGGCTCCGGCGCCGTCGCCGAAGAGCGGGGCCGTCGCGCGGTCGTCGGAGTCGATGATGGCGGACATCGTCTCCGCGCCCACGACGAGGACCCTGCGGGCGCTGCCCGCGCTGATGAGGCCGGCGGCGACGGCCGACGCGTACACGAATCCCGCGCAGCCCGCGGTGACGTCGAAGGCGATCGTGTCGCCCAGTCCGAGCCGGTGGGCGACCGCGGGCGCGGTGGCCGGGCAGTGGTGGTCGGGGGTGGTCGTGGCCAGGACGAGGGCGTCGACGTCCGTGACGCCGGCCGACCGCATCGCGCGTCGCGCCGCCTCCACGGCCAGATCTCCCGTGGACACCGCCGTGTCCGCGCGGCGACGCTCCTGGATGCCGATTCTCTCCCGGATCCACGCGTCGCTGCTGTCCAGCCGGGAGCACAGCTCGTCGTTGGTCACACGGCGGGGTGGAAGATGGGAGCCCACACCCGTCACCACGGCGGCCGGCCCCTGCGGTTCACGGAGTTCCGCACTCGAAACGTTCATTTACTAAGCGTACTTGAGTGAAGGCGGAGAGTTATCTGCGGCCCCGGCCCCTCACGGGGCGGGAGAGGGACGAGGGAAGGGGCTGGCGCGTCGGAGCGGCCGGCGCAAGGGAGTTCGAACCATCATGAACGGGTTCATATAGGCTGCGTACGCCGCCCTTTGTAGCCCTGTCCATCCCCGGGAGAGTCTTTCAGTGACCGTAGTGACCGCTCAAACCGAACCGGCCGTTCCGCCCGTCGACCAGGTGCCCGGACAGGCTGCCGCAGACACCGGGGAGTTCTGGGTCGAGCCCGGGACGTCCGCCGACGAGGTCCCGGCGGACGGGGCGCGCGAGGAGAGTCCGGCCGCCGGGGCGCACGCCGAGGTTCCGGCGGACGAGACGCACGCCGAGGTTCCGGCGGAGAAGGCGCGTACCGAAGCCGCCGAGGACGAGGCGCACGCCGACGTCACGCCGGAGGACGTGCCCGCCGAGGTCGCCCAGGACGCCCAGGACTTCGGGGCGTACGTGCGGGCCGGCGGCTGGGCGTTCGCGCTGAAGGTGGCGCGCAGCGTGCGGCCCGGCGGCGAGGCGCCGGGCGAGACGCTGAAGGTCTCAGCGAAGGTCTTCGCCGAGCTGGCCGGGTGCTCGCCCGAGCGGGTCATGCGCTACTACAAGGCGTGGGACAAGGCGGCCGACGACGGTCTCGTCCCGTACTTCGAGGCGCTGGCACCCGGCCAGGACGTGGAGTTGCCGGACTCCGACGTGTGGCACGCGTACTACGTCTCCCGGTCCAGCGCCTCCTCCGAGCGCGGCACGGCGATCACCGCGGCGGCCGAGGCCGAGGGCATCCGGCCGACGAAGGCCCTGGAGGTCGCCGAGAACCCCACCGCGCTGCGGGCGGCGATCCTCGCCGACCCCTCCACGGCGAAGGCGGCCCGCGCGGCGCTCCTCGACCGGCTCCAGGAGGACCCGTCGCTCCAGACGGAGTGGGCCCGTGACATCGCCCGCACCGACGACCTGAAGAAGGCGGTCGCCACCGAGACGCAGGCGGCCAGCCGTATCGGCTACGTCCGCGACATCGTGGAGAACGGCCAGGTCAAGACTCCCGCCGGGCAGACCATCGACGCCCCCGCCGAGCTGCGCGCCGAGGCCGAACGCCACCTCTCGCTCATCGACGAACTGGACGAGAACGAGGACACCAGTGAGTGGGCCTCCGAGGCGTTCGACTCGATGAAGGACATCGTCGCCCAGACCATCCAGGCCGATCCCGAACTCCGCCTCCAGGAACGGCGTACGAAGTTCTACAGCAGCCTGCAGAAGGCGACCAAGGTCTTCGAGGAGCTGACCTTCGACGACGCCGACGACCTCGACACCATCTACGAGGACGACATGCTGCAGCGCCTGGAGGAGCTCCAGGAGGCCATCAGCACCTGCATCACCACCCTGCGCAAGGCGGCGCCGGGCAAGTGAGCGTTCCGCCCCGACGGGGCGGAATCCTGTCGGCCGGCCGCCTCTCCGCGGCCGGCCACACTTCTCGAACAGTCGTCACTTCTCAAACAGTTGTCACTTCTCGAACGGTCGTCACTCCTCGAACGGCGCGGCGAGCAGGAGATCCTCCACCGTGGGCACCGGGAATTCGGGGAGGTGACGGCGGCCGACTTCGGCGAAGGGGTGCATGAGCACCGACATGGGTTTGGTGCGGCACAGCGAAAGAATGTTGTCGAGCGCGTCCTGCTTGAACCCTTCCCTGGGGAAGGCCGTCAGTATTTCCTCAAGGGCGTCGGGCGGAATGCGCTGAAGTTCGTTCCCCGAGAAATCCATTCCCGAGCCCACGCAGACCACCGCGATCTCCGGCCTCTTCCGCATGGCGATACCCGCGTTGGTGTGCAGGGCGATCGCGTCCCAGACGACCGCCACGCGTTCGGCCGGCATGTGCTGTTCCCGCAGGAACCGCTGTGCGGCGTCGGCGCCGTCGACCTCGAAGCGCTCGTCCGGGGTCTGGTACGCCTTGACCAGCCCGAGGTCGTGCAGGGCGGCGGCGACGAACGCGAGTTCCCTGTCGTAGGGGACGCCGCGTCGGTCGTACAGCAGGGAGCCGAAGAGGTAGGACCGCATGACGTGGTTGTAGAGCGTCCCCGAGGACACGCTCCGCACGAACTGCGCTGTCTTCTGCGCCAGTTCACCGGTGGGGATGCGCACTCCGGCCACGGTCCTGGGCAGGGCGTGCGGGGAATTACCGGCAGGGGAATTGCTCTTGTCGGACATACGGACAGCCTTCTCGTCGGCGGTTGATGCCACGAGCCTATGGACGGCGCCGCGGAGCAAACAGCGGCGAAAATGCCGATCGGCTCCGGATTCTCGCCAGAACGGTCGTCAACCGGCCTGGTCCGTCGCGGGAATGCGGTCGAAGATGTCCTTCAGCGTGTTCCGCATCCCCAATCGGAAGATTTCCGCGGGGTGTTCGCCGAGGAACGTGGTGTGCCCGAACACCTCCAGGACGACCAGGCCGTGCATGTGCCCCCACGCGCTCATGACGAGTGCGGTCAGGACCGGGGGCAGAGCATCGTGACCGGCCGGCGGCAACTGGTCGAAGAACGCCACGAACGCGGGCGACAGTTCGGAGGCGTCGACCGCGGCCAGTTGCGCCGGGGTGAAGCCGTCGAACATCTCGCGCTCGAAGATCGCGCCCATCCGGCGCACCGCCTGGGTGGTCGCGCCCTCGACGGGAGCCTCGTAGTACCGCAACGGCGTGCCGTACAGGAGCTGGAACCGCTCGGGATGGTCGACGGCCCACCGGCGATAGCCCTCGGCCGCGTCCACCACCCGTTCCAGGGGTGAGTCCCCCTCCGAGGCGTCGACGGCGGCCTGGACGGCGTCGCCCAGGGCTTCGTACGCCTTGGTGATGAGGGCCGTGACCAGCTCGTCCCTGCTCGGGAAGTAGTGGTAGAGCGCCTGCACGGTCATGCCCAGGCTCCGGGCGACGGCACGCAGCGACAGGGCCGCGGGGCCGCTCTCGGCGATCTGGCGCTCGGCCGCGTCCAGGATCTCCTGGGTGGCGGCCGCTCGACGCCGCTGACGCAGAGAGGGCAGGGCGGGCATGTGTTCGTCGACGGGCATACGGCGACCGTACGGCGTCAACTCCGCCCGCGTACGCCGAATTTGGAAACCGAGAGGAAAATCTGACAGTGTCAGGTGTACCGCACGCCGCTCAGCCGCGCAGCTCCGCGTTGAGCCGGGCCGCCTGGCGCGTGAGGTGGTCCCGTTCGGGGAGGCTCGGCGCGGAGAGGGCGGCCTCGGCGTAGAGCCGTGCCGCGGTCGCCAGGTCGCCGTCGCGCTCGTGCAGATAGGCCGCGACGGCCGTATGGCGGGGCAGTGAGGGGTCGAGCCGCGCCAGGGCGGTCAGGCCGGCGCGCGGGCCGTCGGCCTCGCCCACCGCTACGGCCCGGTTGAGGCGGGCCACCGGGTTGCCGGTGAGGCGTACCAGCTCGTCGTACCACTCGACGATCTGCACCCAGTCGGTCTCCGCGGCGCACCGGGCGTCGGCGTGCAGCGCGGCGACGGCGGCCTGCGCCTGGAACTCGCCCAGCCGGTCGCGGGCGAGGGCCGCCTGGAGGATGCCGACGCCCTCCGCGATCAGCCGGGTGTCCCACAGCCCGCGGTCCTGCTCCGCGAGGGGTACGAGCCTGCCGTCGGCGCCGGTCCGTGCCGGGCGCCGGGCGTGGTGGAGCAGCATGAGCGCCAGCAGGCCCGCGACCTCCTCGTGCCTGGTCCCGGCCGCGAGGTGGCGGGTGAGCCGGATCGCCTCGGCGGCCAGGTCGACGTCACCGGAGTAGCCCTCGTTGAACACCAGGTAGAGCACGCGCAGGACCGTGGCGACGTCACCGGGCCGGTCGAAGCGGACGTCCGAGACGGTCCGCTTGGCCCGGCTGATCCGCTGGGCCATGGTCGCCTCCGGCACCAGGTAGGCCCGGGCGATCTGCCGTGTGGTCAGGCCGCCGACCGCGCGGAGCGTGAGGGCGACGGCCGAGGCCGGTGTCAGGGCAGGGTGCGCGCACAGGAAGTACAGCTGGAGCGTGTCGTCGGCCGCCTCGCCAGGGCCGGGCACGGGCTCGCGGTCGACGCGTACCTCCCTGTTCCGCCGGGAGGTGTCGGCGCGGACGGCGTCGAGGAACTTGCGCCAGGCCGCCGTGACCAGCCAGCCCTTGGGGTCCCGCGGCGGGTCGTCCGGCCACACGCGCACGGCCTCGACGAGGGCGTCCTGCACGGCATCCTCGGCCGCCGCGAAGTCGGCTCCGCGACGGACGAGGACGGCGAGCACGGCGGGCGTGAGCGTCCGCAGCAAGGACTCGTTCACGGTCCGTCAGTCCGTGATGGTCACGCACGGGGACAGGAACGGGCGTACCTCCAGCCACTCCTGGACGGGTTTCCCGCCCGCGCCCGGGGCCGCGGACAGTTCGCCCGCCACTTCGAGCGCCCGCTCGTAGGTCTCGACGTCGATCACCATCCAGCCGGCGATCAGGTCCTTGGTCTCCGCGAACGGACCGTCGGTGACCGGTGGCCGTCCCTCGCCGTCGTGGCGCACGAACGTGCCCTCCGACGACAGGGCCTGGCTGTCGACGAACTCGCCGGAGTCTTCGAGCCGCGCCGCGAGATCACTCATGTACTGCGCGTGGGCCGAGACCTCCTCCGGCGTCCACCGGTCCATCGGCACGTCGTTGAGGGATGCGGGCCCGCCCCGGTAGTGCTTGAGAAGCAGGTACTTGGCCATGGTGTTCTCCCTGGTGCGGTACGGCCCCTTGCGGCCGCGTTCACTGCGAGGACGGAGCCGCGCGCGGGTTCTCGACATCACCCGCAGAAATTTTCTCCCGGACTTCGGGGACACCGCGGAAGGAGGCTACAACCGGCCGTCGATCCGGCGTGCGGGCCGGATGTCGGGCCGACAGGTGGCTGGGGGCTGTCGAGCCGATGGCGGTGAGTGGGATCGGCGTATCGCCGACGGGGGTTCAGGAGCCGGCCAGGGCCTTGCCGGCGGCATCCACGAATGCGTCGAGGTCCTTCGGCGTCCGGGAGGTGACCAGGGTGTAGCCGTTCGCGCTGTCGCTCACGACCTCCTCGTCCACCCATTCCTTGGCGCCCGCGTTGCGGATGTCGGTGCGCACGGAGGGGAACGACGTCAGCGTCTTGCCGTTCAGGACGCCGGCCTCCACCAGGGCCCAGGGGCCGTGGCAGATCGCGGCGATCGGCCGGCCCGACGCCGCGAACGCCTTGACCGTCTCAAGGGCCTTGCTCTGCAGTCGGAGCTGGTCGGCGTTGATGGTGCCGCCGGGGAGCAGCAGCAGCTCGTACGCGTCGGCGTCCATCGCGTCGAGCGTCGTGGTGGGCTCCACCGTCTCTCCGGGGTCCTTGTCGCCCACCAGCGTCCGGACGGGATCCGCGCTCACGGCCGCGACGGTGACGTCGGCCCCGTTCTCCCGGAGCCGGCGGACCGGTACCACCAACTCGTCCTGCTCAACTCCGTAGTTGGTGACGAGCACCAGGACCCGGTGACCGTTGAGCGGCTTGTCGGACATCTCGGTGGGCCTTTCTCTCGTGGCGAAGGTGGCGTGGTGTGTCCGTCAGGCCTTCGAGGCCTTCTCGGCGGCGCCCGTCTCGGTGGTGGCGTCGGCCGTGCTGAGGGTGCCGCCCGCGGTCTCCAGGTGCGCCCGTACGAACCACTGGAACTGCTCCAGGTCACGCAGCTGCTCGATCAGCAGGTCCTCGGTGGCGGGGTCGAGGTCGCCCGACGTCCCGACCGCGGCGCGGACGTCCTCGATCAGACCGGTGTACACGACGTCGAGCGCGCCAAGGTGGGCGATCGCGTCGGCCCGCTCCACGCTGTAGTCCTTCCACGAGCGCTCCTCGACCAGCGTGCCGGGAGTGCCGTGGGCGACGCCACCGAGGGCCGCGAGACGCTCCGCGACGTCGTCGGCCATGTCCCGCACGCGGTCGACCTGCGGGTCGAGCATTTCGTGTACGGCGATGAAGTGCGGCCCCACCACGTTCCAGTGGACGTGCTTGAGCGTGAGGTGGAGATCGTTGAGGGCGTGCAGCCGCAGTTGCAGCAGCTCGATGAGCGTGGAGGCGTTCTCCACCGTGAGGCCCGGGACGGTGTAGCGGGGGGTGGCCTGGGAAGCCATGTCGGTGTCTCCTGTCTCGTGACTTCTGTACAGTCCGTACGTTTCATGTGGCGTGCACATCGCGTACGGCTCATAGGTTGCGTACGGGTACGTCTCATACGGAATTGCCCCCTCCCGGTACCCCTGCTGTGCGAACGCAATCCACCCCGGCCCCATCCGAACCGTCGGGCACGGCGGCGGCCCCGGGGCACGGGGAGACGCGAGGCCGCGATGATCAACGCTTCTCGGGTGCCGTAGCCTCGAACGGAGATCACTTCTTGAGGGAGGCCGCGTGGACGAGGCGGAGTCCGGGAGCTGTTGCGCGCCCTCGGTCGACCGGGGCGCGGCGGGACTCTCCCTCGGGCCGACGGTCCGCGCCACCGCGGACCGCGCACCGGACGGGGCACCGGACGGGGCACGGGACGGGGTACGGGGCCAGGACCGGAGCCGGGACCGGGGGCAGAGCCCGCGCGGGAGCCAGGGCCAGGAGGACCCGGGCCGGGAGCGGGACGCGAGCGTGCTGCTGGGCGGCGGCTCCTTCCTGATGGGGACCCAGGACACGGACGGCTTCCCCGACGACGGCGAGGGACCGGTGCGCGAGGTCGTCCTCTCGCCCTTCCGGATCGACGCCTGCGCCGTGACCAACGACCGGTTCGCCCGGTTCGCCGAGGCGACCGGTCACGTCACCGAGGCGGAGCGCTTCGGCTGGTCGTTCGTCTTCGCCGGATTCCTGCCCGCCGCTCTGCGGCGCGGCGCGGCCCGGCCGCCGCAGACGCCCTGGTGGTGCGGGGTCGAGGGCGCGACCTGGCGGACCCCGGAGGGGCCGGGCAGTTCGGTGGCCGACCGCGGCGACCACCCCGTGGTGCACCTCTCCTGGAACGACGCCGTCGCCTACTGCCGCTGGGCCGGGGCGCGGCTGCCCACCGAGGCCGAGTGGGAGTACGCCGCGCGGGGCGGCCTCGTACAGAACCGCTACCCGTGGGGGAACGAGCTGACACCCGAGGGCGAGCACCGCTGCAACATCTGGCAGGGGCACTTCCCGACCAAGAACACCGCCGAGGACGGCTACCGGGGCACGGCTCCGGTGGACGCGTACGAGCCCAACGGCCACGGGCTCCACAACATGGCCGGGAACGTGTGGGAGTGGTGCGCCGACCGGTGGGGCACGCGGCACTCCGAGCGTCCGCGCACCGATCCGAAGGGCCCCTCGCAGGGCACGTCGCGCGTCATGCGGGGTGGCTCGTACCTCTGCCACAGCTCGTACTGCAACCGCTACCGCGTCGCCGCCCGTACGGCCAACACGCCCGACAGCAGCACGGGGAACCTCGGCTTCCGCTGCGCGTGGGACGCCTGAGGACCCGGCCCGGGCGACCTTGCACGACGCGGCCGGCCCTCGCCCGGTGACCGCAACATTGCAGCCTCATGAAACGTGACCGTCTCACGGAACGACCCTCAACACCCCTCTGAACTGCATGTTCATGGCCGTGCGGAGCCCGACCCCAGGTTCACTGATTTATTCCGGACTGTTGACGTAAAAGCTGCGGAGTCCGCATCCTGTGCCCCATGGCACACGACCACGAGGGTCCGCTGGCACGGCTGCGCCGTGGTCACGAGGAACTCGTCCTGCGGCAGATGCGCACCCACGGCCCGCTCAACAGGGCCGACCTGGGGCGGCTGACAGGGCTGTCCCGTACGACCCTGTACGACATCGTGTCCGCCCTGGTGGACAGCGGAGCGGTCGTGGCCACGGCTCCCGTCCCCGCCGAGCGCCGCCGCGGCCGGCCGGTCGAGACCCTGACCCTCCACCGGGACGCGGGCCAGGCCATCGGCATCGACTTCGCACGGCGCGCTGTGCACGTCGCCGCGGTCAACGTCGCCCACGAGGTGATCGGTTCCGCGAGCGCCCCGCACGGTGCGGGTCTGTCCTGGGAGAAGCGGGTCGACCTCGCCGCCCGGCTGGTCGGCGGACTCGCCGGGGGCACCCTGCGCCTCGGGGCGCTCAGCGGCATCGGCGTGGGCGTGGTCGGACCGGTGCACGACGCCCTCCCGACCGATGCCTCCGCCACCGACGGCTCCTCGGTCACCGGCGCCGCGAGCAGCACGCCCCGGCCCCACGAGGACCTGCCGGTGCTGCTGCGCAAACGTTTCGGCGTACCCGTGCTGCTCGACAACAACACCCGGCTCGCGGCGCTGGCCGAGGCGACCTGGGGAGCGGCGGCCGGTGTCCAGGACGTGCTCTATCTGCGGTTGTCGCACGGCGTCGGCGGAGGGCTGGTCGTCGGCGGCGCCCTGCACCGGGGTGCCCGCGGACTGTCCGGCGAGTTCGGCCACATCACGGCCGAACCTGACGGGCGCCGATGTTCGTGCGGCAAGGACGGCTGTCTGGAGACGGTCGCCTCGATCGGCGCCGTCCTCGACGCGCATCCCGGCGCCGGTGATCTGGACGCCTTCCTCGCGGCGCTGGCCACGGATCCGGCCGCACGCCGAGTGCTGGACGGCGTCGGCACCCGGGTGGGGACCGTCCTCGCGGCCGTGTGCAACGCGGTCGGCCCCCATGTCACGGTGCTCGGCGGCGAACTCGCCGAGGCCGGACCCGCCCTCTTCGAACCCGTCGAGCGCGCCCTGTCCGCCCATCTGATGCCGGTCTCCCGGCCGGACATCGATCTACGGCCGGCCACGCTCGGCGAGGTGGGCGGCGCGCTCGGCGCCATCGCGCTCGTCCTGCACGACTCCCCTCTGCTCACCCGCTATCACACACCGAACTCCGTGGAGTGACCGTGACCGTCCCCGCACCGACGAGGTCGCCATGACCGTGCTCACCGCACCCGACAAGCGCCCGGAGAAGACGCCCGCCGCGTCCGGCCGACGACACCGGCCCCGGACCGTGCCCCCGTTCGTGCTCAACCTGGCGGCACTCGCCCTGGGCATCGCCGTATGGGCCGTGGCCACCTCGGCCCAGCTGGTCGACGTGCCGGGCCCGCTGTCGGTCGGCTCCCGCGCCCTGGACATGGCGGGCGACGGCACACTCGGCGAGGACGCGCTGGCGAGCCTGCGCCGGGTCTTCCTCGGCTTCACCCTGGGCACCCTGCTCGCCGTGCCCGTCGGGTTCCTCATGGGCTGGTACCCGCTGGCCCGCGGCCTGCTCGAACCGTACGTGCAGTTCTTCCGGACCGTGCCACCGCTGGCGATCATCCCCCTCGCCATCGTGACCATGGGCATCGGCGAGACGCCCAAGGTCTTCGTGATCTTCCTGGCGGCGTTCCTGTCCAGTGTGGTCGCCGCGTTCCAGGGGGTGATCGGCGTGGACAGCACGCTCGTCAACGCGGCCCGGGTGCTGGGCGCCCGGGACCGCGTGATCTTCCTCAAGGTGGTCGTTCCGGCCGCCACCCCGTTCCTGCTCGTCGGTATGCGCATCGGACTCGGGGCCTCCTGGGCCACGGTCGTCGCCGCCGAACTCATCGCCGCGGACAAGGGCCTCGGCTACGAGATGATGCACGCGCAGACCTACTACGACCTGCCGACGATCTTCGTCGGGCTGATCAGCATCGGAGTGATCGGCCTGGTGATGGACCGCCTGCTGCTGCGCGCGGAACGCCATCTGACGGCCTGGCAGGAGCGACGATGAAGCCCTCACTCGGTAAGTCCGGCGTGTCCAGCACGTCCGGTGCCAAGATCTCCTTCCGGGCCGCCGGGAAGACGTTCCCCCTGAAGCAGGGGGAGTTCACGGCCCTCGACGAGGTGTCGCTGGACATCGCCGACCGCGAGTTCGTCACGGTCGTGGGCCCTTCGGGCTGCGGCAAGTCGACGCTGCTGAACCTGGCCGCGGGTCTCGCCGAACCCACCACCGGGCAGGTCCTCGTCGACGGAGCCGTCGTGACGGGCCCCGGCCCCGAGCGCGGTGTCATCTTCCAGCAGTACGCGCTCTTCCCCTGGCTCACCGTGCGCGGCAACGTCGAGTTCGGTCTCAAGCTCACCTCCCTGTCCGCCGCCGAGCGGCGCCGCAAGGCCGACCACGCCATCGAGCTCGTCGGACTCAAGGACTTCGCCGACGCGCTGCCCAAGACGCTGTCCGGCGGTATGAAGCAGCGCTGTGCGATCGCCCGGGCCTACGCGGTCGACCCCGAAGTCCTGCTGATGGACGAGCCGTTCGGCGCCCTGGACGCCCTCACGCGGGTGCAGATGCAGGACCAGTTGCTGGACACCTGGACGCAGGAGCGGCGGACCGTCCTCTTCGTCACCCATGACGTGGACGAGGCCGTCTATCTGGCGCGACGTGTCGTCGTGATGGCCGCTCGGCCGGGGCGTGTCCATCGGGTGATCGACGTGGATCTGCCCTATCCGCGGACCGAGGAGCTGCGGTTGTCCCCCGAGTTCGCCCGCATTCGGAACGAGGTCTGGCATGCGGTGTACCACCAGGAACCCGTGGCTCCGAAGGCTCCGGTGACCTGACCAGCCGTCGGCTGCGATTCTCCTCGCCCCCGCCGCCCCTACCCGTTCCCGTCAACGACTCGGGGCCGGCCCCCGAACCCCCGGTCCTCAGACGCCGGGCGGGCTGAAGACACTCCGCGCTCGTCCTCAGGCTCCCGGACGGGCCGTAACGAAATCCAACAGAACGAAAGGCTCAGCGCCATGAGCATGTCCCGTCGCACCCTCCTCACCTCACTCTCCGCCACAGCGCTCGCGCTCTCCGTGTCCGCCTGCTCCTCGGACGACGGCGACAGCGGTGGCGGGACCAAGATCCGTTTCGGGTACATCGCCGACTACAACGGGGCCAGTCTGCTGGCCATCGCCGACGACCAGGGTCTGTGGAAGAAGCACGGGCTGTCCGCCTCGTACAAGACGTTCGTCAATGGGCCCATTCAGATCCAGGCGCTGGGCAGCGGGGATCTCGACTACGGGTACATCGGTCCCGGTGCGCTGTGGCTGCCCGCCTCGGGGAAAGCCAGGGTGGTCGCGATCGACACGCTGACCTATGCCGACCGTGTGATCGCCAAGCCGGGCATCACCTCGATCGCCGGGCTCAAGGGCAAGAAGGTCGGCGTTCCGGAAGGGACGTCCGGCGAGATGATCCTCCAACTCGCCCTGCGCGACGCCGGGATGACGATGGACGACATCAAGAAGGTCGCCATGGACGCGCCGACGATCGTCTCGGCGTTCTCCTCCGGGCAGATCGACGGGGCAGGCATCAACTATCCGCTCATCGACACCATCAAGCAGAAGGTGCCGGACCTGGTCGAGGTGGCGAGCACCAAGGACATCGGCGGTTCGTTCCCCACCGCGTTCGTGACCGGCGGGAAGAAGGGGCCCGCCGAGGCGAAGGTCGTCAAGGTCCTCCAGGAGGCCAACGACTGGCGTGCCGCGCACCCCGAGGAGTCGGTCAAGCTCACCGCCGCGCTGCTGAAGCTGCCGGAGGACAAGGTGAAGGCGGACGCGAGTCACGTCGAGATGCTGACGACCGCCGAACTCGTCGCGAAGACGAAGGACGGCACGGTCGGCGAGTGGCTGGACGGCATGAGCGACTTCTTCGTGAGCACCGGCCAGTTGAAGAAGGCCCCGGCCGCGACCTCCTTCTACGCGGGTGACGTCTACACGAAGGCCGCCGCGTGAACCTCCTCTTCCTGATGACCGACCAGCACCGCGTGGACACACTGGGCTGTTACGGCAATCCGCATGTCGCCACCCCGAACCTGGACCGGCTCGCCACCACCGGCACCCGCTTCGACCGCTTCTACACGCCCACCGCCATCTGCACCCCGGCCCGGGCCAGTCTGCTCACCGGCCAGGCCCCCTTCCGGCACAAGCTGCTCGCCAACCACGAGCGCAACGTCGGCTATCTGGAGGACCTGGCCGAGGGCGCCTTCACCTTCCCCGCCGCGCTCGCCGAACGCGACTACCAGCTGGGCCTGGTCGGCAAGTGGCATGTGGGCACCCACCGCAACGCCGCCTCCTACGGCTTCGAGGGACCCGACCTGCCGGGCTGGCACAACCCCGTCGACCACCCCGACTACCTCGCCTACCTGAAGGAACGGGACCTGCCGCCGTACCGCATCACCGATCCGGTGCGCGGGACCACACCCAACGGCAACCCGGGCAACCTGCTCGCCGCGCGCCTCCAGCAGCCGGTGGAGGCGACCTTCGAGTACTACCTGGCGACCCGTGCCATCGAACTCCTGGAGAAGTACGCGGCCGACGGCCGCCCCTTCTACCTGGCCACCCACTTCTTCGGCCCGCATCTGCCGTATCTGCTGCCGGACTCCTACTACGACCTCTACGACCCGGAACTCGTCGAACTGCCCGCCTCGATCGCGGAGACCTTCGAGGGCAAACCGCCCGTGCAGCGCAACTACAGCGCGCACTGGACCTTCGACACCATGCCGCTCGACGTCACACGCAAACTCATCGCCGTCTACTGGGGTTACGTCACCCTCGTCGACCAGCAGATCGGCCGCATCCTCACCCGGCTCGACGAACTCGGCCTGGAGGACGACACCTCGGTCTTCTTCACCGCCGACCACGGCGAGTTCACCGGCGCCCACCGGCTGCACGACAAGGGTCCGGCGATGTACGAGGACATCTACCGCATCCCCGGAATCGTCCGTGTGCCGGGCCAACAGCCGCAGGTGCGGCGGGAGTTCGTCAGTCTCACCGACTGCACGGCGACCATCCTCGAACTGGCGGGCTGCGACCCGGAACCGGCCACCGACAGCCGCAGTCTGCTGCCGCTGGTGCGCGGTGAACACCCCGAGTGGCCCGAGGAGTTGCTCGCCGAGTTCCACGGCCACCACTTCCCGTACCCCCAGCGCATGCTGCGCGACGACCGCTACAAGCTGGTCGTCAATCCCGACTCGGTCAACGAGCTGTACGACCTCGAAAGCGACCCGCACGAGCTGACCAACCGCTACCCGGACCCCGAACTGGAGTCCGTCCGGCTGCGTCTGATGCGGCGTCTGTACGACCTGCTCCGGGAGCGCGGCGACAACTTCCACCACTGGATGACGTCCATGTACGACATCGGCGCCTCCGACTACGACCCGACCCTGAGCTCCTTCGAATCCCCTTCGAGCAGTGAGGTCTCACCCCCGTGAACAGAGTGAACCGCGTGAACCGAAGAGCGAGTCGCACCGCGCAGGTCGTCACCGTGCTCGCCGGTCTCCTGCTCGCGGTGCTCCCGCCCGCCGGGACCGCCACCGCCTCCCCCGCACGGGCGTCCACGTACACCAACCCGGTGACGGCCGGCACCGTCGACACCTTCCCCGACCCGGCGGTGATCCGCGGCAAGGACGGCTACTGGTACGCCTACGGCACCCAGAACCCCGTCTTCCAGACCCAGGGCCAGACCGCCGAACGCATGCTGCCGATCCTGAAGTCGGCCGACCTCACCCACTGGACGTACGCGGGCGAGGTGTTCACCCCGCAGACCCAGCCGGCCTGGCACGGCGGCTCCCGGCTGTGGGCGCCCGACATCCGGTACACGGACGGCCACTACAACCTCTTCTACTCGGTGCCGAACCAGGACACCGTCGGGGTGGCCACCGCGCCCACGCCGACCGGGCCCTGGACCGACGCGGGCGCCGTGCTCCCGGCGGAGAGCGGCTGCGCGACCGGTGACATCGACCAGGCGCAGTTCACCGACGTGGGCGGACAGCCGTACCTGTACTGGGGCAGCTACGACACCATCTGCGTGGCGCGCATGAACGGCGACCGCACCCGGATCGAGGGCACGGTCACCGAGGTCGCCCAGGGGCGGCGCATGGAGGGCGGTTTCGTCGTCCGCCGCGACGGCTACTACTACCTCTTCTACTCGGACGCGGGCTGCTGCGACGGCGCGTACAGCGGCTACCAGGTCAAGGTGGGCCGCTCCACCAGTCCGACCGGGCCGTTCACCGACGACCGTGGTGTGGACCTGATGTCCCCCGTCAGCAAGGGCGGCATCGTGGTCGGTTCGAGCGACCGCTGGATCGGGCCCGGCCACAACGCGCTGCAGACCGACCTGTCCGGGCAGGACTGGCTCGTCTACCACGCGATACCCGCCGACGATCCCGACCTCGACCTCGTACCGGGCATCGACCGCACCCTCAGCAGGCGTCCGATGCTGGTCGACAGGCTCGACTGGATCGACGGCTGGCCCGTCGTCCGGGCCGGCGCCGGCCCGTCCTCCGACGGCACCGAGGTACCCGTCACCACCTGGAAGGCGGGCAGCACCTTCAACGACGGGTCGCTGGACGGCTGGCAGGCGCAGGGCTCCGGTACGAAGGCCTGGGCGACGGCCGGCGAGCAGGACCCCGGCACCTTCGTCACCCACTCCGGCAGCGCCACCGATCCGGCCTACCTCGTCACCTCGGACAACGCCCCCGCCCGGGTACGCGCCGAAGCCGATCTCCGGGTCGGCGCGGCAGGCGGATCGGCGGGTCTGGTCCTCGCCTACAAGAACCCCGCGAACCATGTCGTGGCCTGGCTCGACCGGACCCGCAACGCCCTGGTCACCGACGTGCGGGTGAACGGCGTCAGCGCCGGGCAGCAGGTGACCGCGCTCCCGTCCGGCTACCAGTGGGGCGCCTGGCGCAACGTGGCGGCCGAGCTGCGCGGCAACCGCCTCACCGTCGAGGTGAGCGCGGACCGGCTGCACGACGCCGTGGCCACCCAGACCCGTAGCGTACCGGCGGCTGCCGCGCGGGCCGGGAAGGTCGGCACCGCCGCTCTCGGGGACGGAGCGGCCGCCGACAACGTGGGCGCCGTGAAGTTGTACGAGCCGGTCACTCGGCGCGTCGCCGACCCACGGCCGGGCACGCGACTGCGCGCCTACAGCGACGAGTTCGACTCCGCCACCCTGTCCTCCGACTGGAGCTGGGTCCGGGGACCGGCGGCGGGTGCGGCGACCGGCGGGGGCGTCCTGTCCTGGCCGACGCAGAACGCCGAACTGCATCTCGGCACCAACACCGCGTCGGTCCTCACCCGGCCCGCACCGGCCGGTGACTTCACGGTCGAGACCAAGCTCGACCTGGCGAACGGTCCGGGCAACCAGCAGGCCGGGCTGGTGCTGTACGGGAGCGACGACCGGTACTTCAAGCTGGTGCACTCGGTGCTGCCGGTGAGCCACACCGACGGGAAGGTCACCCATGTGACCGAGTTCGCGAAGGAGGGCGCCCGGCCCACGACCACACCGCCGACCGCCGTGGCCTACGGCCCGATGTTCGGCGGGCCGCCCGCGCGGACGCTCTGGATGCGGCTGGCGTACCACGCCGACAAGGCGGGCGGCGAGCACGAGGTACGGGCCGCCACCAGCACCGACGGCGTGCACTGGACCTGGACCGGCGTGTGGGCCCTGCCGGACGAGCAGGCGCTGCGCATCGGTCTGGTGTCGCTCAACACGGCCGGGGCGACGGCCCGTTTCGACTACGTACGCACCTATCGCGGCTGACACGGCGACTGACACGGAAGTGGTCCGCATCCCGAGTTCCCGGGGTGCGGACCACTGCCGTGTCACAGCATGGCGAGGCCCGGCTCCCGCAGCAGGTCCGCCACGTCGGCCAGCAGGCGCGAGCCCTGCCGGCCGTCGGCGAGCCGGTGGTCGAAGGAGAGGGCGAGTTGGGCCGTCCACCGCGGCTCGATACGTTCTCCCGCCTGGTCGTGGACCACCCACGGGGTGCGTCGTACGGCCCCCAGGGCGAGGATGGCGGCCTCCCCCGGGTTGAGGATGGGCGTACCGGTGTCCACGCCGAACACACCCACATTGGTGAGGGTGACCGTGCCGCCGGCCAGGTCGCGTGGTTCCGTCCGCCCCTCACGGGCCGTCGTCGCCAACTGAGCTATTGCGCGTGCCAGTTCGGGCAGGGAGAGCAGATCCGCGTCCTTGATGTTGGGTACCACCAGGCCCCGGTCGGTCGCGGCGGCTATGCCGAGGTTGATGTAGTGCTTGAGCACGATCTCCTGACGGGACTCGTCCCAGACGGAGTTCAGCTCCGGTGTTCCGCGCAGGGCGAGCAGCAGGGCCTTCGCCACGAAGAGCATCGGTGAGATCCGCATTCCTGCGAACTCGCGCCGGGCTCCGACCAGTTCGCGCAGTCTCATCGTCTCGCTGACGTCCACGGTGACGAACTCGGTGACGTGCGGGGCGGTGAAGGCCGAAGCCACCATCGCGGCGGCCATGTGCTTGCGTACGCCGCGGATGGGAATCCGGGTTTCTCCGCGGGAGTTGGCACCCGCGCCCGGGGAGGGCGACTCGCGCGGAGGCGGAGACGGCGGCCCGGCCGCGAGATGGACGTCCTCCCGGCTGATCGTGCCGTGCGGTCCGGTGGGCAGCACCGTGCGCAGGTCGACGCCGAGGTCCTTGGCCAGCTTGCGCACCGGCGGCTTGGCCGAGGGACGGGAGACGGTCCCGGTGGACGCGGAGACGGTCCCGGTGGACGCGGAGGCGGCCCCGGTGGACGCGGCAGGGCGAGCGGTACGCCGACGGGCCGTGCCCGCGTCGCGCGGACCGTAGCCGACGAGGAGCGCGGTGCGTCCCCCCGCGTCACCCTGGTCGGAGCCGGCCGGCCCCGCCACCGCGTCAGGCTCGACAGGTTCTCCAGGTCCGCCGACGGCGATGGTGATCAAGGGAGCGCCGACCGGCACGGTGTCGCCTTCGGCGGCGTGCAGTGCGGCGACCGTGCCCGCGTACGGGGAGGGCAGTTCGACGGCGGCTTTGGCCGTCTCGATCTCGACGATGATCTGGTTCACCTCGACCGTGTCTCCGAGGGCCACGGTCCACTGGAGGATGTCGGCCTCCGTGAGGCCTTCCCCGACGTCGGGCAGGCAGAAATCTTCGGTGGTGGGCATGGCTGTCCTGCCTTTCGAAGCTGATGTGCGGCGCGCGCTTTCAGTGGGCGAGGCTGCGGTCCACGGCGGCCAGCATGCGGTCCACGCCCGGCAGCCAGTCCTCCTCAAGGCGGCTCGGCGGATACGGCGTGTCGTATCCGGTCACCCGCAGGACGGGCGCCTCCAGCGCGTAGAACGCCTCCTCCTGGACCCGGGCGGCGATCTCGGCACCGATGCCGTGCGTGCGGGAGGCCTCGTGGGTGACGACGAGCCGGCCGGTGCGGAGCACGGAGGCCATGACGGTGTCCGTGTCCAGCGGTGCGAGGCTTCTCAGGTCGATGACCTCGACGCTGTGCCCCTCCTCCCCCGCGATACGGGCCGTCTCCAGCGCCGGTGCGACCAAGGGTCCGTAGGCGACCAGGGTGAGGTCCGAACCCGTACGGACGGTACGGGCCCGGTGCAGGTCGAGTGCGGGCGCACCGGAGACCTCGCCCTTCGTCCAGTACCGGCGTTTGGGCTCCAGGAAGATGACCGGGTCGTCGCTGGCGATGGCCTGGCCGATCATGTTGAAGGCGTCGTCGGGGGTGGCACAGGTGACGACCTTGAGGCCCGGGGTGTGGGCGAAATAGGCCTCCGGGGACTCCGAGTGGTGCTCGATCGAGCCGATGCCACCGCCGTACGGGATGCGGATGACCACCGGCATGGCGATCCGGCCGCCCGAGCGGTGCCGGTACTTGGCCAGCTGGCTGATGATCTGGTTGACGGCCGGATAGACGAAACCGTCGAACTGGATCTCGCACACGGGACGGTATCCGCGCATCGCGAGACCCACGGCGGTGCCGACGATCCCGGCTTCGCCCAGCGGGGTGTCCACGACGCGTGAGGTGCCGAAGTCGGCGCAGAGTCCGTCGGTGACGCGGAAGACGCCGCCGAGGCGGCCGATGTCCTCACCGAGCAGCAGGACCGCCGGATCGGTCGTGAGCGCGTGCCGCAGTCCGTCGTTGATCGCTCCGGCCAGTGTCGTCGTGGTCATGCGCGCTCTCCGCTCGGGCCGGATATCTCCTGCAGCGAGGCGAGGTGGGCCCGGTGTTCGGCCAGTTGGCGACTGAGCTCGGGGGTCATCTCGGCGTAGGTGTGCTCGAACGGCAGGGACGGATCGGGCTCGGGCAGCGCACGGCAGCGGGCACGCAGACCTTCCGCGAAGGTCTGCGCCTCGGCCTCGATCTCCGCGAAGTACGCGGAGTACGCGGAGTCGGCGGCCCCGGTGGCCACGAGGTGGGCGTGCAGCCTGGCGAGGGGGTCCTTGGCCGCCCACTCCTTCTCCTCCGCCGTCTCCCGGTAGCGGGAGGCGTCGTCCGCGGTGGTGTGGGCGTTGCGGCGGTAGGTGAACGCCTCGATCAGGGTGGGGCCGCCGCCGGTACGGGCCGTGTGGAGGGCCCTGCGGGTGGCGGCGAGGCAGGCCAGGACGTCGTTGCCGTCGACACGGATACCAGGCAGTCCGAAACCGGCGGCGCGCTGCGCGACGGGGACAGTGCTCTGCACGCTGTACGGGGCCGAGATCGCCCACTGGTTGTTCTGGCAGAAGAAGACCACGGGCAGGGACTGGGTCGTGGCCCAGATGAACGCCTCGTTGGTCTCGCCCTCGCTCAGGGCGCCGTCGCCGAGGAAGGCGAGGACGGCGGGGGCGGCGGGGGCGGCAGGGGTGGCAGGGGTGGCGAGGACGGCGGAGGCGGCGGCTGTGGAAGCCGCGGAGACGGCCGGGCCGACCGGGTCGCGGACGATCCCCATCGCGTAGCCGACCGCGTGCAGGGTCTGGGCCCCGATCACCAGCGTGTACAGGTTGAAGTTGACGTCCCTGGGGTCCCAGCCGCCCAGGGTGGTGCCCCGGAAGAGGCCGAGGAGGGACGCCGGGTCGAGTCCGCGGCACCATGCCACTCCGTGCTCGCGGTAGGTGGGGAAGACCATGTCGGAGGGGAGCAGGGCGCGGGCGGCACCGATCTGCGCCGCCTCCTGCCCGAAGAGGGAGGGCCACAGCCCCAGCTCGCCCTGTCGCTGGAGTGCGATGGCCTCGGTGTCGAGGCGGCGGGTCAGCACCATGTCCCGGTACAGGGCGGGGAGATCCACGTCGGCCGGGTCGAACGGCAGCCGGGCGTCGCTGACCGCCTCGCCCTGCGGAGTCAGCAACTGGATCGGGTCCTGTCGGTCGTTCGTCTTCGCGGACGTCTTCGCGGACGTGCGGGGCATTTCCGAACTCCTTCGAGATGGCGGCCGTACGGCCCGGGGTGATGAGCGGCCGACAGACGTGCGGCCGGCCGGCGCGGCATCAGCGCGCCGTGCGGGCGAGGGCGCGGCTGATGAGCAGGCGCTGGATCTGGTTGGTACCTTCGAAGATCTGCGTGACCTTGGCCTCGCGCATGTACCGCTCGACCGGGTGGTCGCGGACGTAACCGGCGCCGCCGAGGATCTGGACGGCGTCGGTGGACACCGACATGGCGGTGTCCGAGGCGAGGAGTTTCGCGATGCTGGCCTCCTGGCTGTAGCCGAGGCCCGCGTCCTTGCGGCGGGCGGCCGACAGATAGGTGGCGCGGGCGGACGCGGTCGCGGCGGCCATGTCCGCGAGCAGGAACCCGACTCCTTGATGGTCGATGACCGGACGTCCGAACGCCTCGCGTTCCTTCGCGTACGCCACCGCGTGGTCCAGGCTCGCCTGCGCGATGCCCGTGGCGACGGCGGCGATGCCGAGGCGCCCGGCGTCGAGGGCCGACAGCGCTATGGACAGGCCTTGTCCGGGCCGTCCGACGAGGTGGTCCCCGGAGATCGGCGCGTCATCGAAGGTGATCGTGGCGGTCGTCGAGCTGCACAGGCCCATCTTGCGCTCGGGTGCGCCCGCCGAGAGGCCGGGGGTGTCCGCGGGGATGTGGAAGCAGGAGACGCCGCGCCTGCTGTCGGAGTCCGTGCGCAGGAAGGTGGTGTAGTAGTCGGCCTGTCCCGCGTGGGTGATCCATGCCTTGCTGCCGCGGGCGCGCCAGCCCTCCGGGGTGCCGGTGGCTGCGGCCCGCATGGCGGACGGGTCGGACCCGGCGTGCGCCTCGGACAGCGCGTAGGCCCCGAGGAGGTCTCCGCCGAGCATGTCGGGGAGGAGGTCGGCCTTCTGGCGGTCGGTCCCGAACGCGTTGACCGGGTGGCAGGACAGGGCGTGCACACTGATGCCCACGGCCACGGCCGCCCAGCGGGCGGCGATCTCCTCCAGGACCTGGAGGTAGACGGAGTAGGGCTGCGCGCCGCCGCCGAACTCCTCGGGGAACGGCAGGGTGAGAAGTCCCGCCGATCCCAGCAGGGTGAAGACCTCACGGGGGAAACGCCCGGCCTCCTCGAACTCGGCCACGCGCGGGGCGAGTTCCTTGTCGGCGATCTCGGCGGTGAGCCCGATCAGTTCATGGGCCTCGTCGGACGGCAGTTCACGCTCGACGCTCACGGTGATGCCTTTCGGTGACGTGCGGATGCCGAAGCCAGGCGGCGGACGGGCGGCGGCTACTGGGTGTCGGCCGGTGCCCGGTGGCTCGACGGCGCGTGGATGCAGGCGGTGCGGTGCGATCCGTCGTGGACGTAGGGCGGCGGGGCCTTCGCGCAGGCGGCCTCGGCCTCCGGGCACCTGGGCTGGAAGGGACAGCCCGTGATCACGTCGAGGGCGCCGGACGGTTCGCCCTCCAGTGCCGGCGGACGCGGTTCGGTGCCGCGGCGCCGCAGGTCGGGTGCGGCCCGCAACAGGGCCTGCGTGTACGGGTGTCGTGCCCCGCCGAAGATCGTCTCGGCCGTTCCCTCCTCCACCACCCGGCCCGCGTACATCACCGCGACCCGGTCGCAGAGCGTTCGGATGATGCCGAGGTCGTGGGAGATGAAGACGATCGTCAGCCCGAGTTCGGCACGCAGATCGGCCAGCAGGTTGACCACGGTGGCCTGGGCGGACACGTCGAGGGCGGACACCGCCTCGTCGGCGACCAGCACGTCGGGCCGTACCGCCAGGGCCCGTGCGATGGCGACACGCTGGCGCTGGCCCCCGGAGAGTTCGCGCGGTCGCGCGTCCAGGACGCGCGGAGGCAGGTTCACCATCTCCATGAGCGAGTTGAGCGCGGAGGTCATTCCGGCGTCCGGGACGAGGTCGTGGCAGTCGATGAGTTCGGCCAGTACGGAACGGACCCGCCGTCGGGGGTTGAGTGAGGCGACGGGGTCCTGGAAGACCATCTGGATCCTCCGGCGCAGCTCCTTCGACCTGCGGGCTGCCATGTCCTGGCCGTCGTAGCGGACCAGTCCGGCGGTCGGCTCCGTCAGCCCGACGAGGACGCCGGCCAGGGTCGACTTGCCGCAGCCGGACTCGCCGACCACGCCGAGGCACTCGGAGCGTTCGACGGCGAGACTGACTCCGTCGACGGCGCGCAGCGTCGTGGGCGGCACGGACCTGTGCGTCCTGACCTTGAAGTGGACGGAGATGTCGTCCAGTTCGACGAGGGCGCTCATGGCTGTTCTCCAGCGTTCGTGACCGGCTGCCGTACGCACGCCGTGGCGCGGTGCGGGCCGATGGCCAGCAGCGGGGGGTCCGCGTCGAGGCAGACGTCCGCGGCGTGGGGACAGCGGGGGGCGAAGCGGCAGCCGGGGGGCAGCAGTCCGGCGGTGGGAGGGGATCCGCTGATGGTCCTCAACCGCGAGGGCGGTCCGTGCAGTTGGGGCATCGAGTCGATCAGCGCACGGGTGTAGGGATGGCTCGGGTCGTCGACCAGGTCGTGGGTGGGACCTTGTTCGACGATGCGGCCCGCGTACATCACGGCGGTGCGGCCGGCGATGCGGGAGATGACCGAGAGGTCGTGGCTGACGAAGATCAGGGCCAGTCCGCGCTCGGCCCGCAGCCGTTCGACGAGGGTCAGGATCTGGTCCTGGACCGTGGTGTCCAGCGCGGTCGTCGGCTCGTCGCACAGGAGGAGCGAGGGTTCCACGGACAGCGCCATGGCGATCATCACGCGCTGGCGCTGGCCGCCGGAGAGCTGGTGCGGCCATGCGCGGGCCCGTTGCTCCGGGTGCGGCACACCGACCTCGGCCAGGAGTTGCAGGGCCCGGTCCGCGGCGGCCCGGCGGGACATGCCGAGGGCCCGCGGGCCGGCGGCGACCAGGTCGCCGATGCGCATGGTCGGGTTCAGTGAACTCATGGGCTCCTGGAAGATCATGGAGACCCCGTGTCCGCGCAGCTCACGCGGTGCGACGGACCGCAGCCCCTCGCCCGGCTTCCGCTGGAACCGTGTGGTCCCCCTGGTCTGTTTCAGCGTGGGCGGCAGCAGACCGAGTACGGAGCGCAGGGTGAGGCTCTTGCCGGATCCGGACTCGCCCACGATCCCGAGGCAGCCACCGGCGTCGACGTGCAGGGACACGTCGTCGACCAGGGTGACTCCGCCCTGTGCCGCGGCGATCGACAGGTTCTCGATCTCGATCACGCGTTCTGTACGGGTCATGACTTGATCCGATCGTCCAGGCCGTCCCCGATCAGGGCCAGGCCCATGCCGATCAGGGCGATCGCCGCTCCGGGGGCGGCGATCAACCACCAGTTGGTCTGGATGACGCCGCGGCCCGACTGGATCATCGAGCCCCATTCGGGGGTTCCGACGGGGATGCCGACGCCGAGGAAGGACAGGGTGGAGATCGCGACGACGGCCAGCCCGACGTCGACGAAGAAGTAGACGATGCTCTGGCCGATGGCGTTCGGCACGATGTGCCAGGCGATCACTCGCCGGCGGGGCAGGCCGCCGAGTCGTGCGGCCCGGATGTAGTCCATGGAGCGCACCCTGCGTACTTCGCTGCGCAGCAGCCGGGCGTACACGACCCAGGAGATGACCGTGAAGCCGATGATGAGTGGCAGTTCGCCGGGGCCGAGGAACAGGAATCCGGTGCCGGGGCCGAGCAGGCCGACCAGGGCGATGAAGAAGATGAACAGCGGGAGCGAGACGACGATGTCGGAGGTGCGCATGATCGCCGCGTCCAGCCACTTGCTGCCGAGGCCCGCCGCGATACCGATCAGGCTGCCCAGGACCGCGGGGATGAGGGAGCCGAGCACCGCCACGCGCAGATCGATGCGGATCGCGTACACCAGCCGGGTCCATTCGTCGCGGCCGAGCTGGTCGGTGCCGAGGAGGTGGGCCCGGGAGGGCGGGGCGAGCCGGTTCAGCAGGTCCTGGTCGGCGGGGTGTCCGCTGGTGATGAGCGGTGCGAAGAGCGCGGCCAGGACGAAGAGTCCGACGATGACAGCGCCGACGGCCATCTTGCCGTCGCCGCGTCGGCGCAGGCGCCGCGAGGGTTCGGCGGGCGGCGCGGAGTCCTCGACGACAGGCGTGTCGATCATGTGCTCACCGTCCTCGGGTCGAGCAGCGAGACGACGGTCTCGCCGAGGATGTTGGCCATCACGACCCCCGTGGCGAACAGCAGCGTGATGCCCTGGACGGTGTAGACGTCGCGTTTGGCGGACGCCTCGACCAGGGCGCTGCCCAGGCCGGCGATGTTGAAGGTGGCTTCCAGGATGACGACTCCGAAGAAGAGGTAGCCGACGTTGAGGGCGAGGAGGGTGAGGACCGGGCCGAGTGCGTTGCGCAGCACGTGCCGGACGATCAGGGTGGGGCCGCCCACGCCGAGGGACCTGGCGACCGCGATGTACTCGGAGTCGAGCACGTCGATCAGGCTGGACCGCAGGCTCCGTACCAGGACGGGTGTGAGGATGATCGCGCCGGTCACGGAGGGCAGGACCAGCGAGCGGAGCAGTTCCGCCGGGCTCGACCCCAGGTCCGCGACGGGGAACCAGCCGGTGGGGATGGCCACCAGTCTGATGAGCAGGAAGCCGACCCAGAACGCCGGGAGGAACAGGGCCAGGAGTACGCCGAGCCTGATCACGTGGTCGACGGGGCGGTCCCTGAACCAGGCGGCGGTCCAGGCGAGGACGAGTGAGGTCGTGACCGCGAGCACCAGGGTGCCGAGCAGGAGCCACAGGGTGTCTCCGATGCGCTGGCCGATGACGCCGCTGACGCTCTGTCCGTCGATCGACGTCCCGAAGTCGCCGTGCAGGACTCTGGTGACGTAGTCCAGGTACTGGTGCGGGAGGCTGCGGTCGAGGCCCAGTTGGTGGCGCAGTTCGCTCACCGCCTCGGGCGAGGCTCGTGGTCCGAGGCGCAGCCTGGCCGCGTCGCCGGGCGCGATCTGGGTCAGCACGAACACGACCAGTGTGACCGCGAGCAGGACGAGCACCAGCTGGATCAGCCGGGCGAGCACCGTTCTCATCGCTACCACGAAACTCCCTCCCTTCCTTGGAGAGTGCCGGACACGGTGGTCAGCTCCTGATGTTCAACTCATCCGCGCAGTACGCCTGATAGGGCGCCGGGACGAAGCCCTGCACGCGGTCGGCGACCGCGTCGAGCGCGTTGGGCACGGCCAGGGGAAGCACGGCGTGAGTGGCGTTGGCGGTGGCTTCGAAGTCCTGTACGGCGGCGGTCACTTCGGACGTGTCGCTCGCCGCGTGGACGGCGGCCAGTGCCTTGTTCGCCGGGCCGGGGTCGGACTGGGAGAAGACGATGCCGGTCGCCCCGAGGAAGCCGAGGGGGTCGATGGGGGTGGGTGCGAGTGCGCTGTAGGTGACCATGCCGAGCTGGAAGGAGCCCTTGCCCAGGTCGTCGATCAGGGAGCTGGTCGGGAGCGGACTGACGGTGGCCTTGATGCCCGCCTCGGCCAGCATCGGGGTCAGTGCCTGGGCCGCGAGTTTTCCGGGGCCGCCGTCGCTGGGCACGATCAGCTCGATGGTCCGGCCGTCGTAGTCGGAGGCGTCGACCAGTTTCTTCGCGGCGTCCACGTCGGTGGTGGACCAGGTGCACTTGGGGCATTTGGTGACGCCGGGGACCTGTTGCGGCAGCAAGGATGTGGCCACACCGGCCTCACCGACGTATCCGCCGCGGACGAGCTTGCGGTAGTCGATGGCCAGCGCGATCGCCTTCCTGAGGCGGACGTCGACCAGGGGCCCGGACTTCGTGTTCATGGTGAGGACGCTGACGCCGGTGGACGGCGCGCGGACGATGCTGTTCTTGGGGTACTGGGCGGCCGCTTCGAGTTCCACGCCGTTGACGACGTCGAGGGAACCGCTCTGGAACTGCAGGAGTTGCTGTCCCCCGTCGGCGACGACCTTGTAGTCGACCTTGTCGAGGTAGGGCAGGCCGGAGCGGTAGTAGTGCGGGTTGCGGGTGAGGGCGATGGACCGCCCCACGGTCTCACCGCTGATCATGAAGGGCCCTGCCCCGACGGGTTTCTTCCAGTACGCGGCGGCGCTCCGGCCGCCGTACTTGTCGGGGAAGATCGCGGCGTTGGCGGTCGACAGGACGGCGGGGAGCGTCTCGTCCGGTTCGGAGAG
The DNA here is from genome assembly GCF_018070025.1 of Streptomyces liliiviolaceus. Taxonomy (NCBI): domain Bacteria; kingdom Bacillati; phylum Actinomycetota; class Actinomycetes; order Kitasatosporales; family Streptomycetaceae; genus Streptomyces; species Streptomyces liliiviolaceus. Next base: position 5,368,514 of record NZ_JAGPYQ010000001.1, read on the forward strand.
GTGGAAGACGACGGTGTTCTTGGACGGCGTGTCCACGGACTTGATGGAGGAGAAGTAGCTGCCGTACAGCTCTCCCTTGCTCCACAGGCCTTCCGAGAACTTGACGTCCGCGGACGTGACGGGTCTGCCGTCACTGAACTTGGCGTCCGGGCTCAGGGTGAACGTCAGCGTCCTGGTCTTGGGGTCGGCCTTGTAGGACGAGGCCAGGGCCGGTTGGAGGGTCTTGCCGTCGGGCGTGGAGCGCAGGAGCGAGGCGTAGACCTGGGGGAACACCCGGTAGCTCTGGGTCGCCAGTGCCTTCTGGGGGTTCCAGGTGTCGATCGCGCTGCTGAGCGACATGGCGAGCGAGCCGCCCCGTTTCGCGGGCGAAGAGGCGGTCCCGGAGGCGGACGAGTCCGTGGCGCCGGAGCTGCATCCGCTGAGGAGGAGCGCGGTGGCCAGCAGCGCCGTACAACACGCGGTGGCCCCGGCTGTCGACTTGCGCATAACTTCCCTCGCAGTTTCGTAAGTTATCTACCAAGTGACGTTCTCAATCTACGCCGGGTTCCGTCACTCGTCTAGGTGGCTGGAAAAAGCGGGTGCCGACGGGGCGGACTTCGCATGAACATCTACCGTCTGACCTGGGCCTTTGAGTGGGCCCTTCCGGCTTCGGGATCGACACGTCAGCCGTCCGCGCCACCCTGCCGGGCCTGATCGCGCCCCTGCACATGCCGAACCATCCAGTCGACGAGCGCCTCGTTCTGCGCTCGCCGGGACGGCACAGGTCCCGAGATCGCCCCTTCGTGGGAGGCGTCCGGCAGCATCAGCAGCTCTGCGACACAGCCGGCCCGGCGCAGCACCGAATAGAACTGCTTGCTCTGCTCGGGCGGGCACCGGTGGTCGGCCTCGCCCTGGATCAACAGGGTCGGCGTCGTGCACAGGTGGGCCGTGGTGATCGGCGACAGCCGCCGGTAGCGCTCGAAGTCGGTCTGCGGCAGCGCGTCCAGCACCGCGGGCAGGAAACTGAGCCCGACGTCGCTGGTCCCGTACATGCTCCAGAAGTTCGTCACGGGATTCTCGATCACGGCGGCCCTGAACCGGTCGGTGTGGCCGACGATCCAGCTGGACATGTAGCCGCCGTACGAGAGTCCGGAGACCCCCAGCCGGTCCGGATCGGCCCAGCCCTCGCCCACGGCGAAGTCCACCGCGGCCATCAGGTCGTGGAAGTCCTTGTCGCCCCAGTCGCCGATGATGGCGTCGGCGAAGTCCGTGCCGTAGCCGCGTGAGCCGCGGGGGTTCACCATCAGCACCCCGAACCCCGCGCCGCACAGGATATGGGCATCGGTGACATAGGCCTCGCCGTAGGCCGACCTGGGGCCGCCATGGATGAGCAGGACGGTCGGCAGCGCACCGACGGCGTTCGCGGGCCGCAGCAGTTTCGCCTGGACCGTGGCGCCGCTTCCGATGGGGACCCGGAAGGTGGTGACCGTGCACGGCACGGCGCAGGACCGGTTGTGGGTGGCGGTGTCGGTGACGCGTACGTCGTGGCCCGTGTCCAGGTCGCGGAGCCAGAGGTCGGGCGGACCGGCGAGAGTGCCGTGGCCGTACAACAGGCGCTGCCCGGCGACCGCCAGCGGGTAGAAGCAGCCCGTGCCGGCCAGCACCGGATCGGCCTTCGGCTCACCGTCCAGCGCGACACGGTGCACCTCCAGACGGTCCTCGACCTGCACGCGCAGTACGACGTCTCCCGCGTGCAGGAGCAGCCTCGTGTCCGGGTCCATGAACGGAACCGCCACATCTCCCAGGACGTCTCCGTTGAGATCGAGGTCCAGACCTGCGGCGCGGTCGGTCCGCTGCCACTGCACAGGGTCCGCGGCCGTACCGTCGACGGCCCGCAGCGTCCACAACTGCCCCACGGAGTGCGGTTTGGCGCCGGAGGACGTCACCGCGATCCGCCCGTCGTCCAATGCGCCCACAGAGAAGATGTCGAGCGCGCGCAGATGCTCGGCGGGAGTCGCGTCGGTCCCGTCGACGGCGATCGAGCGGACGGCGGCCACGCTCTGCTGCCATTCGTCGGGCCCGAGGCCCGCCCGGTAGGCGATCCGCCAGGACGACGGAGGATCGGCCCCGTCTCCGGCCGCCCCCGAGGGCGGCGACCACGTGGGCTGGCTGTTGACCCACTCGTCGTCCGTGAGCCGCGTGTGCGTCCCCGTGTCGAGGTCGAAGACGAAGATGTCCGCGATCGCGTCGTCGACGAGGCCGAGCCCGTCCACCCAGCCGATCACACGGGTGATCCGGTACGGCGCCCCGGGCACGCGCGTGCGCCGCGTCGCCGCGTAGGCGATACGGCGGCCGTCGGGACTCCACGCCGGCCGTCCGAAGACCGAACGGTCCGGCGCCTTCGGGTCGACGAGCACCTCGAACGCGAAGTCGGGTGCGTCGGAGGGACGGACGAGGACGATGCGCGTGACCGGCCCGTCCTGCGAGAGGAACGCCAGACGGCTGCCGTCCGGCGAGAACAGGGGGGTGTGGTCGCAGTCGCCGAACTCGACGGCGACGGAGTGCGCGTCGACGGAGGCGGCGGCTACGGAGGCGGCGCCCTGCGCCACCTGGCTCAGGCGCAACCCGCGCCGCTCGGCGTCCCCCTCGATACGGGACGAGGACCACGCGACGAGCGTGCCGTCCGGGCTCAGATCGGCACTGTGCACCAGCTCCATGGCCTCGACGGCCTGGGTGATCGCCCGGTCGGATCCGATGTCGGTCGGGGACATGACTACTCCTCGGGTCGAAGTTCGTAAAAATATTACCAGTTACAAAAAATGTATGTACACTCCGAACATGGTCACTCTTCAGGCTTCAGGCAGCGAGCGGGGCGCGTTGCGCATCGGCTCCGGCGCCGGTTTCGCCGACGACCGCATCGAGCCCGCCGTGCAGCTGGTCGAATCCGGCGACATCCAGTACCTCGTCTTCGAATGCCTGGCCGAACGCTCGGTCGCCCTGGCGGAGTTGGAGCGGCGCCGCGACCCCGCCCGCGGATACAACCCGTGGCTCCCCGACCGCATGGCGGCCGTCCTGCCGGAGTGCGCGCGCCGGGGGATCCGCGTCATCACCAACATGGGCGCGGCCAACCCGCGGGCGGCGGGCGCGCTCGTCGCCGGGCTCGCGCGGGCCAGGGCACTGCGTGGGCTGTCGGTCGCCGTGGTGACGGGCGACGACGTACTCGATCGCATCCTTGAGCGACCCGATCTCCCGCTCCTGGAGCGTGAGGGAACCGTCGGCTCCCTCGGCGACCGCGTGGTGTCGGCCCACGCCTACCTGGGGTGCGAAGGGATCACCCACGCTCTGAGCCAGGGCGCCGATGTAGTGATCACGGGCCGAGTTGCAGACCCTTCGCTATATATTGCACCCCTTGTCCATGAATTCGGCTGGGACACCAGCGACTGGAACCTGATCGCCAAGGGCGCCTGTGCGGGGCACTTGATGGAATGCGGGGCCCAGGTAACGGGCGGCTATTTCGCGGACCCGGGATACAAGGACGTTCCCGGTCTCGCCGATCTGGGCTTCCCGATCGCCGAGGTGCACGCCGACGGGACCTTCAGGATCGGCAAGGTGCCGGGGTCGGGCGGTCTGGTGACGCCCGCCACGTGCACGGAACAACTGCTCTACGAGGTGCACGATCCCTCGGCGTATCCGTCGGCGGATGTGGTGGCCGACTTCTCCGAGGTCCGGTTCGAGGAGTCCGGCCACGACACCGTGCTGGTCCGGGGAGCGCGTGGCCGGCGGCGCCCGGACAACCTGAAGGTCTCCGTCGGCTACCGCGACGGCTTCACCGGGGAGGGCCAGATCTCCTACGCGGGCCCCAACGCACTGCCCCGGGCCCGGCTGGCACTGGACGTCCTGCGAGCGCGGATCGAGAAGCAGGGCATCACCTCAGGGGCGGCGCGCTATGAACTCATCGGGGTCGACTCCGTGAGCCGCGGCCTCGGTCCCGGTTCCCACGGCGGTCCCGATCCCGATCCCGATCCCGGTCTCGGTCTCGGTCTCGGTCTCGGCACGGGTGATCCTGACCGGCTGAACGAGGTCCGTGTCCGGGTAGCCGGCCGGACCGACTCCGAGGACCGGGCCCGCCGGATCGCGCACGAGGTGAGCGCGATGTGGCTCAACGGCCCCGCCGGCGGGGGCGGTGTGGTCACCTCCGTCACCGAGCGGATCGCCATCGCGTCGGTCTTCCTGCCCCGCTCCGACGTCACACCGTCGGTCACGTTCGCGGAGGTCTAGATGCTCCTGCACGAGCTCGCCCACGCCCGGTCCGGTGACAAGGGAAACGTCTCGGACATCACCGTCATCGCCTACGAGGCACGGGACTTCGCCCTCCTGAGGGGACTCGTGACCGCCGAGAGGGTCCAGCGGCATTTCTCCGCCTTCCTCGAAGGTGGCGAAGGCGCGGTCCGGCGTTACGAGCTGCCGCACCTGGGCGCGCTGAAGTTCGTCCTCGACGGCGCGCTGGACGGCGGGGTCACCCGCAGCCTCAACCTCGACACGCACGGCAAATGCCTCGGCTCACTGCTCCTCGGCATGGACATCGGTGATGTCCATGCCCCCGAGCCGGAGCCGGAGCCGGAGCCGAGTCCGGAACCGAATCCGAATCCGGAGCCGGAGTCGTCGGGGACCAGAAGTTCGCACGGCACACGGAGGTAGCACGATGGGTTCGATCGAGCGTCCGGCAAGCCCGCGGCGGGTCCTGTTCCGGGGCGGCCTCGTCGCCGACGGCACAGGCGCGGAGCCGCGGCACGGGGACGTGGTCGTGGAGGGTTCCCGGATCGTCGACGTCGGGACCGGTCTGGACGGCGATGTGGAGGTGGACCTGGCGGGGAAGTCCCTGCTGCCGGGTCTCATCGACTGCCACGTCCACGTGATGATCGGCAGCATCGACACGGTGGACCGGCTGCAGACCCCATTCTCCTATCCGTTCTTCCAGGCCGCCCGGCATCTGCGCACCCTGCGCCGGATCGGGATCACCCACGCCAGGGACGCGGCGGGCGCCGACCTGGGCGTCAAGACGGCGCTGGAGGACGGTCTGATCGACGGGCCCCGGCTGCAGATCGCCATCTCGATGCTCAGCCAGACCGGCGGGCACTCGGACGGCTGGCTGGCTTCGGGGAACTGCGTCGAGAACAGGATCGCCCATCCAGGGCGGCCCCGTGGGGTCGTCGACGGCGTCGACGAGATGCGCAAGGCGGTCCGCGAGGTCGTCCGGGCAGGCGCCGACGTCATCAAGGTCGCCGCCTCCGGCGGAGTCATGTCGCCGCGCGACAACCCGCACCACGCGCACTTCGGTCTCGACGAACTGACCGTCGCCGTCGTGGAGGCACGCGCGGCGGGTCTGCCGGTGATGGCCCACGCCCAGGGCTCCGTCGGCATCAAGAACGCGCTGCGGGCAGGGGTGCGGTCCATCGAGCACGGCATCTTCCTCGACGACGAGGCCATCGAGCTGATGCTCGAACACGAGGCGTTCCTCGTGCCCACCCTGCTGGCCCCGAAGAGTGTGCTGGAGGCGGCCGCCAACGGCGCCCGGCTGACCGACGCCACGCTCGCGAAGGCCCGCGAGGTCGCCGACGCCCACCTCGCCTCCTTCAAGAAGGCGTGCGAGGCGGGCGTCACCATCGCCATGGGCACCGACGCGGTCGGGCTCGCTCCGGGCCGCAACCTGGAAGAGTTGGAGCTGATGGCGGCGGGCGGCCTGAGCCCCGCGAAGGTGCTGCGGGCCGGCACGCTGGACGCCGCTCGGCTGCTGGGTGTCTCGGACCGGTACGGCAGCATCGAGCCCGGCAAGCGCGCGGACCTGGTCGTCGTGTCCGGCGACGCCTCCGACTTCAGCTGCCTGGCCCACCGCATCGACGCCGTCTACATGGACGGCGCGCTGGTGGAGTCGCGGTCCGGTTGACCGGCCGCCGCCTCCTCGCACCACAGGACCGACCGGTGTTCGCGGCGGTACCGACCACTGTTCCAAGTACGAGCAGCACGAGCAGTACGACAGGAGTTCCCGCATGACCGACCAAGCCGAACACGCCGAACACGCCGGCCGAGGCGACCGAGCCGCCAATGGCGACCGCGCCGCCCACGCCCATCACGTCGTCAACTTCATCGACGGCGCCCGCAGCGACGCCGCCGGGCGGTCGCCCCTGACCGATCCGCGTACAGGACAGGTCCGCGGCACCGCCGTGGTCTCCCGGGCCGACGAGGTGAACGCCGCCTTCGACGCGGCGGCCGCGGCCTTCGCGGCCTGGAGACACAGCACGCCCGGGGAACGCCAGACGGCGCTGCTCGCCATAGCGGCCGAGATGGAGGAACGCGCGGACGAATTCGTCGCCGCCGAGTGCGGGGAGACCGGCAAGCCGACCGATCTCTTCCGGTCCGAGGAACTCCTGCCCATCATCGACCAGTTCCGGTTCTTCGCCGGCGCGGCCCGCATGCTGGAGGGGCGCGCCGCGGCGGAGTACGTGGCGGGCCACACCTCCATGGTGCGGCGTGAACCGGTCGGTGTGATCGCCGCGATAGCCCCCTGGAACTACCCGCTGATGACGGCGGTCTGGAAGCTGGCTCCGGCCGTCGCGGCGGGCAACACGGTGGTCTTCAAGCCCGACGCGGCCACCCCGTCCAGCGCGCTGCTGCTCGCCGAGATCTGCGGACGCCACCTCCCACCGGGCTGCGTGAACCTCGTCTGCGGGGACCGGGAGACGGGCAAGCTGGTGGCCCGGCATCCGCGCGCGGACATGGTCGCCCTCACCGGCTCGACCCGTGCCGGCAGCGAGGTGGCACGCGCCGCCGCCCACGACCTGCGCCGCACGCACCTCGAACTGGGCGGCAACGGGCCCGTCCTGGTCTTCGAGGACGCCGACGTGGCCCACTGCGCGCAGCTGATCGCCGAGGCCGCCTTCTACAACGCGGGCCAGGACTGCACCGCTCCGTCGCGCGTACTGGCGCACTCAGACGTCCATGACGAACTCGTACGGGCCCTGGCCGACCACGCCCGGTCGTTCGCGCTCGTGGAGCAGGGGAACACCCGGGACGGCAGGAGCCCGCTGATCAGCCGGGCCCAGCTGGAACGGGTGGCGGGGCTCGTCGAACGCCGGCGCGGCACCGCCCTGGCAGCCGCCGGCGGGAAGGTGGAGGCCGGACCTGGCTTCTTCTTCGAGCCGACCGTCATCACCGGGGTCGAGCAGGCGGACGAGATCGTCCAGGAGGAGATCTTCGGTCCCGTGCTGACCGTGCAGTCCTTCGACGACGAACGGACGGCGATCGCCCTGGCGAACGGCGTACGCCAGGGTCTCGCGTCCAGCGTGTGGACGCGAGACGTGGGCCGCGCCCTCCGTGTCACCGGCGCGCTCGACTTCGGTGTCGCCTGGGTGAACACCCACATCACGACGGCCGCCGAGATGCCGCACGGTGGCTTCAAGGAGACCGGCGACGGCAAGGACCTGTCCCTGTACGGCCTGGAGGCCTACACCCGGATCAAGCATGTGATGCTCGCATGGGCGTGAACCCCGACATCCTGGAGCTGTTCCCCGAGGGGACGACCGTCGAGGCGGACCGCGGCCTGACCGTCGGCGGCGTCGCCCTGTCCGAGGTCGCCGACCGGTTCTCGACCCCCGCGTACGTCGTCGACGAGGCGGGCCTGCGCGCACGGATCCGACGCTACCGGCAGGCGTTGAGCGCCCAGTGGCCGAACTCTCGGCTCGTGTTCGCCTCCAAGTCCTTTCCGTGCGTGGCCGCGTACCGGTTGATGGCGCAGGCGGGGGTCGGCGTGGACGTGGCCGGGCTCGGTGAGCTGGCCGCCGCGCTCCGCGGGGGCGTCGAGGGCCGCAATCTGGTCCTGCACGGCAACGCGAAGACCGGTGCCGAGATCGAGAGGGCGGTGGCCGCCGGCGTCGGCCTGGTCGTGGTGGACAACTTCGACGACATCGACCGCCTGGAACGCGCGCTGGAGCACTCGGTGGCCACCCGTCAGGACGTCCTCGTACGTGTACTGCCCGAGGTCCGTGCGGACACCTACGAGGCGGTGGCCACCGGACAGAAGGGCTCCAAGTTCGGCCTCCCCCTGGACCAGGTGCCGCGGGCGATCGAGCGCATACGTGCCAGCGCGAAACTGCGTCTGGCCGGAGTGCACACGCATGTCGGCAGTCAGATCCTCGACGTGGAGCCGTTCGCCGCCGCGGTCCGGGCCCTGGCCGGTCTCGGGGAGTTCGAGACCTACAACCTCGGTGGCGGCCTGGGCGCGCGCTACACCTACACCGACCACCCGCCCGAACCGGAGGAGTGGATCGCCGTCATCACCGACACCGCCCGGCGCTATCTGCCGGGTTCCGCGCGGCTGATGATCGAGCCGGGCCGCAGTCTGGTGGCCCGCTCCGGGGTGACCCTGTACCGGGTGGTCAGCGTCAAACGAGGTGACCGCGTCACCGTCGCCGTGGACGGCGGCATGGCGGACAACATGGAAGTCGCCCTCTACGGACAGCGGTTCGAGGCCACCCTGGTCGACCGGGTCGGCGGCGGTGAACGCGTCGACATCGTGGGGCGGCACTGCGAGTCGGGCGACCGGATCAGCTCCGGCGTCACCCTGCGCGCACCGCGGGTCGGCGATGTCGTCGCGATACCCGTGACCGGGGCGTACTGCCACACCATGGCGAACAACTACAACGGGGCGCTCAAGGCACCGGTCGTCTTCTGCGCGGACGGCGAGGCACGCGAGGTGGTCCGCCGCGAGACGCTCACCGACTTCTTCGCCCGTGACACCTCGGAGTGGATCGACGCGTAATGACGCTGACGCGCAGGTCCGGGTCGGTCCTCACAGTCCCGACGGAACGGCGACCCCCCGATGGTAAAATTCTTACGATCTCGCGATACGGAGTACGCTGGCCGCATGGTGGATACCCCGAAAGATGGCGCGACGAAGTCGACGCGCACGAAGTCGACCGGCCCCAAGCGTCCTCAACGCCGGCACCGCCCCCGCGAGGAGACCCGAGCCATGCTGCTCGACGCGGCGACGAACCTCGCCATCGAGCGCACACGCCCCGAGTCGGCGAAGCTGCACAACCCCCTCGCGGACATCCGTATCTCCGACGTCCTCGTCGAGGTGAACCGGCGCAACCCCGACGACAAGAAACTGACGACGGGCGCCTTCTACCAGATCTGGCAGGATCAGGCCGCTTTCCAGCGGGAACTGATGAGCCATGTGATGGACGAGATCGCCACGCCCGGGGCAGGGCAGATCCAGGCGCTCGCATTCGAGTTGGTCGCCGACGGAGAAGCACCCGAGGAGATCTTCCGTCAGATCAGCGAGGCCGATTTCCGCTGGACGAGCGCGTCCCCTGAACTGTTCCTGGCCCTCGGGCTGGGGGCGCTGGCCCCGGTCGACATGGTGCGGGACGCCCAGGCCGGCGCGAACGAACGCTATGTCAACGCGACGGACCACCTGCTGGGCATTCTGCTGCGGTACGCGCGCCGACGCCTGAGGGCCGACCGCACCATGGAGGACCTGATCTGGGCCATCGAGGCCCTGTCCGTGGGTTATCTGCTGCGTTCGCGCACCCATCCCGACATTCCCAAGCGGACGGACCGTGACGGGTGGACCGTCCAGGCGAGCGCGTATCTCGGCGTGGTCCACGCGTTCAGCGAGCCGATTCCCGACGACATTCCGGACGGCATTCCCGACAGCACGGAAGAACCCGAAAGGCCCCGATGAATTCGGTGAGATCGCTGCCGGAACAGACAGACACCGTCGTGATCGGCGGTGGCACGGCCGGCTGCGTCATCGCGGCACGGCTCGCCGCGGCCGGACGGACGGTGCTCGTCCTGGAAGCCGGCCCCGACTACGGCCCGCTCGCGGACGGCGACTGGCCCGCGGAGCTGCTGGACGCGGCCGAACTGCCCACGACGCACGACTGGGGATACGAGGGCACGGGGGCGGCCGGACAGCCACTGGCGTACGACCGCGCACGGGTCATCGGCGGGTGTTCCGCACACAACGGATGCAGCCAGAGCGTCGGTTGGGCCGGTGACTACGACGCCTGGGCCGCCGCCGGCTGTCCGGGCTGGGGCGCCGCCGACCTCGCTCCCCTGTTCACGGCCGCCGCCGAGCAGCTGCGGTTCCGCCGCTACACCCAGGAGGAGATCCAGCCGTTCCAGCGCGAGTTCATCCGCGCCTGCCGGCAGTCGGGCATACCGGCCCTGGACGACCTCGACGATCTCGGAGCGTCGCAGAGCGTGGGCTGCGCGCCCGTGAACGTCCGCGATCTGACCAGGATCAACACCGCGTTCGGCTACCTGGACGCGCAGCGTGCCCGGCCGAACCTCACCGTCGCGGCCGACGCGCTGGTCGACCGGATCCATTTCCGCGAAGGCGCCGTCGAGGCCGTCACCGTCACCCGGCACGGCCTGACCTCCAGGGTGGGCGCCCGGGACGTGGTCCTTGCGGCGGGAGCGTACGGAAGTCCGGAGGTCCTGCTGCGCTCGGGCATCGGACCCGCGGCCCATCTGGAGGACCTGGGCATCGCGCTGGTCAGCGACCGCCCCGGCGTCGGCGCCAACCTGCACGACCATCCCGCGGTCCTGCTGGAGTTCGCCGGCACCGCCGAACTGCAGCGGGATCTGGCCGAGTTCTCCGGGGGCGACTGGCTGCCGCAGGAGCAGAGCGTCGTCAAACTCCGCTCCCCCGTCTCCGACGGACCGTACGACCTGCACGTGTATCCGTGGGTGGAGCCCGATCCGGCGCAGGAGTACGGCTGGCGGTGCATCCTGCCCGTCAGCCAGCTCCGTCCGCGTTCGCGCGGGACGGTGAGGCTCGCGTCACGGGCGCTCGGCGTACGGGCGATCGTCGATCCCCGCTTCTTCAGCGACGCGGCAGGCGCCGACCTCGAAAGCGTCCGCCACGGCCTGCGCTGGACGGCCGAGAACGTGCTGCCCCGCATGGACCGCCACCTCGGCACTCCCCTGCACAAGCCGGTCCCGCCGGACGACGAGGGCATGGACGACTGGATCAGGCGTCACCACTCCCACTACTGGCACCCCGCCGGTACGTGTGCCATGGGCGACCCCGCCGATCCGACGACGGTCGTCGACCATCAGGGCAGGGTCGTCGGAGTCACCGGGCTGCGGATCGCCGACGCATCGGTGTTCCCCGACATCCCGCGGGCCACCCCGGCCCTCCCGACCGTGGTGGTCGCGGAACGGATCGCCGCCTTCATGACCGCGACGACGACGTGACCCGCCGACCGACTAGACGACTGGTCTAATCATGCGCTACGGTTACCGACATGCCAGCCACCGCACGCACCACCGACACCCGTCGGAACATCCTCGACGCCGCCCAGCGGATCATGGCCCACAAGGGCTACTCCGCGGTCGGCATCAACGAGGTGCTCGCGGAGGCAGGCGTACCGAAGGGATCCTTCTACCACTACTTCACCTCGAAGGACGCCTTCGGGGAGGCGCTGCTACGGCGCTACTTCGAGGAGTACGTCGCCGACATGGACCGCGTCTTCGCGCGGCCCGAGCAGTCGGCGGCCGAGCGGCTCACGGCCTACTGGCAGCAGTGGCGGGAGACGCAGAGCCTCGACGACTGCCAGGGCAAGTGCCTCGCGGTCAAGCTCGGCGCCGAGGTGTCCGACCTGTCGGAGCCGATGCGACTGGCCCTGAAGGAAGGCACGGACGCGATCGTCGACCGCCTGGAGCGGACGATCACCGACGGCCTGACGGACGGGTCGGTCACCCTCGACGGCGACCCCCGCAGCACGGCACAGGTCCTGTACGACATGTGGCTCGGCGCCAGCGTCATGGCGAAGATCCACCGCAGTCCCGCGCCACTGGACACCACGACTGCGATGACTCACCGGCTGTTGCATCTGTAGGCCCGGCCGCCCCGACCACCGCCATCTTTTTTGCACACTGCTAGACGACCGGTCTACTTAGACCCGGTTCACTCAGGCACCCGACCAAGGAGCAGGCAGACATGAAGGTTCTTGTCGTACTCACCTCGCACGACGAACTCGGCGACACCGGCCGCAAGACCGGATTCTGGCTGGAGGAGCTGGCCGCGCCCTACTACCGCTTCCAGGAGGCCGGCTGGGAGATCGTGCTCGCCTCCCCCGAGGGCGGCCGTCCGCCGCTGGACCCGAAGAGCAACGAGCCCGACTTCCAGACCGACCTGACACGCCGGTTCGAGTCCGATGCGGAGGCGACCGCGGCACTGGCCGACACCGTGCGCCTGGACTCGGTCTCGGCCGAGGACTTCGACACGGTCTTCTACCCCGGCGGCCACGGCCCGCTCTGGGACCTGGCCGAGGACACGCACTCCACGCGGCTGATCGAGACGACCCTGCGCGCGGGCAAGCCCCTCGCGGTGGTCTGCCACGCCCCGGGCGTCCTGCGCCACGCGGTCAACGAGGACGGTACGCCGCTGGTCCGGGGCAGGAAGGTCACCGGGTTCGCCAACTCCGAGGAGGAGGGCGTCGGCCTCACCGAGATCGTCCCCTTCCTGGTGGAGGACGAGCTGAAGCGCCTGGGCGGGATCTACTCCAAGGGCGACGACTGGGGGCCGTACGTGGTGACGGACGGCCTGCTGATCACCGGGCAGAACCCGGCCTCCTCCGGCCCGGCGGCCGACGCACTCGTGGAGCTGGTGAACAAGGCCGCCGCGTAGGCACCTGCCGAGGTCGGACTCGACCGACCCCGTCCTCCAACGCCCCCGCACAGGGGCGTTGGAGGACGCTGCCGTGCCCGCCCCGTGCCGCGCGAAGTCACCGCGCCAGCAAGCGAATTGACGGTCCTCGACGAAAACGCGGTGCGAAGGGTGTTGACGGTGTTGTTCGCACGCCTATCATCCGTGCTTGTCGAAGTGCCGACCATCGTTCGATATGACGAACATCAGTGCGCAGTGTGCGCGGGTGAGCCGCCCGCCAGTCCACCCGCCCGCCGTCCATCCGGAAAAGGTGCACGATGTCCTCTTCGCTCAGCAGACGACGCCTCCTGCAGGCGGCCGGAGCCACGGTCGCCGCCTCCGCGGGCGGTACTCTCGTCGGCGCCTCCACGGCACACGCGGCCGTTCCTCCCGCCCGTGCCGACATCGGGGTCTCCGCGTACTCCTTCGGTTTCGGTCAGGTGCGGCTGACCGCGAGCCGGTGGCTGGACAACCAGAACCGCACGGCCGCCTATCTGCGGTTCGTGGACGTGGACCGGCTGCTGTACGTCTTCCGCGCCAACCACAAGCTCTCCACGGCAGGCGCCGCCGCGAACGGCGGCTGGGACGCGCCCGACTTCCCCTTCCGCAGCCATGTCCAGGGGCACTTCCTCACCGCCTGGGCGCAGTTGTACGCCGTCACCGGGGACACGGTCGCCCGGGACAAGGCGGTCCGTACGGTGGCGGAGCTGGCCAAGTGCCAGGCCAACAACAGCGCCGCCGGATTCAGTACCGGATACCTCTGCGGCTATCCCGAGTCGGACTTCTCCGCCCTCGAACAGGGCACCCTGAGCAACGGCAACGTGCCGTACTACACGATCCACAAGACGCTCGCCGGGCTGCTGGACGTGTGGCGTCTGCTCGGCAGCACCCAGGCCCGGGACGTCCTGCTCGCCCTGGCGGGCTGGGTCGACACCCGTACCGGCCGGCTCACCGGCCAGCAGATGCAGACGATGCTGGGTGTGGAGTTCGGCGGCATGAACGACGTGCTGTGCGACCTCTACCAGCAGACGGGCGACGCACGGTGGCTGACCGTCGCCCAACGCTTCGACCACGCGGCGGTGTTCACCCCGCTGGCCGCGAACTCGGACCAGCTCAACGGACTGCACGCCAACACCCAGGTCCCCAAGTGGATCGGTGCCCTGCGCGAGTACAAGGCCACCGGCACCACCCGCTACCGGGACATCGCCACCAACGCGTGGAACATGACCGTCGGTTCGCACACCTACGCCATCGGCGGCAACAGCCAGGCGGAGCACTTCCGCGCGCCGAACGCGATCGCCTCGTACCTGAGACAGGACACCTGCGAGAGCTGCAACACGTACAACATGCTCAAGCTCACCCGGGACCTGTTCGCCGTGACGCCGAACCGGGCCGAGCTGTTCGACTTCTACGAGCAGGCCTGGCTGAACCACATGATCGGCCAGCAGAACCCGGCGGACGCCCACGGCCACGTCACCTACTTCACCCCGCTCAGTCCGGGCGGCCGGCGCGGGGTGGGTCCGGCCTGGGGCGGCGGCACCTGGAGCACCGACTACAACAGTTTCTGGTGCTGTCAGGGCACCGGCGTGGAGACGCACACCCGGCTGATGGACTCCGTCTACTTCCACGACGGCGGCTCGACGCTCACCGTGAACCTGTTCGTGCCGTCGGTGCTCACCTGGTCGCAGCGCGGGATCACCGTCACCCAGACCACCTCGTTCCCGACGAGTGACACCACCACGCTGAAGGTCACCGGCAGTGTCGCCGGAACGTGGGCCATGCGCATCCGCATCCCCGGCTGGACAACCGCGGCCACGATCAGCGTCAACGGCGTGGCGCAGGACATCACCGCCACCCCCGGCACCTACGCCACCCTGACCAGGGCCTGGACCTCCGGCGACACCGTCACCGTACGGCTGCCGATGCGGGTCGTCGTACGGCCCACCCCCGACAGCGCGGGCACCGCCGCGGTCACCTACGGACCGGTCGTGCTGGCGGGCGACTACGGCGACAGCACACCGAGTGGGCTGCCGCTGCTGGACACCGGCACCATCACGCGCAGCGGCACGAGTTCACTCGCCTTCACCGCGACCGCCAACGGCTCGACGGTGGACCTGGGGCCCTTCCACGACGCGCACGGCTTCAACTACACCGTCTACTGGAACACCAGCGGCGTCGCCCCCACGTACGTACGTCTCGCCAATGTCGCCAGCAGTCTGGTCCTCGGCATCCAGGACATGTCCACCGCCGACGGAGGTCTCGCCCTCCAGTGGACCGACAGCGGCACCGCCGACCACGACTGGGAGCTGATCGAGGACGGGGCGGCGGTCCGGATCCGTAACGTCAACAGCGGCAAGGTCCTCGGGGTGCGGGACATGTCCACCGCGGACAACGCGAGCGTCCTCCAGTGGGCGGACAACGGCACCGCGGACCACCTGTGGACGCTGCTCGACCAGGGCGACGGCACCTACAAGATCCGTAACGGCAACAGCGGCAAACTGCTCGGCATCGCGGGCAACTCGACCGCCGTGGGGGCCTTCGCGGTGCAGTCGCCCGACGACGGGTCCGCCGACAACCGGTGGCGCGTCGTGCGGATCTGACACGGGCCCGGACAGGCCGGAGCCGGTGCGGGCCCGTCAGGTGGCCCGCACCGGCTCCGGTGGATCGGGACGCGTCAGCGCTTGATCTCCTTGATCTTCAGCATGCGCGTGATGACCTTGTCGAGCTCGTCGTCCTCGAAGACCTTCTTCCAGTCGTCGCGCACGATGGACTCACGGCCGTAGTCCATGGCGATCAGGCAGGCGTCCGAGAACGGGTTGGAACCCTTGAGGGTGTTCGCGAGGGCGACCTGGGTGTGGCCCAGGAGCATCGCGCGGGCCGCCTTCTCCGGGACACCGACGGTGTGGACCGTCTCGTGCAGCGCCTCGGTGAGCAGGGCGCCGACCATGCAGGCGATCGTCTCGACGAGGGTCGGCTCCAGGACGGCGAGCTGCTTGACGGTGACCCAGTGGACGTCGACCACGGGCGCGTACATCACGCGGATGACGGAGTCGGCCAGTTCCTGCTTGGCCTCGTCGCCGCCCTCGTACGCGGCCACGACCTCCTGCGGGGCGGCGATGCCACCGAAGGTGTCCTGCCACTCCTCCTTGGTGGTGCGCTCCAGGAACACCGACGGGTGGCAGGGGTGGGCACAGGCGTAGTGGATGTCCTCGCGGTTGAACAGCAGTCCGGCGTAGGCGGCGGCCGGGTCGAGGGTGAGCACGACCGTGTCCGGCTTCATCAGCGGGACGAGTTCCTCGGAGACCTTGCCGAGGACGACGTCCGGGACGGCGAGGATGACCACGTCGGCCTCGGCGACGGCGTCGGCGGACTCGGTCAGTTCGCGGCCCAGCTCGCGGATCAGCTCCTGGCCCTTGGGCGAGGCCTCGCTGAAGAGCACCCGGAAGTCGCTCTCGACCAGGTTGTTGGAGACGCGCTGGCCCATCTTGCCGGCGGCCCCGATGACGGCGACGGTCTTGACGTCTGCCTGGGTCTGGATCTCGGTGGCCATTACTTGCTCCTCAGAAGGGTGTTGATGCTGTGCTGTGTCCACTGGTCTTCGAGCCGGGCGGTGGCGTCGAAGCCCTCGTCCTGCCACGGGAGCCAGTGCTCCACGATCTGGTTGATGCCGTCCGCGTCCGGCCGGGCGGCCCGGACGGCGGCGATCATCGCGTCGTAGTCCAGAAGGCCTTCGCCGAGGGGGCAGCCGGCGTAGGTGAAGCCGACCCAGCCGTCCCTCCGGGTGAAGGCGAAGTCCTTGACGTGGATGTTGACCACGTGCGGCGCGGTGGCGGTCACGACGTCCACCGGGCGTTCCAGGCGGGCGACGCTGTTGCCCGGGTCGAGGACGACTCCGAGCCGCTCGCTGTCGACCCCGCGTACGACAGCCAGCAGGTCGTCGGTCGACACCTGCTCGTAGGTCTCCAGGCCGAGGGTGACACCGGCGTCCTCGTAGGGGGGCACCACCTCCTTGAGGAGGGAGACCGCCTCGGTGGTGTCCGGCCGGTGGTCCGCCGTGTTGAGCATGGAGCGGACCAGGGTGACGTCCAACTGCCGTGCCATGTCGAGGTACTTGAGCAGGTGGGCGGGGCGGACGCCGCGGGTGCCGAGTTCCAGGCGCAGGCCGAGGTCGTCAGCCGTGGCGCGCACGTCGGCCAGCTGCGCGGAGTCGTACGACTCGATGGGTGCGTAGTCGCAGATCTGGAAGACCTGGCCGCCCAGTTCGGCGGTGTCGCGCAGCATCTCGGCGAGTGTCATCGGCCGGGGTGCCCGGGACGAGAAGCGCCAGAAGTACGCGTACGTGCTGATGCCGTAGGCCATCACGCCACCGCCGTGTCAGCCGGGGCTTCGAACTCGTCGTCGGCCGGGGCGCGGATCTCGTCGAGGATCGCTCGGACGTTGTCCGGGTCGTGGGCGAAGCGGCCGAGGAAGAGGCCGTCCGCCGCTCCCCCGAGACGGGTGAGCAGGCCGGGGCCCGCGCTGCCGCCGTAGATGACCTGTGAACCGGCGTGCTGGGGGCGGGTGTTCAGCCACTCCCGCAGGGCCGTGCACACGGTGGCGATGTGTTCGGCCGAGGCCGGTTCCGGTGCGCCGATGGCCCACTGGGGCTCGTACGCGAGGACGACCGTGCCGTCCAGGCCGTGGAGGAGGCGGGCGGCCTCGGCGACCGTGCGTTCGGCAGCTTCCTGGGGTGTCCCCCGGTCGCGTTCGCCGATGCACAGGACAGGGGTGAGGCCGTTGCGCAGGGCGGCGGCCGTCTTGGCGGCGACCACCGTGTCGCCCTCGCCGTACAGGCGGCGGCGTTCGGCGTGGCCGACCTCGGCGTAGCGGCAGCCGATCTCCTTGAGGAGGGGGCCGCCGACCTCGCCGGTGTACGGTCCTGTGTCCTCGGTGGCGAGGTCCTGGGCGCCGAGCGCGATGCCGTAGGGCGCGAGGATTCCGGCGGCCGGGATCAGGGTCGGGAAGGCCGGCAGGACGAAGAGGCGGGCCTCGCCGGAGGTCACGGCGGGGTGCTCGTCGGCCAGAGCGGCTATCTTCCGGGCCCAGTTGAGCGTCTGGTGGTGGCCGAAGTACATCTTCAGGCTCACCCCCAGCAGGAGGGGCGGCCGGGTGGGGGCGGGCATCAGGCGGCCGCTCCGGCGTCGGCGTCCTCGGAGGCGTCCTCGTAGTCGCTCATGAGCTGGACCTTCGCCGCGGACGCGGAGGTCTCGTCGAAGCGGTAGGTGAGCCATTCGGCGGCGAGGCGGCGGGCGAGTTCGAGGCCGACGACACGCTGGCCGAAGGTCAGGATCTGCGCGTTGTTGGACAGGACGGCCCGCTCGACGGAGAAGGAGTCGTGGGCGGTGACGGCGCGGATGCCCTTGACCTTGTTGGCCGCGATGGCGACGCCGAGTCCGGTGCCGCACACCAGGAGGGCGCGGTCGGCCTCGCCGCGGGCGACCATCTCGGCGGCGGCGATGGCGACCTCGGGGTAGGCGGTGTGGCCGTCGGCGTCGACGCCGACATCGGTGACCTCGGCGACCAGCGAACTGCCCAGCAGGTCCTGCTTGAGGGCTTCCTTGTACTGGTGGCCTGCGTCGTCGGATCCGACGACGATACGGAGCTTGTCGGTCATGGCGGCTTTTCCTCAGTGCTGGTCGAGCGGGTGGTCGGGCAGGACGCCGTGTACGGCGCGGGTGATGAGGGCGAGCGAGTGGGCGCCCGCGTCGGGGGTGCCCAGGGACTTCTCGGCGTGCGGCCGGGCGCGGCCCTTGCGGGGCAGCAGGTCGGCGGTGGCGGCGGCGGCCTTCTCGGCGGTGACGGCGGCGCGCTGCCAGGACTCGGTGAGCGGCAGGCCTTCGCCCGCGGCTTCGGCGAGGGTGTCGGCGAAGGGCACGAGGACGTCGACCATCGTCTTGTCGCCGACCTCCGCGCCGCCCAGTCGGCGTACGGCGTCGGAGGCGTCGGAGACTCCCCGGGCGACCGTGGTCGCGGTCGGGGCGTCCTGGTCGCCGAGGCGCGTACCGAGGGAGCGCAGGATGGTGCCCCACAGGGCGCCGGAGGTGCCGCCGGCCTTGTCGGCCCAGGCGTCTCCGGCGTGGACGAGGACGGTTCCGGCGCCGGCGCCCAGGTCGTGGGCGCGAACCGCCGCCTCCAGAGCGGCCGTTGTGCCGCGCTGCATACCGATGCCGTGGTCGCCGTCGCCGGCCACCGCGTCGATGCGGCCGAGTTCGTCGGCGTGCGAGTCGACGGTGTCGGCGAGGGCGTTCAGGGCCGCCAGGACATGGGTGGCCGAGCCGCGGGACTCCTCGGTGGCGTCCGGGACGCGGGTGTCGTCGATCTCCTCGACGTACCGTGCCGCCTCGGCCGCCGGCTCCTGTGCGAGGGGGGAGCCCTTGCGGTAGGCCGGGGTGTCGGCCGGAGCGCGCCACAGCTGCTCAAGCCGGTCGTCGAGCCAGGTCAGGGTGAGGGACACGCCGGCCATGTCGAAGCTGGTGACGAGTTCGCCGACCTCCGGGTCGACGATGTCGACGCCCGCGTCGCCGAGCAGGGCGGCGACCTTGCGGTAGACGACGAACAGTTCCTCGTACTTGACCGAGCCCAGGCCGTTGAGTATCACGGCGGCGCGCTGTCCGGCGGGCGTGTCGACGCCCTCGGGGAGTTCCCTGAGGAGGGCGGCGACCATGAGCCGTGCCGCCTCGTCGGCGGTCGGCAGGGACTCCTCGCCGATGCCGGGCTCCCCGTGGATGCCGAGGCCGACGGCCATCCGGGCTTCGGGGACGGTGAACAGGGGGTGGTCGGCGCCGGGCAGGGTGCAGCCGGAGAACGCGATGCCGAAGGAGCGGGTGCGGGCGTTGGCGTGTTCGGCCACGCGCAGCACCTCGTCCAGCGGCAGGCCCTCCTCGGCCGCGGCGGCCGCCGCCTTGAAGACGGGCAGGTCGCCCGCGATGCCGCGGCGCTTGGCGGACTCCTCCGGCGCGGCGGAGGAGATGTCGTCGGTGACGGCGAAGGTACGGGCCTCGATGCCGTCGCCGGCCAGGCGTTCGGCGGCCTGTCCGAAGTGGAGGACGTCGCCCGCGTAGTTGCCGTACATGAGCAGGACGCCCGCGCCGCCGTCGGCGGAGCGTGCCACGGAGCGGATCTGCTGTGCGGAGGGCGAGGCGAAGACGTTGCCCACGGCGGCGCCGTGCGCGAGGCCCCGGCCGACCAGTCCGGAGAAGGCCGGGTAGTGGCCCGATCCGCCGCCGACGACGACGGCGACCTGCCCGGCGGGGGTTCCGGCGGCGCGGACGACTCCCCCGGTGACGGGGCGCACCCAGCCGCGGTGGGCGGCGGCGAAGCCTTCGAGGGCCTCGTCGGCGAAGGCCGCGGGGTCGTTGAAGAGCCGGGTCATCGGAGGGCCTCCATGGGCTTGTTCTCTGCTGCGGTGGCCGGTTCCGCGGTGCCGCCCCGGGCGGAGAGCCAGATCATCAGGACCGCGGACAGGAGCATGAAGAAGCCGACCAGGTAGAGCGGTACGTAGTAGTCGCCGGTCCAGTCCTTGAGCCAGCCGGTGATGTAGCTGGACGCGAATCCGGCGACGTTGCCCGCGGTGTTGATCAGGGCGATACCGGCGGCGGCCGCGGCTCCGGTCAGGAAGCGGGAGGGTACGGACCAGAAGACGGGCAGGGCCGCGAAGATGGAACACGCGGTCACGGTGATCACCGCGACCGTGGCCGTCGGGGAGCCCATGTAGAGGGCGAGCGGGATGGTGACACCGCCGACGACGGCGGGTCCGGCCACATGCCAGACGCGGGTGCCGTGCTTGGTGGCGTGCCGCGTCCAGAAGAAGAGGACGACCGCGGCGGGCAGGTACGGGATCGCGGTGATCCAGGCCTTGTCCATCACGCTGAACGTGGTGTCGTACTGCTCCTGGAAGCCGTCGATGATCGTCGGCAGGAAGAAGGCGAGGGCGTAGAGGCCGTAGACGAAGCCGAAGTAGACCATCGCCAGTACCCAGACACGGCCGTTGGTGAAGGCCTTCTTGAGGTCTCCCTTGGCGTGCTTGTCCTCGTGGCCCGTCTTCTGCGCGTTCTCCGCGGCGAGCTCGTCGGTCAGCCAGTCGCGCTCGGCGGGCGTGAGCCACTTCGCGTCGGCGGGCTTGTCGATGAGGTAGAACCACGCGATGACGCCCAGGAGGATGGCCGGCACCGACACGAACAGGAACATCACGCGCCAGCCTTCAAGGCCGAACAGACCGTGGTGGCCGATGAGCCAGCCCGCCAGCGGGGCGCCGAGGACCGTGGTCAGCGGCTGTGCCAGGTAGAAGAGCCCGAGGATCTTGGTGCGGTGCCGTGAGGGCACCCACTGGCTGAGGAAGAGGATCGCTCCGGGGAAGAAGCCGGCTTCCGCCACACCGAGCAGGAACCGCAGGGTGTAGAGCTGGCCCGTGCTGTCCACCCAGGTGAACAGGAGGGAGACGATGCCCCAGGTCACCATGATCCGGGCCAGCCAGCGGCGGGCACCGAAGCGGTGCAGGGCCATGTTGCTGGGGACCTCAAGCACGATGTAACCGAGGAAGAAGATCCCGGACGCGAAGCCGAACTGGGCGGCGGTGAGCGCCAGGTCCTGGCCCATGCCGTTCGGCTCGGCGAATGAAACGGCTGTGCGGTCCAGGTAGTTCACGAAGAACATCAGTGCCACGAACGGCACGAGGCGGACTGAGACCTTCTTGATGGCAGTTCTTTCGACTGCCGCGGATGGCGCGTCGGCAACCATGGCGACTCCTCGGCTCGCCCGGACAGCTCCGTCCGGGGTGGGTCAGGCCGGACGGCTCGCCACAGGGGCGGTCGACCGGAACAGTTTCACGCTATGCCGACTCCTCAAATTGGTCACCAATTTACCAATGTGAGGACGGTCTCATATTCGACCCTCTCGCAACTCTTGACAAACCCGACCTTCGGCGCGGCCGGATCGCTGAAGAACCGGCAGGTCAGCCCTCTGTGGGACGGATCTGGTTGACTGGTGACCGTGACCAGTCAGCCCGACGACCAGACCTCCGGGGCCGCCCCCGACCTCGCCCAACTCCTGCGCCCCGTGGTGCGCGAGTCCTCCGTCAGCGAGGTCGCCAAGCGGCTCCTCGACCACCTGTCGGCGGGCGACATAAAGCCCGGTACGCGCCTGCCCGCCGAGCGTCAGCTCGCCGAGGCGCTCGGCGTCGCCCGCTCCAGCGTCCGCGGCGCGCTGTCCACGCTGGACGTGCTCGGCATCATCGAGATCCGGCCCGGCTCGGGCTCGTACGTGCGCGAGGGGACGTCGGAGTTCCTGCCGCGGGCGATCAACTGGGGGCTGATGCTGGGGCAGCGGCGTACGCAGGATCTGGTGGAGGTGCGTACGTACCTGGAGGCGGTGTCGGCGCGGCTGGCCGCGGAGCGGGCCACGGACGAGGACCTGGCGCGTCTGGAGGAGCATCTGCAGCACATGCGGGAGGCCGGGGGTGACGCCAAGGCCTTCATCGACGCCGACATCGACTTCCACCTGGAGCTGGCCCGTATCGCGCGCAACAGTGTGCTGAGCGACATCCTGCACAGCATCCGGGCGCTGCTCCAGGTGTGGATGGAACGGGTCAGTGACATCGAGGGCACGGTCAGTGGGACGTTGTGCGAGCATGACGCGGTGCTGGCCGCCTTGCGGGCGCGGGATCCTGAGGCGGCGGATCGGGCGATGGCCGAGCATATGGTGATGGCCAGCCGGCGGCTCCGCGAGTCCGTGGACGCGGAGGCCCCGTAACCGGCTCAGCCCCGATCGCAGCCGCGGCAAAGGACTGCGCCGTTCCCCGCGCCCCTATGAGGCGCGTCCCCGGGTGCGGCGACGCCGTGGCCGACGCACAAGATTGCGCAGTTCCCCGCGCCCCTCGAAGGGCGCGTCCCCGGGTGCGGCAACATCGTGGCCGACCTACACGATTGCGCAGTTCCCCGCGCCCCCTGAAGAGCGCGCCCCCTGCCTTTAGGGGCGCGAGGAACTGCGCGGCCAGCCGTCGTCGGTCCGCAGGCGGAAACCCCCGGTCACGGGAGAAGCCGGCGTTCCTTCGCCACAGCCACCGCACCCGCCCGCGTATCGACGCCGAGCTTGTCGTAGATGCGCCCCAGGTGCGTCTTCACCGTCGCCTCGCTGATGAACAGCGCACGCGCGATGTCCCGGTTGCCGAGCCCCTGGGCGAGCTGCCCGAGGATGTCCCGCTCGCGATTCGTCAGCACGGCCCGCGGCGCCCGCAGGTTCGCCATGACCCGGCTGGCCACGGGCGGCGACAGCGCCGTACGCCCCTGCGCCGCCGCCCGGATCGCCGCGAACAACTCCTCCGGCCGCTCGGCCTTCAGCAGATACCCGGTCGCTCCGGCCTCGATCGCCCGGGTGATGTCCGCGTCGGTGTCGTACGTGGTCAGGACCAGGACGTGCGGGGCGGCGGGCCCGCCGGTCAGCCGGCGGGTCGTCTCCACCCCGTCCATGCCCTCGCCGAGCTGGAGATCCATCAGCACCACGTCGGGAACGAGCCGCGCGGCCAGGGCGAGCGCCTCCTCGCCGGTGCCCGCCTGGCCCACCACCTCGATGTCGGGTTCGCTGTCGAGCAGGGCGAGCAGCCCGGCGCGTACGACGGCGTGGTCGTCGCAGACCAGGAGGCGTACGGGCAGGTCGGTCATCGCGGCGGCTCCTCGGTGTGCGGGGCGACCGGGACGGTTGCGGTCAGTACGGCGCCCTCCCCCGGCGTGGACTCGATGGTCAGCGTGCCACCGAGCTGCCGTACCCGTGCCCGCATCGCCCGGATCCCGTGTCCGCGCTCGCCGGACGGCGCATCGGTGACGGCGGCGGGATCGAACCCGCGCCCGTTGTCGGCGACGTCCAGGACCACCTGGTCGTCGAGCCGGGTGAGCGTGAGCGCGGTGGCCCTGGCGCCCGAGTGCTCCCGGACATTGGCCAGCGCGCCCTGCGCGATCCGCAGGAGCGCGGACTGCGCGCGGTCGGGCAGAGGCACCGTACGTCCGCCACCACTGCCACCGCCGTCACCGTCACCGTCGTCGTCGATGTGCACGCGGACGCTCAGCCCCGCGCCGGACTCGCGCGCCGCGAGCGCGCGCAGCGCGGCTTCGAGGCCGCCGCCCCTGGCGAGATCGGCGGGCGCCAGGTCGTGCACGAAACGGCGCGCCTCGGCGAGGTTGTGCTCGGTGACGGTCGTGGCGGTACGGACGTGCTCGCGGGCCTTGGTCAGGTCGGTGTCCCAGGTCCGCAGAGCGGCCTGGAGCAGCATCTGCTGGCTGGACAGCCCCTGGGCGAGGGTGTCGTGGATCTCCATGGACAGCCGCTGGCGCTCGGCGAGGACACCCTCGCGGCGCTCGGTGGCCGCCAGCTCCCGGCGGGTGCCGATCAGGTCGTCGATGAGGGCGCGCTGTCGGGCCGCCTGCCGCCGCATGTGCACGAAGACCGCGGTGGCGAGGGTGGCGACGGCCACGGGCCCGACGACCAGGTCGAGGCTGAACCGCGGCGCCAGCGCGAGCTGCGCGGAGACGACGAGGAGCGTGAGGAACGCGACGAGGAGGTACGCGGCGACGGGCGGCAGGGCGCGTAGCGCGGCGTAGAACAGCGGCACCGCCACCCACGCGAGACTCGGCGCGCCGACGACGAGCACCGCCCAGGTGGCCACGACCGCCCCCAGCCGGATCAGCCGTGGAGCAGGTGGCCATGCGCCGGGGCCGCTCGACAGAGGTGTCCCGTCGGTCAGGACGCTGTCGAGCGCGTAGAGGACCGCCAGTACGACGGCCAGAGCGATCACCCAGGGAGCGCGCGGATCGTCGGCGTGGCGCTGGACGTAACGGGTCAGGGAGGTGGCCAGCAGCACGAAGAAGACGCCGTGCATGACCAGTGCCAGCCTGCGCTCGTCCGGATCGCCGGCGGGAACCGCGTCACCAGGGCGCGGCCCCGGGGGCGAACCGCTCTGATCGGACCGCACGTGAGCCTCCTGAACCGCTCTTGAACTGCTCCTGAACTGGGTAAACACCTCCATTCTCGCCCAACAGGACGGCCCGGGGGTCAACCGATCGGTTGACCCCCGTGTCGGCCGTTCCGCGCGCCGCGTGCAGCCGATGCACCGACCGTTGGGCGACCTTCCCGGACCCACGATGGATGAGGGAGAAGGGCGGCCCGCACAGCAGGGGCCCGCGACCTCCACCCCTCCACATCCATCCGCACACCTTGAGGAACGGGCAGCCATGAAGCACGTCAAGAAGGTCTCCCGCCGTACCCGCGTCGTCACCGGTGGCGCCCTCGTCGCCGCCGTCACCCTCGGCGGCTTCGGCGCCTACTCGGCCAGCGCCACTTCGCCGGAGCCCGCCGCGCAGGCAGCGGTGAAGGCCGACGCCTCGAACAAGAACCTGACGCAGTCCACCCGCCTCACGGTCGACGCCGCGAGCCGGGCCGCGCAGGCGGCGCTCGACGCGGCGCGCAAGGACAACCAGCGCGTCTCCGTCGCCGTCGTCGACCGCGACGGCAACACCGTGGTGACCCTGCACGGCGACGGCGCAGGACCGCAGTCGTACGAATCCGCCGTGAAGAAGGCGTACACGGCGGTGTCGTGGAACGCGCCCACCTCCGAGCTGGCCAAGCGCCTGGAGCAGGCCCCGAACCTGAAGGACATCCCGGGCACCCTGTTCCTCGCGGGCGGTGCGCCGGTCAGCGTGAAGGGTGCGCCGATCGCGGGCGTCGGCGTGGCGGGCGCGCCGTCCGGCGACCTCGACGAGAAGTACGCCCGGGCGGGAGTCACGGCGCTGGACAAGTAGGTTCCCGGCCGGCAGTGGCTTCCCCACTGCCGGACGTGGCTTCCCCGCTGCCGGCAGGCTCCCGGCTGCCTCAAATCCGTTCGTCCGCCCGGTCGTCGACCGGCTACCGTGCTCGCGTGATGACCGCTGACGACGTACTGTCCGTGCTCGCCGTGCTGCGTGAGGAAGCCGTCGACGTCTGGGTGGGCGGAGGGTGGGGCATCGACGCTCTCGTCCGGGAGCAGACTCGTGAGCACCGTGACCTGGACCTGATGCACCGCACGGACCAGGAGGAGACCGTCGTGGCGGCCCTCGCGAAGGCAGGATTCGCCGAGACGGTGGACTGGCGTCCCGTGCGGTTCGTGGTCACGGACCCGCGCGGTCGCGAGATCGACCTGCACCCGCTGGCCTTCGCGCCGGACGGGTCCGCGGTGCAGGCCTCCCTGGACCCGCACCGCCCGTTCGTCTATCCCGCCGAGTGTTTCGTCAGCGGCACGATCCGGGAGACCGCCGTCCCGTGTCTGTCGGCCGAGCAGCAGGTCTACTTCCACCAGGGGTACGAGCCTGCCGACCACGACCGTCACGACATGGCTCAGCTACGGCGGGTCTTCGGCGTCGCCACCCACTTCTGACCCGCTGCCTCGTACCGGTGGCCGTGCCCTCAACTCCGCAGCCACACCGCCGTGTCGGAGGGCAGCCTGCCGTCGGCGTCCAGTGGTCCGCTGGAGAGGAGCACCTCCGTGTGCTCCGGCAGGGCGGCCGGGCCGTCCGCCAGGTTCACCACGCAGGTGAGGTCCGGAGAGCGGCGGAAGGTCAGGACGCCGCCGGCGGAGGGCAGCCATCGCAGGGGGCCGTCGCCGAGGGCCGGGTCTGCGCGGCGCAGTTCCAGTGCGGCCCGGTAGAGGCTGAGCATGGAGTCGGGGTCGTCGGTCTGGTGGTCGGCGGCGTAGGCGGCCCAGCCCTCGGGCTGGGGCAGCCAGGGTTCGACCGCCGAGCCGAATCCCGCGTACGGCGCGTCGGCCTTCCAGGGCAGCGGGACCCGGCAGCCGTCGCGGCCCGGGTCGGTGCCGCCGGAGCGGAAGTGCATCGGGTCCTGGATGCGGTCCCGGGGGATCTCCGCTTCCGGCAGGCCCAGTTCCTCGCCCTGGTAGAGGTAGACGGAGCCGGGCAGGGCGAGGGTGAGCAGAGCGGCGGCGCGTGCCCTGCGGGTGCCGAGCCGCAGGTCCGTCGGTGTGTCGTAGGTCTTGGTGGCGAAGTCGAAGCCGGTGTCCTGACGCCCATAGCGGGTGACCGTGCGGGTGACGTCGTGGTTGCACAGCACCCAGGTGGCCGGCGCGCCGACGGGGGCGTGTTCGGCGAGGGTGTCGTCGATGGCCGCGCGCAGCCTCTCCGCGTCCCAGGGGCAGGACAGGAAGCTGAAGTTGAAGGCGGTGTGCAGTTCGTCGGGGCGCAGGTAGCGCGCGAAGCGCTCGGAGTCGGGCAGCCACACCTCACCGACGAAGACACCGCCGTACTCGTCGGCGATGCGCCGCCAGGAGCGGTAGATCTCGTGCAGGTCGTCCCGGTCGATGTACGGGTGGGGGTCGCGGCCCTCCACGAACTCGGGCAGGTCGGGGTCCTTGGCGGGCAGTGCGGCGGAATCGATGCGCACGCCCGCCACTCCGCGCTCGAACCAGAACCGCAGCACCTCCTCGTGCTCCTCCCGCACTGCGGGATGGGCCCAGTTGAGGTCGGGCTGCTGCGGGGTGAACAGATGCAGGTACCACTCGCCGTCCTCGACCCGGGTCCAGGTCTGGCCGGAGAACTGCGAGGGCCAGTCATTGGGCGGGAGTTCGCCGTGTTCGCCGCGGCCGGGGCGGAAGTGGAAGAGCTTGCGTTCGGGGCTGCCGGGTCCGGCGGCGAGTGCGGCCCGGAACCAGGCGTGCTGGTCGGAGACGTGGTTGGGCACGATGTCCACGATGGTGCGGATGCCCAGCGCGCGGGCCTCGGCGATGAGTTGTTCCGCCTCGGCCAGGTCTCCGAAGGCCGGGTCGATGACACGGTAGTCGGCGACGTCGTAGCCGCCGTCGGCGAGCGGGGACAGGTACCAGGGGGTGAACCAGATCGCGTCGACGCCCAGTTCGGCGAGGTAGGGCAATCTCGACCGGACGCCCGCGAGGTCCCCGGTGCCGTCACCGTCGCCGTCGGCGAAGCTGCGCGGATACACCTGGTAGATGGCGGCACCGCGCCACCAGTCGTCGGTGTGTCCGGGGGGCGTTACGGGCTGAGGGGCTGCCACGTGTCGGTCCTTTCGGGGCAGGGGTGGTTCTCCGCCGCCGCCCCGGACAGCGAGGCGTCGGGAACGGGACGGCGGCGGAGGATCGGTGGGGGCACCTGCGTGGTGTTCGCTGTGGATGGCGCCCGGACTGCGGGGAGCGCCCGGACTGCTCGTGCGTGAACCGCCTTGGCCGGGTCAGCCCTTGAGGCCGCCGGCCGTCAGTCCGCTCATGATGTTGCGCTGGAAGATGAGGAAGAGGATGAGCGTGGGCAGGGACGCGATGGTCAGGGAGGCGATCAGGACGTTCTCGGGCACGCTCGTCGCCAGGGAGTAGATGCCGACGGCGAGGGTCTGTTTCGACGGGTCGGGCAGGACCAGCATCGGCCAGAGGAAGTCCTTCCAGACGCCGACGACGGCGAAGATGGACACCACGCCGAGGATGGGCCGGGAGACGGGCAGCACGATGGACCACAGGACGCGCAGGGGTCCCGCGCCGTCCATGGAGGCCGCGTCGAGCAGTTCCTTGGGGATCGAGTCGAAGAACCGCTTGAGCAGGAAGATGTTGAAGGCGTTGGTGACCGACGGGAGCCAGATCGCCCAGGGCGAGTTGAGCAGGTTGCGTTCGACGATCGGCACGTCCAGCGCGGTGAGGTACTGCGGTACGACGAGGACGGTCGCCGGGATCATCAGGGTGGCGAGCATCAGGCCGAGGATCATCTTGCCGAGTACGGGCCGCAGTTTGGACAGCGAGTAGGCGGCGGCGACGTCGAGCACCAGCTGGAAGGCGAGTGCGCCGAACGCGTAGTAGAGGGTGTTCATCAGGAGTTTGGCGAGGTCCATCACCTCCCAGGCCCGCTTGTAGTTCTCCGCGTGGACGGAGCCGGGCACCCAGGTGGGCGGGGTCTGGACGGCTTCCTGGGTGGTCTTGAGCCCGCTGGTCACCATCCAGTACAGCGGGCCGAGGAAGGCCAGCGTGAACAGGACGACGACGAGCGCGAAGGCCACCCAGTACAGGGCCTTGCCGCGCGGGCGGGCCAGTTGGGCGGGCGAGATCAGCGTGCGAGTGGACATGTGCGTGTCTCCCCCGGGTCCTAGTCCTGGTCGGCGCGGTTGAGTTTGGTGTAGACGGCCGAGAAGCCGGCCAGCAGGACGAGCAGGACCAGGCCGAGCGCCGCCGCGGCCCCGTAGTTGTTGAAGTTGAAGGCGTACTGGTAGATCAGGTAGACGACGGTGGTGGTGGAGCCCTCGGGTCCTGCGCCGCCGGTGAGCAGGAACGGCTCGATGAAGACCTGCATGGTGGCGATGATCTGCATGAGGAGCATCAGCAGCAGGATGAGCCGGGTCTGCGGGACGGTGACGTGCCAGACCTTGCGGAACAGTCCCGCGCCGTCGAGTTCGGCGGCCTCGTACAGCTCGCCGGGTACGCCCTGGAGCGCGGCGAGGTAGATGAGTGTCGCGCCGCCCATGTTCATCCAGGTCGAGGCGACGACCACGGAGAGCATCGCGGTGTCCGGGTCCTGGAGCCACTGCTGGGCGGGGACGCCGAAGACGCCGAGTATCTCGTTGAACATGCCGTACCCGGGGTCGTACAGGTACTTGAAGAGCAGGACCGACGCGGTCGGCGGGAGCATCACCGGCAGGTAGACCAGCAACCTCAGGTAGCCCTGGCCGTGCCGGAACTCATTGATGATCAGGGCGGTGACGAACGGGACCACGAAGCCGAGGAGCAGGGCCAGCACCGTGAACCACAGGGTGTTGCGCCAGGCCTGGCCGAAGGCCGGGTCGTTCCAGACGGTGACGAAGTTGTCCCAGCCCACCCAGCTGACGTCGCCGTCCTCGGTCTTCTGGAAGGCGAGGAGGAACTCCCGGACGATCGGGTACCAGGAGAAGAAGGCGAAGCACAGCACCGCTCCGATGAGGAAGCCGTGGGCGGTGAGGTTGCGGCGCAGGGTCTTGCCGAACCCGCCGTCCGGGAGGTGCGGCGCCCTCGTGCGGGGCTTGCGGGGACGGCGGTCCTTGACTGCCGGGTCCTTGGTGAGGGTGGGGGCCGACATGCTCGCTCCTTGACGTGCTGCGGCGGCGCGCGGGCGGGCCGGGCGGTGGTGTCACCCGCCCGGCCGCCGCACGGTCACTGGGTGGCGAGAACCTGGTTGACCTGGGACTCGGCGGTGGACAGGAGCTTGTCGATGTCGGCGTCCTTGTTGGTGAGGATGCCCGACATGACGTTGTCGAGGACCTTGTAGATCTCCTGGGCCTTCGGCGGTTCGGCCTTGCCCGGGACCGGGGTGTCGGTGAACGCCTTGAAGTTCTCCACCGGCATGGTGGCGAACTCCTTGCGGGCCGCGTCGTCCTTGGACTTGGAGCCGTTCAGCCACAGGTTGGGCTGCGGGAGCCCCACGGGCAGGTCGTCCGCCTTGGAGCGCTGCCAGTCGTACTGGCCCTTGCCGACCGTGGTGAACTTGAAGTTCAGCCAGGCGATGGAGGCCTTGACCTTGTCGGCCGAAATACCCTGCTTGATCATGTAGTTGTTGCCGCCGGCGAGGGTGTTCTCACCGCCCGGGATGGGTCCCATGCCGAAGTTCTCGTACTTGGCGCCGAGTTGCTGGACCATGTACGTGACGTCGTCGGGCGCGGCGAGGAACATGCCCAGCTTGTCGGTGGCGATCTGCTTCTGGAGGTCGCCCCACTTCAGCAGCTGGGTCTTGCCCATGGAGTCGTCGTCCCAGCGCATGGCGTGCAGGTTCTCGGCGACCTGCTTGCCGGTCGCGTCGTTGAAGGCGGCCTTCTTGCCGCTCGCGTCGACGACATCGCCGCCGAGGCTGTACATCTGCGCGGTGAAGTGCCAGCCGCCGGTGTTGGCCGCGCTGTACTCGCCGAATCCGGCGACACCGCCGCCGAGGTCTGCAATCTTCTTGGCCGCGCTGCGGACCTCGTCCCAGGTCTTCGGCGGGGCGTCCGGGTCGAGGCCGGCCTCCTTGAAGAGCTTGCGGTTGATGAGCAGGCCCATACGGTAGTTGCTGGTGGGCAGGCCGTAGAGCTTGTCGTCCTTCTTCAGCGAGCCCAGGACGTCGGGGTCGATGTCCTTGAGCAGCGGGACGCTCTTGTCGTTGACGTACGCGGTGATGTCCTGGGCGCCGTCGTTGTCGAGGACCTGGGGCAGGTCGGTGAAGTAGGTGTAGAACACGTCGGGCTGGGACTTCGCCTTGAGCATCGCGGTGAAGCGCGGCGGCTCCAGACACTGGCCCGGCGTGGAACGTCCGTTGATCGTGACGTTCGGGTACTTCTTGTTGAACTCCTTGACGTCCTCGTTCCACTGCTTGAGCTCGGCCGCCTTCGCCGCGGGGGGCATGCAGTCGATGGAGATGGACACCTTCGTCTTCGGGTCCAGCGGTGCGGCGGGATCGGCTTTCGCGCCGTTGCCGGAGCCGTTGTCGCCGTCGTCGCCGCTGCTGCTCGTGCCGCAGGCGGCGAGTGCCGTCAGCGTGAGCGCGGAAGCGAGGGTGACCGCGCCGACGCGGCGGGTGCGGCGGAACCGAGCTCTTCTCATGGGTGGTCCCCTTCGGGCATGAACGTGGAAGGCGCCCTCATCGCCGGTGCGATGTGGGGCGCCGCACACTCAACCACCGCGAACAGATGACCGCAATATCTCGCGCAGCTTTCGTAAATGATTGACAGTCCGACGCATACGGTTGATCTCGGGAAGAGTGCGTGCACGCAAACACGAGCGCGGTGCGGCCGAGTTCGGCCGCACCGCGCTCGTGTCGTGCGAACAGGCCCTGTCGTCAAATTCCCGCGTGCCGGGCGACGCCTGGCACGCGGGAATTTGACGACAGGGCCTAGCCCCGCGGCGCCTGCGTCGTCGAGCCGCGGACCACCAGTTCCGGCTCGAACAGCAGCTCGCCGGGCTGCACTTCGGCGCCCTGGATCTGGGCGCACAGCAGGTCCACGGCGGCCCGCCCCATGGCCTCGACGGGCTGGCGGACCGTGGTCAGCGGGGGCTCGGTGCAGTTCATGAAGGCGGAGTCGTCGTAGCCGACGACCGAGACCTGCTCGGGCACCGCCAGGCCCCGCCTGCGGGCGGCGCGGATGGCCCCGAGGGCGAGCGGGTCGCTGGCGCACACGACACCGGTGACGCCCCGGTCCAGCAGGCGGGCGGTGGCCGCCTGGCCGCCCTCCAGGGAGAACATCGACCGCTCCACGTACGCGTCGGGCAGGGACCCGCCGGCCGCCTCTGCGGCGGCCCGGGCCGCCGCCAGCTTGCGCCGGGAGGGGATGTGGTCGCTCGGGCCGAGGACCACGCCGATGCGCTCGTGCCCGAGCAGGGTGAGGTGGCGCCACGCCTGCTCCACCGCGACGGCGTCGTCGCAGGAGACGCACGGGAAGTCGAGCCCCTCGATCGGGGCGTTGATGAGCACGACCGGGATGCGCCGTTCGGCGAGCTGCCGGTAGTGGTCGTGCGGCGCGTCGGCCTGGGCGAACAGGCCGCCGCCCGCGAACACCACGCCGGAGACGTGCTGTTGGAGCAGCAGCTCCACGTAGTCCGCCTCGGAGACGCCGCCCTTGGTCTGGGTGCACAGCACCGGGGTGAGCCCCTGCTGGGCCAGCGCGCCGCCGATGACCTCGGCGAACAGGGGGAAGATCGGGTTCTGCAGTTCGGGCAGGACCAGGCCGACCAGACGCGCCCGCTCGCCGCGCAGCTGCGTGGGACGCTCGTAACCGAGGACGTCCAGCGCGGTGAGCACGGACTGCCGGGTGCTGTCCGACACTCCGGGCTTGCCGTTGAGGACCCGGCTGACCGTGGCCTCGCTGACTCCAACCTTCTTGGCTACCTGAGCAAGTCGTCGCGTCATGAGCGCAAGGCTAGCGCAAGCCGCGCAAACGGCTTGCGCCAGCCTTGTGGGCCTCCTTTCGGGCACCGTCCCCTATCTCGCCGGGGTCACATCAGGGGTTGATGTTGATCTTGAAGGTGGAGGTGGTGTTGCGGACGTCCACGGCGTTGCCGCCGAACCTCAGACCGTTGAACGTGACCTCGCCGACCGCCGGGCCCTGACCCGGTTCCGGCAGCTCGTTGGCCCACAGCCCGAACCCGGACTTCGCGTCGTAGGCGTCCCCGCTCTTGCGGGCGCCCGTCACCGAGATGTCGGTGAGGATCGTGTCCTTGATCGGGTTGATGGGCCGACCGCCGGCGTCGTACTGGGTCTGGAACATGATTCCGCTGTAGGTCGGGTCCACGATGTCCACGTCGTTGACGCGGATGCCCTGGAAGACCTTGGAGGCGGAGAACAGCCAGATGCCGGGGAAGGTCTGGCTGCCCCAGAAGTGGCCGCCGGAGCGGACCACCGAGACGTTCTCGACGGTCGTGGGAGACGTGCCGAACCCGTTCATCGGATAGCCGAAGTCCAGCGAGCTGATCGTGATGCCCGAGTAGACCAGGGTGTCGGCGATGTGGATGTTGCGGAAGGTGTTGTCGTAGCCGCCGTAGACGGCGATGCCGGCGGCCCGCCAGGTGAGGATCGAGGTCAGGTTCTCGTAGAGGTTGTCCTTC
Source organism: Streptomyces liliiviolaceus (assembly GCF_018070025.1). Taxonomy (NCBI): domain Bacteria; kingdom Bacillati; phylum Actinomycetota; class Actinomycetes; order Kitasatosporales; family Streptomycetaceae; genus Streptomyces; species Streptomyces liliiviolaceus. The sequence continues at coordinate 5,401,813 of NZ_JAGPYQ010000001.1, forward strand.
ATGTCGGCGCCGCCCGCGTCGATCGCGGAGAACAGCGCGAAGCTGTCGTCGCCTGAGGCCCGGGACTCGTTGTTGACCACGTGGTTGTCCGTCGACCCGTTGGTCATGTTGATCGCGTCGGCGAACGTGTTGCGGATCCGCGCGTTGCTGATCGTCACCCGGTCGGTGTTGGCTCCCCAGTAGAGGCAGACCATGTGCTCGGTCCAGGTGTTGTCGATGACCATGTCCGACACGTTCGCGAAGTCGAACACCTTCCCCGGCCCGTCGATACGGGAGGTGTAGTTGCCGAAGTAGGCGAAGTTCTTGAACGAGGAACCCTTAGCGGTGTTCTCCGCCCGGAAGCCGATGTCGGTGTTGTCCTGGCCCGACGGGGCGTGGAACTGCGTGTACCAGGGTCCGGCGCCGACCACCTGCACGGCCTTGCCGTACACCTGGAACTTGCTCGACGTCTCGTAGTCGCCCGGCGGGAGGTAGACACCGGTGAGCTTGCCGGTGGTGTCCATCCGCACCCGGTCGAGGGCGTTCTGCACGTCCTGGTGACCGAAGCCGGCCGGGACGGCGTACGCGGCCGGGTCCGGGTTGGCGACCGGTGAGACCTGCTCCAGGCTGACGAAGTCGATCGCGTACTTGGAGGTGTTGGCCGCGTCCTTCTGCAGCCGGATCTTCGCCCCCTCCGGAACGGTCTCGCCCAGCATCAGGTGCGCCTCGTCGTAGATGTGCCTCGGGGCTCCCGCGGACGGGGAGTTGCCGGGGCCGGCCTCCGCCCCGTACAGCCAGGCGTACTTCGAGGTGAGCGGCAGCGCCTTGCGGAAGGTGCCGTTGACGTAGACGTTGAGGGTGGCGTCGATCCCGCCGCCGCCCGCGGAGTCCGGGATGGAGAAGCGGGTGACCAGGGTGTTCGTCGCGGCCTTGGCGGTGAACTCCACGTACTCACCGGTGCTGTTGAGGGTGACCGCCTTGCGGCCGGACGCCTCGCCCGCGAGGTCGCCGACGGTCCGGTTGGGCCCGACGGTCGCCGCGCCGCCACCGGTGGCGCCGTCCTCCGCCTCGTACATGTCGTAGGGCATGTTGGCGCCGCGTCCGACGAACAGGGACTGGCTCGCGGTGTTGTTCTCCCGCTTGACCGGGAGTTCGTTGGCGTCGGCGGCGACCGTGGTGCGGACGGTGTACGAACCGTTGGCCGCGGTCCAGGTGCCGAGCGTGACGGCCCCGCTGGTGGCTCCGGCGGCGATCGTGCCGTCGTAGGAGCCGGTCAGGGTCTTCACCGTGGCGCCCTTGGAGTCGACGAGCGTGACCGTGATGCCGTGCGCGCCGCCCGCCGAGGCGGTGGTGCCCTGGTTGCGCACGGCGGCCTTGAAGGTGACCGTGTCGCCGTCCGCCGGGCCGGACGGTGTGGTGGTCAGCACCGGCACGAGGTCGGAGCTGCTGACCGGGCGTACGACGAGTGAAGTGGGGCTGGTGTAGGTGTTGTTGGTCTCGTTCTGCTCGATGACCGCGCCGGCTTCGTCGGCGACGGCGCTGAGCTGGTAGGTGCCCGCGTCGCGTGCCCCGATGGAGGCGCTGACGGTCCGTGTCGCGCCGGCCGCGAGGGCGGCGACGGACGCGGTGGCGACCTTGGTGCCGCCCAGGCGCAGTGCGACGGCGCTGGCGGGTGCGGCGGCCTCGCCGCTGTTGCGGACGGTGGCGGTCAGGGTGATCTCGTCGGACTCGACCGGTGAGGCCGGGGACGCGGTCAGCGCGGTGACCTCAAGGTCCGGGTTGGGCGCGGCGGTGCCGATCACCTGGAACTCGGCGAGCTGCCCGGCCGGGGCGCCCGTGTTGGAGGTGAAGCGGAGCTGCACGTCGGCCACGCGCGCGGTGACGGGCACGGTGACGCTGTTGCCGCTTGAGGGGTTGAAGGCGTAGTCCTTCGCGGCGACCAGGCTCGTAAAGCCTGAGGCGTCCTGTTCGCGGCCGAGGACCTGGATGTTCTGGGTGCGGGCTCCCCAGGAGCTGTCCGGGTTGAGCTTGAGGACGAGCGACGAGACGTCGGCGTTGGCGCCGAGCTTCACGGTGAGGGTGGCGGGGTGGCCGGAGCCCTCCCAGTAGGTGGAGGTGCTGTTGTCGTTGGCGTTCTCGGCGGCGAAGGTGTGCACGGTCGAGGAGGCCGTGATCGGCTTGCCGACCGCGAGGTTGGAGCCGGGGCCCGAAGTGCCGTTGCGGGTCACGGTGTTGCTGTCGCCGGAGACGTTCCCGGCCGCGTCCTTGGCCCGGACGAAATACGAGACCGTGGCGCTCGCGGACCGATTGTCGGTGTACGTGGTGACCGTGCCGCCGACCGTGGTGAGCAGGCTGTTGTTGGCGTACACCTCGTAGCCGGTCACCCCGGTGTTGTCGCTGGAGGCGTTCCAGGCGAGGCGGATCTGCCCGGCGGCCGGTTCGGTGAGGGACAGGTTCGCGGGCGCGGTGGGTGCCTGGGTGTCACCGCTGTCGCCGCGGCGGGTGACGGTGTTGCTGTTCCCGGAGACGTTCCCGGCCGCGTCCTTGGCCCGGACGAAGTAGGAGACCGTGGCGCTGCCGGGGCGGTTGTCGGTGTAGGTGGTGACGGTGCCCGCGACGCTGGTCAGCAGCTCGTTGTTCGCGTACACGTCGTAGCCGGTCACTCCGGTGTTGTCGTCGGACGCCTTCCAGGTCAGCCGGATCTGGCCGGTGGCGGGCTCGGTGTAGGCGAGGTCCGCGGGCGCGCTCGGCGCCTGGGTGTCGCCGGTGGCCGGTCCGTAGACCTCCAGCTCGGACACCTGGGCCGCGGGCTGCACGGTGTTGGCGGTGACCAGGACGCGTACGTACCGGGTGGTGGTCGCGTCGAAGGAGATCGTGACCGAGTTGCCGTCGCCCGGCGCGAAGGCGTAGGCCTTGGACGCGGTCAGGTCGGTGAAGTCGGTGCCGTTGGCGCTGCCCTGGATCTTCAGGGTCTGGCTGCGGGCGCCCCAGCCGTCGGGCAGGCGCAGCACGACCCGGTCGACGCGCACGGAGGAGGCCAGGTCCACCTGGATCCACTGCGGCAGGTCGTTGTTGCGGCTCTCCCAGTAGCTGGCCTTGTTGCCGTCGGCCGCGTTGGCCGGCACATAGGTCTCGTTGTGGCTCGACGCGGTGAGGGTGCGGCCGCGGGCCAGGTTCGCGGAGGAGTCACCGGCCTCGCGGACCTCCAGCGCGGAGAGCTGGGCGGCCTGCCATCCGGTGTTGGCGGTGATCTCGATCCGGATGTGCCGGGCCTGGGCGGCGGGGAAGGTCACCGTCACCGTGTTCGCGCTGCCGGGGCTGAAGGCGTAGGACGCGGAGGTCTTCAGTGTGGTGAAGCTGGTGCCGTCCGCGCTGCCCTGGACGGACAGGGTCTGGCTGCGGCTCTCCCAGCCGGCCGGCAGTCGCAGCACCACCTCGTCCACGCGGGCGGTGGCGCCGAGGTCGGTCTGGACCCACTGGGGGAAGCTGCTCCCGGCGCTCTGCCAGTACGTTCCCTGGTTGCCGTCGGTGATGTTGTTCGCGGCGTATTCGGCGTGGGCGCTGCTGGCGGTGGCGGGCCGTCCGGCGGCGAGGTCGGGCCCGGCGGCCTCCGCGGCGGAGGTCAGCGCCGGCCAACCCAGCAGGAGCAGGGCGGTGGAGAGGACGGCGGCTATCCCCCGCCATCCCCGGCGTTGCGGTCTCATGTGTCCCCGATCTCCGTCCCGGTCCGGAGGTGGGCGGCCCCGGGGCGGCTGTGTGGGTGGGTTTCCGTGGGGGTCGGCGCATCGCGCTTCAATGTGCGGTGAAGAGCACTATCTTTTGCGTCGATCGATCAGAGAGTTGCAGACGGTTGGCAGTACGTCTATGGCGTGAGCATGTCCGAAACACAACCCTGCGGTCCGCCCTCACCTGCCGCGGCACCGGGCCAGCGGCTTTCGTGCGGACTGTCGGAAAACGCAAGTGGGGATGCAAGCCGCTTCCATGTCAACTACCGGTAGTACCGGGACCGTTGACAAAGTGGAGACAGGCTAGAAACCTGTGGGCGTAGTTTCCGCAAAGAATCGACTGAGCAGCTCAATTTACGTGCAAGGTGCCGGTGCATTCCTCGTCGGACACTTCCCTCCCTCTCCCGCACTCCCCGTGCCTGCCCCGGTGTGCCCAGCCCGACTGCCGTGCTCCCGCTCCCCCACGGATCAAACGGAACAACGGAACAGAGGACCCCCATGAGATGGAGACCCCTCGGCCGCCGGTCACTGACCGGTGCCGTCATAGCCGCGCTCATGACGACCGGGCTGATACCGCTGGCCATGACGTCGAGCGCCCGGGCCGCCACCGCCCCCGACAGCGAGGGGGCGAAGGCGGCTGCCGCCGTCAATCTCGCGCTCGGCCGGGCGGCCACGGCGGGCGGCTCGAACGGCTCGTACACCGCCGGGAACGTCACCGACGGTTCCCAGGCCTCCTACTGGGAGGGGCCGACCGGGTCCTTCCCGCAGTGGGTCCAGGTCGACCTCGGCGCGACCCGCACCGTCGACCAGGTGGTGCTCAAGCTGCCCGCCGCCTGGGAGAGCCGTAGCCAGACGCTCTCCCTCCAGGGCAGCACCGACGGCTCCAGCTTCAGCACCCTCGCGGCCTCGACGGGCCGGGCGTTCAACCCGGCGCAGGCCAACACCGTCCCGGTCACCCTCAGTTCTCCCGCCACGACCCGCTATGTGCGCGTGAACATCACCGGGAACACCGGCTGGAACGCCGCCCAGCTCTCCGAGCTGGAGGTGATCGGCGACGACGGCGGCACCACTCCGCCTCCCACCGGCACCAACCTGGCGCGCAACAAGCCGGTCGAGGCCACCTCGTCGGTCCAGTCGTACGTGGCCGCCAACGCCACCGACGACTCCACCTCCACCTACTGGGAGGCGGCGGGCCACCCCTCCGACCTGACCGTGAAGCTCGGCGCCGACGCGGACATCACCGCCGTCGTGGTCAAGCTCAACCCGGACCAGGCGTGGGGCGCCAGGACCCAGGGCATCCAGGTGTTCGGCCGGGAGAACTCGGCGAGCGGCTTCACCTCGCTGCGCGACCGCGCCGACTACGCCTTCAGCCCCTCCCGGGACAGCAACTCGGTGACCATCCCGGTCACCGGCCGCTGGTCCGACGTCCGGCTGCGGTTCTTCTCCAACACCGGGGCGCCCGGCGGCCAGGTCGCCGAGTTCCAGATCGTCGGGACGGCCGCACCCGCGCCCGACCTGACCGTCACCGGCCTGGACTGGACCCCCGCCTCGCCCTCCGAGCGAGACGCGGTGACCGTCAACGCCACCGTCCGCAACGCGGGCACGGCGCGCTCGGCCGCCACGACCGTCGAGGCAAGCCTGGAAGGCACGGTCGCGGGCAGCGGCAACGTACCCGCGCTCGAACCGGGCGCGTCCGCCACCGTGGCCGTCGCCGCGGGCACCCGGCCGGCCGGCAGCTACGGCGTCTCCGCCGTGGTCGACCCGCGCAACACCGTCGCCGAACTCGACGACAGCAACAACAGCCGCACCGCCGCGTCCCGGCTGGTCGTCGGCCAGGCACCCGGCCCCGACCTCGAAGTCAGCGGCATCACCAGCAGCCCGGCCAACCCGGCCGTCGGCTCCTCCGTCTCCTTCACCGTGGCCGTGCACAACCGCGGCACCACCGCCGCGGCGGCCGGTTCCGTGACCCGGCTCCAGGTCGGCTCCACCACTCTGAACGGCACCACAGCCCAGGTAGCTGCGGGCGCCACGGTGAACGTGGCCATCAGCGGCACCTGGACGGCGACCGCGGGCGGGGCCACCCTCACCGCGACGGCCGACGCCACCGGAGTCGTCACCGAGACCAACGAGAACAACAACGTCCTCGCCAAGTCACTCGTCGTCGGCCGGGGCGCCGCCGTCCCCTACACCGAGCTGGAGGCGGAGGACGGCCGCTACCAGGGCACCCTCCTGACAGCCGACGCCAAGCGGACCTTCGGACACACCAACTTCGCCACCGAGTCCTCCGGCCGCAAGTCCGTCCGCCTCAACTCCACCGGCCAGTTCGTCGAGTTCACCTCGACCACGCCCTCCAACTCGATCGTGGTGCGCAACTCCGTCCCCGACGCCGCGAGCGGTGGCGGGGCCCAGGCCACGATCAGCCTGTACGCCAATGACACCTTCGTGCAGAAGCTCGACCTGTCGTCGAAGCACAGCTGGCTGTACGGGACCACGGACGACCCCGAGGGGCTGACCAACACGCCCGGCGGTGACGCACGTCGGCTCTTCGACGAGTCGCACGCGCTGCTGGCGCAGTCCTACCCCGTCGGCACCAAGTTCCGGCTGCAGCGGGACGCGGGCGACACGGCCGCGTTCTACGTCATCGACCTGGTCGACCTGGAGCAGGTCGCGCCCGCCACCACCAAGCCGGCCAACTGCACCTCGATCACCGAGTACGGGGCCGTGCCGAACGACGGGCTCGACGACACCGACGCCCTCCAGCGGGCGGTCACCGCCGACCAGAACGGCACGATCTCCTGCGTGTGGATCCCGGCCGGGCAGTGGCGCCAGGAGCAGAAGATCCTCACCGACGACCCGCTGAACCGCGGCCAGTACAACCAGGTCGGCATCCGGGACGTCACCATCAAGGGTGCGGGCATGTGGCACTCCCAGCTCTACACGCTCACGCCGCCGCACCAGGCCGGTGGTATCAACCACCCGCACGAGGGCAACTTCGGCTTCGACATCGACCACAACACCCAGATCTCCGACATCGCCATCTTCGGCTCGGGCACCATCCGGGGCGGCGACGGCAACGCCGAGGGCGGTGTGGGCCTCAACGGCCGTTTCGGCAAGGGCACGAAGATCACCAACGTGTGGATCGAGCACGCCAACGTCGGTGTGTGGGCCGGCCGCGACTACTCCAACATCCCCGAGCTGTGGGGCCCCGGCGACGGGCTGGAGTTCTCCGGCGTCCGCATCCGCAACACCTACGCCGACGGCATCAACTTCGCCAACGGCACCCGTAACTCGACCGTGTACAACTCGTCCTTCCGCAACACCGGTGACGACGCGCTCGCCGTGTGGTCCAGCAAGTACGTGAAGGACACCTCGGTCGACATCGGCCACGACAACCACTTCCGCAACAACACGATCCAGCTGCCGTGGCGGGCCAACGGCATCGCGGTGTACGGCGGTTACGGCAACACCATCGAGAACAACGTCATCGCCGACACGATGAACTACCCCGGCATCATGCTCGCCACCGACCACGACCCGCTCCCCTTCACCGGGCAGACCCTCATCGCGGGCAACGCCCTGCACCGCACGGGCGGCGCGTTCTGGAACGAGGACCAGGAGTTCGGCGCCATCACCTTGTTCGCGCAGGGGCAGGACATCCCCGGCGTCACGATCCGTGACACCGAGATCTACGACTCGACGTACGACGGCATCCAGTTCAAGACGGGTGGCGGCTCGATGCCGGGTGTGAAGATCACCGACGTGAAGATCGACGGGTCGAGGAACGGCTCCGGCATCCTCGCGATGAGCGGGGCCCGGGGCAGCGCCGCCCTGACGAACGTCACGATCACCGACTCGGCCGAAGGGAGCGTACTCATCGAGCCGGGCTCGCAGTTCACCATCACCGGCGCGCCCGTCGGGGCGTCCGCCGCCCGCCTCAACCGCTGAACCGACGCACGGCCGAACGGCTGAATCGCTGACTCGCCGAATCACCGAACAGCTGAACGGTCGGCCTGGACAAAACGGTCTCCGGCTCCTGCTCACAGGGGCCGGGGACCCGTTCCGTGCGGCCCGGCGGACACCAGGGGTGGTTGCCAGGAGCGACGACATGGGAGATCGTTGCCATGAGGCAATGTTTTCCACGAGTTGTGAGGTGAGGGATTCGCCCAGCGGGTCCTCTATTTTTGGTCTCCACCCAAGCGCAAACCGGTGTCGGTGCGCAGCAGGCGTCCCCCTGGGGTGACGCCCCGTATCCCGTTCTGGTCGCTGACGACCAGGGCACGGTCGTGCTGCACAATGATGCCGCGGACGTTCTGCTGCCCGGGATCCGGCCCGGTACACCCCTCGCGGACGCGGTGCCGGCCTGGCTGTCGGCGGCGCACGACGCGTTGCGGGCCCCCGGGCGGACACCTCGGCGCGCACCCGATTCTCCCACCGGCCAGGAGGCCGACGCACCCGTGACGGGTGCGATCGGGGAGCGCACCTTCGAAGCCCATCCCAGCCTGCGCGACGACGGCACGGTGGCCTGGTGGCTGGTCGACGACACCGATCACCTGCTCGCGCAGAAGGCCCTGCGCATGGAGCGCAAGCGGACCGCGTTCCTGGCCGAGGCGTCCAGCACGCTGCTCTCCTCCCTCAACCTGGGACGCTGCATGGATGTCACCGCACAGCTCGCCGCGGAGCATCTCGCCGACGCGGCCCTGGTGATCGCGCCCACCCACGGGCGACGGCTGCCGGTGGTGACCTGTCTGCGCGGCGGCACCCCCGTGCTGGCCCACGAATCGGTGGACCCCGACGAGGTGCCGGGGCTCGGCGAGGCGCTGCGCGGATTCCCGCCGGTGCCCTCGCGGTGGATCGATCCGTCCACCGCGCCGGTCTGGATGGTGCCCGAGGGCTTCGGCACGGTCGGCTCGATAGTGATCACCCCGCTGCCCGGCCACGGCGTCCCGGCCGGTGCCCTCGTCCTGCTGCGCCGTTCCGGCGGCGTGGCGTTCACCGAGAGCGAGGAGGTCTTCGCCCGGCTGTTCGCCGCGCGTGCCGGGGCCGCGATGTCGGCCGCCCGCCTGTACGCGGAGCAGACCTCGATCACCGAGGTGCTGATGCGCGAGCTGCTGCCGCCCTCGCTGCACCAGATCTCGGGCGTGGACTACGCCGGCGGCTACCGGCCGTCCGCGGACCACGAGCGGGTCGGCGGCGACTTCTACGACGTCCACCCGGCCGCCGTCGAGGGCGAGGCGTCGCTGGTCGCGCTCGGGGACGTGTGCGGCAAGGGCCTGGAAGCGGCCGTCCTGACCGGGAAGATCCGCAACACCCTGCACGCGCTGCTCCCCCTGGCCGACGACCACCAGCGCATGATCAGTCTGCTGAACACCGCGCTGCTCAACTCCCACCACGCCCGGTTCGTGACCCTGGTCCTGGCCTCCGCCGTACGCGAGGGCAACGCGGTGAATCTGCGGCTGACCAGCGCCGGACACCTGACCCCGCTGATCGTGCGGGCGGACGGCACGGTCGAGGAGGCGGAGACCCGCGGCACCCTGGTCGGCGCCATGCCGGAGGCACCGGCCCACACCACCGCCCTCACCCTCGCGCCCGGGGAATCCTGCGTGCTCTACACCGACGGGATCACGGAGGCGGAGGGCGGGCCGATGGGCGGCGTCCAGTTCGGCGAGGAGCGGCTCAAGCGCGTCCTGTCGGAGTGCGTGGGCATGCCGTCCGAGAGCATCGTGGAACGCGTCCAGATGCTCGCCTCCCAGTGGGTCGGCAAGGGACGGCACGACGACATGGCCGTCGTCGTGATCTCCGCACCCCGCACGCACCACCTCAGTGCGGTGAACGGCCACACCCGGGGCAGGTTCACCGCATGAGCACCCGTACACCGCACCGGCCTCCCGGCACCGGAACCGCCGCCCGAACCGTCGGCGCGACGGTCGGCGAACCCGGCTTCGAGCAGCTTGCCGACTTCGAGCAGCTGGCCGACGAGCTGTGGGACGCCGTCTCCGCGGCCGACGAGCACACGGCCGTCGAGGTGGTGGTGGGCGCGCTGGAGCGCGGCGCCGACCCGGAGAGCGTGCTGCTGGACGTCATCGCCCGCGTACAGGCCAAGGTGGGCGAGGAGTGGGCCGCCAACCGCATCAACGTGGCCCAGGAACACGCGGCGACCGCCATCAACGAACGGGCCGTCGCCGCGCTCTCCCTGCACCCCGCCGCGCGCCCCACCCCCACCCGCGGCAGGATCACGGTGGCCTGCGTCGACGGCGAGTGGCACGCGCTGCCCGCCCGGCTGCTCGCCGAGGTGCTGATCCTGCGCGGCTGGCAGGTGGACTACCTGGGCGCCCAGGTGCCCTCCCCGCACCTCATCGCGCACCTGCACCGCACCGACTCCGACGCGGTCGCCCTCTCCAGCTCGATCGCCACCCGGCTGCCCGCCGCGCACGCCGCGATCACCGCCTGCCAGGCCGTCGGCGTCCCCGTACTCGTCGGAGGCGCCGCCTTCGGACCGGACGGCCGTTACGCCTTCCTGCTGGACGCCGACGCATGGGCGCCCGACGCCCGCGCCGCGGCCGACCGGCTCGCGCTGGGACCGCTGCCCCGTCCGCGGACCGACCACCAGCAGCTGGACGACCTGCCCCACCTGGCCGACCAGGAATACACCCTGATCACCCGCAACAGCACCGCGCTGGTGCGCGCGGTCTTCACGGCCCTCCAGGACGCGTTCCCCGCCATGCGCACGTACAGCGAGGTGCAGCTTGAGCGCACGGCCGAGGATCTCGCGCACATCGTGGAGTTCCTCGCCACAGCCCTGTACCTCGGCGACGAGGACCTCTTCGCCGGGTTCCTCACCTGGACCGCGCAGATCCTCACCGCCCGCGGTGTGCCGGCGAGCAGCCTGCCGCCGACCCTGGACGCCCTGGCCCGTGAGCTGAAGGACTTCCCGCGGGCCACCCGTATCCTCGAACGCGGCGCCGAGGCGCTCACCCCCGTCGACCACAGCACCGCCGAGAGCCGCTCATGACCATGCTGCCCCCCGCCCATCTGCGTCTCACCACGGTCGACACCGACGACACGGTCCGGATCGAACTGCACGGGGAGCTCGACTACGAGACGGCCGACAGCCTCCTGACCGAGGTCACGGCCGTGCTGACCGCGCGTCCGCGTCTGCACGATCTGCACCTGCACTGTGCCGGGCTCGACAACATCGACTCCATGGGCCTGTCCATCCTGCTGATGATCCGCCGCCGCGTCGATCAGGCCGGTGTACGGCTCCATCTGGACGACCGTCCGACGACGTTGGAGCGGTTGCTGATCATCACCGGTAGCCTGGAGTACCTCACGACGTCCCCCACCGACACGGCGAACCCCTCCCTCGGAACGGGAGAGGACCCCCGTACGAGCGGGGAAGCGATGACGGCCCGCCCCACCGGACCGGACAGCACCACCTGATGTCCTTCCCCGCCGGCCGTCCGCGGCGCGGAAGCCGCACACCGACGGGGAGCCCATGCCGGCACCAGAGTTCGCCTCGCTCAGATCGTCGCGCGAGACCGCCCGGTCCGCCGGGGGCGTCACCGAGCTGCTCGATCTGATGTGGGAGAGGACCAGACACGCCGCTGCCGCGGCTGCGGCCTCCCCTTCCCAACTGCGCCTGATGTACCTCGTCGAGAGCGAGGAGGGGGTACGGATGCGGGTCGTGTGCGAACGGCTCGCCGCCACGCCCCCTTCGGTCAGCCGGCTCTGCGACCGTCTGCAGGCCCTCGGTTTCCTGGAGCGGCTGCCGTGTCCCGCCAGCGGACGCGAGGTCACCCTCCGGCTGACGGCTGCGGGCAGAACCCATCTGCGGCACATCCGTGAACAGCGCGAGACCGTGCTCCGGCAGGCCATGGACGCCATGTCCGACGCCGAACGGCACGCGCTGGCCGAGGGGTTGGCCGCACTGCACGCCCAACTCGTCGCGGCCGACGGCGGAGGCGGCGTCACCGCCGCTTGAGCGCCCGCGTTCGGGGGCGCGGGGAACCGCGCGATCGGAGACCCGCACCACAACGGCGCCGCGCTCAGGAACTCGCTCTGCGGGGGCGGGGGTTCAGGCTTCGATGAGGCCGACGCGGATGGCATAGCGGGTGAGTTCCAGGCGGTCGCGCAGGCCGAGCTTGTGCAGCACGTTCGCCCGGTGCCGGTGCACGGTCTTGATGCTGATGAACAGCATTTCGGCGATCTCCTTCGAGGAGTGGCCCTCGGCCACGAGTTTGAGGACCTCCTCCTCGCGAGCGCTCAGCACCTGGCCGGGCGGCTCCTCGCCGTGGTGGACCCGGTCGAGGTAGTTGCGGATCAGCGCGGTGACCGCTCCCGGGTAGAGGAAGGGTTCGTCGCGCATGGCGGCCCGGCAGGCGGCCACCAGGTCGCGGTCGGCCACGGACTTCAGCACATATCCGCTGGCGCCCGCCTTCAGCGCCTGGAAGAAGTACTGCTCGTTGTCGTGCATCGTCAGCATCAGCACCCGCACGCCGGGCTTGAGCGCGGCGAGTTCGCGGGCGGCGTGCAGGCCCGTCATCCGGGGCATGGCGATGTCGAGTACGGCCAGGTCGACCTCATGGGTGCGGGCCAGTTCGACGGCCTCCGCGCCGTCCCCGGCCTCGGCGACGACCTGGAGGTCCGGTTCCCCGTCGAGGATGAGCCGCACTCCGCGACGTACCAGCGCGTGGTCGTCGGCGAGGAGGATACGGATCAGTGATGTGTCGGGCGTGGTCATGGCTGCTTTCCTAGAGGACGGGCACGGTCAGCCGGACCTGCGTACCGGCGTCCGGCTCGGAGGTGACGTCCAGCGTGGCCCCGATCAGCAGGGCCCGCTCGCGCATTCCGCGGATGCCCGCCCCTTCGCGGGCCACGCCGGAGCCGCGGCCGTCGTCGCTGACGTCCAGCACCACGTGCCCGCCGACGCGGTGCAGACTCACCTCGACCCGGCCGGCCTCGGCATGGCGGGCCGTGTTGGTCAGGGCCTCCTGGGCGACGCGGTACAGGACCAGTTCCGTCTGCGGGTCCAGCGCGGGCAGGCCGGGGTCGAAGCGCCGCACGACGCGCAGACCGGCGTGGGTGGTGAACTCGGTGGTCAGTGAGGTCATCGCGCTGATGAGGCCCAGGTCCTCCAGTACGCCCGGCCGCAGTCGGCGTACCACACGGCGCACCTCGTCCAGGCTTCCCCGGGTGATCTCCTGCACCTGCCGCAGTTCACCGCGCAGGGGTTCGTCGGCGTCGTCCGCCGCGCGCTTGAGGACCAGCAGGATCGCGGTCATGCTCTGGCCCACCTCGTCGTGCAGTTCCTGGGCGATACGGCGGCGCTCCGCCTCCTGCCCGACCAGGACGCGGGCGCTGCTGGTGGCCCGTTCGTGTTCGAGTCGCTCGACCATCGCGTTGAAGGTACGGATCAGTTCGGCGGTCTCGCCGTGGCCCTGCTCCGGCAGCCGCTGCCCGGGGCGCAGCAGGTCGACGGTGGTCATCAGCCGGGTGAGCCGACCCAGCGGGGCAAGGCCGATCCGCAGCAGGGCCGCGTTGGCGACCAGCATGACTGCCAGGCCGGAGACGAGGATGATCGCCTCGGTCAGCACCACCGGCACGGAGACGGTCACCGGAGCCAGCAGCAGCAGCGCGGTGGCGATGCCGAGCACCACCGCGTTGAGCGCGAAGATCCGCCAGAACAGGGACAACGGAATGACGCCTTTCTTCGTGTGCCGACCTTGTTCGGTCTTCTTCGTGTGCCGGCCTTCGTCGGGCTTCTTCGTGTGCCGGTCTTCGTCGTGTGTCGATCTTCAGCCCAAGCCTGCCTGCTCCCGGTTCCACCGTCGATGGGCATCAATGCCCATTTTGCGGATGCCGACTGCCCACTGCCCGATGGGCCCCGGGACCCGGCCGCGGATGGGTATCGCGCCCGATGGGATTCGTACGGCGCACCGGCCAGGGTGGAAAGGGACCAACCCTCCGGAACCCGGACCGACGGCGAGAAGGACCCACCATGTCACTGGACACCCCCCTGCCCGGAACCCGACTTGAGCGACTGTCGGCGCACGAAGCCCTCCAGCGCCTCGAACACGAACGCAACTCCCGCCTCACGCAACTGCTGGCCCTCGACGAGGCGGGGGCGGACGAGGAGACGGAGGAACACGTGGTGTCCGCGCAGAAGGACACGATCCGGCGGGTCCTCGCCGAGGTCGAGGACGCCTTCGCCCGCGTCCGGAACGGCAGGTACGGCGACTGCCTCGACTGCGCGAAGCCCATTCCGGTCGAGCGCCTGGAGATCCTGCCGTACACGCGGTTCTGCGTCCCCTGCCGACGCGGGACCGTCTGACGACAGTCCGTCCGCCCTCCGACATCCGCCCTGCGGCATCCGCCCTGCCCTGGGCTCCGATACCCGCCCGCCCTGGGGGTGACATGGTGACCGACCGAATCATCGACGACCGCGGCACGACCCTGTCGGCCGACGACCTCGCCGCGCTGCGCGAGAACCTGCACGAGCAGCGTCTGTTCCGCCAGGAGCAGCTGAAGCAACTACGACAACAGGCGCAGGAGCTCCCGGCGTCCGACACGCACCGCGCCGACGCGCCGAGCGACCGCCGGGCCGGCCCTCAGGCCGAGGTCCGGGGCAAGCTCGCCGCCTCCGCCCGTACGGTCCTCGCCGACATCGAGGCCGCGCTCGCGCGCATGGACCAGGGCTGCTACGGCTCTTGCCGGCTGTGTCAGGAGCCGATCGACCGCGCACGTCTGGCGGTCGTACCGCAGGGCCGCTACTGCACCCGGTGCCAGCAGGTCAGGGAGGCCGGCCGATGACCGCCTCGGGAGACCTCGGTCGCCTCGCGGGCCGGCATCGCTCCTGGCCCTGGTGCCGGCACTGCACCGGCATCGCCCTCGACCTGGGCAGCGCCCGTACCCGTGCCTGGACGTCCGGGCGACGGACGATCCTCGACGTGCCCACGGTGACCGTCCCGGGAAGCGGCGCCACGTACCCCGTTCAGCGCGGCACCATCGTCGACACCCCCGGCGCCTCCCGGATGCTGGACCGGCTGCTCGGCCACCGGCTGCCCCGGTTCGGCCGCCCGCTGCTCATTCTCACGACGCCCGTGCTGGGCGGGGTCGCCTACCGGGCGCAGGCGCGGACCGCCGTCGAGGTCCTGCGCCCGCGTACGGTGCTGACGGTCCCCACCGCACGCGCCGTGGCCATGGCCGTGGACGCAGACCTGACCCGCCCGTTGCTCGTCGTGGACATCGGGGCCCATCTCACCGAGGTCACGCTGCTCGCGGACGGCGCGGTCGTGGACGCCCGCCACACCGCGCTGGGCACCGGCGACCTGGACGGGAACACCCCGCCCTCGCTGATAGCCGACGCGATCGTCGCCATGGTGACCACCATGCTGGAACAGGACCGCACCCCCGAGACGCTCGACGCCCTCCAGCGGGGTGTGCTCCTCGCCGGGGGAGGCGCCCTGCGCCCCGACATCACCTACCGCCTCAGCGGCCGGCTCCACGCTCCCGCGCGGCCCGTGCCGGCCCCGCACACCGCGGCGGTCCGCGGCGCCGCGCAACTGCTGCGGACCGCCCACGCGCACCCGTCGCTGCCGGTCGTGGAGATCGGCGCAGGGTCAGAGTGAGGGCCAGGACGCGGTGGGCCGCGTGTCCGCGACGGACGCGGCCTCCGGCTCCTGCCCCTGACCCTGGATGTTCTGTACGGGGTCGTTGCCGACCAGCATGTCGGGGTCGAACATGACGATCACGGCCGCGAGGACCAGTACGACGATCGGTCCACCCACCATGGGAATCAGGGAGAAGAGCAGATCCATCGAGGACTGGCCCTGGACCCTGGAGCCCGCGTCGACGTGCACGCTCATGGCGGCCATGCCGGTGTAGTGCATGCCCGTGACGGCGACGCCCATGATGACGCTCGCGGCCGCGGCGGACGCCAGGGTGTGCAGGGACACGGCAGCCCAGAGTGCGGCGGTGGCCGCCGTGACGGCGATCAGGACCGACAGGCCGACCGTCACGGGGTCGAAGCTCATGTGCCCGGCGAACTTCATGCCGTACATGCCGATGTAGTGCATCGCCGCCACACCCGCGCCGGTGACCACACCGGCCACTCCCAGGGTGAGGGGCGAGGTGCCGCGGTACCCCACGATGAACACGCCGAGCAGGACCACGGCCACCGCGACGCCCAGGCTGAGGAACGTGAGGGCCATGTCGTACCGGATCGAGGCACCGTCGATGGTGAACCCGATCATGGCGATGAAGTGCATCGTCCAGATGCCCGATCCGATGCAGATCGCGCCCAGTGTGAGCCACGGGCCCCTGCGGCCCTGTGCGCCCATGCGTACCGACCGTGTCGTGCAGCGCAGACCGAGCGCCGCGCCGGCGCAGGCCATCAGGAACGCGACGACCGGAGTGATCATTCCGTAGTTGAACTGGCTGACTGTGCTGTTCACCGAACGCCTTTCGGACCGCGGGACCCGTACGGGGTCCGCGTTGCAGGAACCTTTCCGCAGAACCGTCCGGGCGGGCAGACGAGCCGAGTTCACCGACCTGTGTGTCTGACGCGCTCCGGAACCGACCCTGGGGGCGGACGGCAGCCCAGCACATGACGTTCCGTCATGCCATGGCCTCGGGGGGTGAGCGGGAGGCCAATGCTAGGTATGTGCTCCCCGCTTGTCACTCTGAGACCTGTGACGCAATCAAATTGAGACTTGTACAGGCATATTCCTCCTGCATGCCATCACGCACATTGCCCCTATATCTCCCCCTTGGTCCCGGCCAACCGCTCTTCGGTCCCCGGGTGCCGGTCGACGCGGCGCGGGAGCAGCAGCGGGGTGGCCAGGAGGACGACTCCGGCGACCGCGATCGCGGCGCGGAGGCCGATGAGGGCCGCCAGCGGTCCCCAGGCGGCGGTCATGGCCGCGATGGCGGCGCTGCTGCTGACCGACCAGGCGGTCAGGGTGCGGGCGACCCGGCCGGGGTCGGTGTGGTCGAGCCGGTAGGTGGCCAGCACCGGGTTGAACACACCGCAGCAGGTCACCAGGCCGAGTTGGACGACGATGATGAGGACGATCCCGGGGACGCCGGGCTGGACGAACGCCAGGCCGAGGGGCCAGCACGCCCGCAGCGCACCGGCGGTGCGGAGCACCCGGTGCCGACCGAAGCGCGCCACGAGCCGGTGCGCGAGGCGTGCGCCGACCAGGCCGCCGACGCAGGGGACCGCGAACACCAGGCCGTACTGCCAGGGTGCGAATCCGAGGTCGTCCAGCAGGAGTACGGCGAGCAGGGGCTCGGAGGCCATGATCAGACCGTTGACCACGATGGCGTTGAGGAGCAGCGGGCGCAGCACCGGGTGGGCGAGGATGTGGCGCCAGCCTTCGAGCAGATCGCGGGCCCGCAGCCGGGGCGCGGCGGTTCGCGCGGGAACGGGCTCGCCGCCGCCGATGGCGCGGATGCCCAGGGCCGAGAGCAGATAGCTGACCGCGTTGGCCACCAGGGTCGTCACCGGGCCGAACACGCCGATCGCGTAGCCGCCGAGGGGCGGTCCGACCATGGTCGAGGTCCAGGTCGTGGACTCGAACCGGCTGTTCGCGACCAGCAGGTCCGCCGCCGGCAGGAGCCCTTTCAGATACGCGCCGCTCGCCGCCCTGAACGCGATGTCGGCCGTCGCGACCACGACGGAGACGAGGAGGAGCTGGGCGAAGCCGAGCCGGCCGAGCGCGAACGCGGCGGGGACGCTGATCAGCGCCGCGAACCGCGTCAGGTCCATCGCGATCATGACCGGCCGTTTGCGGCGGAACTCCACCCACGGTCCGAGCGGCACCGCCATCACGGCCCCCACGGCACGCCCCACGGCGGCCAGCGCCGCCACCTCGGCCGGCCCGGAGTGCAGCACCAGGACCGCGATGAGGGGAAAGGCACCGAACCCGATCCAGGTGCCGTACGAGCTGACGGCGAAGGCCGCCCACAACCAGTTGAAACTCCGTCCCAGCGTCCGCCCGCCCGCCATCCCCGATGCACCCCTCGCCGATCCGAACGTCCGCACACTGACCGTCGGCATCAAAGCGAGTAGCAGGTCACGAGATCAAACAACCGAGGCACCGGGGCCGCACAACCGATCGTTGTGACGGTCGCCGGGCGTCGGTGACCGCCGCCGTGCCGATAGGGTCGTCGCCGTGGATCTCGATGCCGTGCGTACCTTCGTGGCCGCCGCGGACATGGGGCGGTTCCAGGACGCCGCCGACGAGTTGGCGATCACCCAGCAGGCCGTCTCCAAGCGCGTCGCCGCGCTGGAGAAGGCCCTCGGGGTGCGGTTGTTCGCCCGAACCGCGCGCGGAGCGAAGCTCACCGTCGACGGCCAGGCGTTCCTGCCCCACGCCCGCGATCTGCTGCGGGCCGAGGAGCGGGCGATCGACTCCGTGCGGCCCGGCCGCCGCGCGCTGCGCGTCGATGTGATCGGCCGTCGGCTGGCGCCCGCCGACCTGGTGCGCGACTTCCATCGTGCGCACCCCGGGATCGAGCTGGACGTGGTGACCCTCTTCGACGCCGACGCGGCGGTCGACGCGATCGGGTCCGGCACGGTCGACGCGTCCTTCCGCGCCGTCACCAGAAGCCAGCTTCCGGTCGGCATCGGGGCCGCCCGAGCCTTCGACGAGCCCATCCAGCTCCTCGTGGGGCCGGGCCACCCGCTCGCGGACGCCGCCGCGGTCACGCCCGCCGAGCTGGTGGGCCATCGGATCTGGATGCCCGGCATCGTTCCCGGCACCGAGTGGGCCGCCTACTACGGCGATCTCGCCGCCGCGTTCGGTCTCACCATCGAGGTCACCGGCCCCGACTTCGGGGTGAAGCCCCTGCTGGACACGCTGGCCGACTCCCCGTCACTGGCCACCTTCGTCGGTGAGCTGACCGGTTTCGGCTGGCCCGCCGACCAGGGGCTGCGGCGCATCGCGGTGAAGGATCCGGCTCCGGTCTATCCGCACTCCCTGCTGTGGCATCGCGACAACGCCCACCCGGCGCTCACCGCGCTCCGCGACCACCACTGCTCCGGGTCGCACGCACGCTCCGGCGCGGGGACCTGGACACCGGCGTGGGCGTAGCGGTCCGGCCCGCCGGGGCCGCCACCGTGCGTCGTCGGGCGGCCTGCCTAACTGGCCGAACCGGACATGGAGCGGCCCCGGGACTCCCGCGGGAGTTCCGGGGCCGCTCTACGTGCCGGGCGGGCGTCAGGACTGCATCGCGGCCTGCTCCGGCTCGTCGAGGCGGTCGGCCGGAGCCTGGTCGGCCGCCACCGGGCGGGCGGCCGGGATGAGGGCCGCGACGACGGCGGCGACCAGGGCGACCCCGCCGCCGATGATCAGGGCGGTACGGAAGCCGTCCTCCGAGGTGATGGTGAAGCCGCCCATGTCGACGGTCAGCTGGGAGAGGACCACACCGACGACGGCGGCGCCCACGGAGGTGCCGAGCGAGCGCATGAGGGTGTTGAAGCCGTTCGCGGCGGCGGTCTCGGAGAGCGGGACCGAGCTCATGATCAGGGCGGGCATCGCCCCGTAGGCGAGGCCCACACCGCTGCTGGTGATCATGAGGACGAGCATCAGGCCCCAGGCGGAGCCCATCAGCACGAGGGACACGCCGTAGCCGGCGGCGATGACGAGGATGCCGGAGATCAGCGTGAACTTCGGGCCGCGCGCGTCGGTCAGCTTTCCGCCGAGCGGGGAGACGAGCATCATCATGATGCCGCCGGGGGCCATCCACAGACCCGCCGCGAGCATGGACTGGCCCAAGCCGTAGCCGGTCGCCTCGGGGAACTGCAGCAGCTGGGGAACGATCAGCATGCCGGAGTACATGCCGAAGCCGACGAAGAGCGAGGCGAGGTTGGTGAGCAGGACCCGGGGGCGGGCCGTGGTGCGCAGGTCGACCAGGGGATCGCGGGTGCGGGTCTCCCACACGCCCCAGGCGAGCAGGACCACGACGGCGGCGGCGAACAGGCCGAGCGTCGTCGCCGAGCCCCAGCCCCACTCGGCGCCCTTGGAGACCGCGAGCAGCAGGCAGACCAGGCCGACGCCGAGGCCGATCGCACCGGGTGCGTCGAAGCGCTGCCCCTTGGCCCCGGCGGGGACGTCGGGGATCAGGAACCAGATCAGGGCGGCGATCGCCACGGCCAGGACGGCGGAGCCCCAGAAGAGCACGCGCCAGCTCGCGTACTGGGCGACCGCGGCGGCTATCGGCAGGCCGAGACCGCCGCCGATGCCCATGGACGCGCTGACGAGCGCGATGGAGGAGCTGAGCTTCTCGGCCGGGACCACGTCACGCAGGAGCGCGATGCCGAGCGGCACCATGCCCATGCCCATACCCTGCAGGCCTCGGCCGACGATCATCGGCACGACCGACGAGGAGAGCGCGCACACCACCGAGCCCACGATGAGGGGCACGGAGCAGGCGAGGAGCATCCGCCGCTTGCCCAGCAGGTCGCCCAGACGTCCGGTGACGGGCACACAGACCGCCGCCACCAGCAGGGTGACCGTGATCACCCACGCCGTGTTCGAGGGCGAGCTGTGCAGGATCTGCGGCAGGTCCGCGATGAGCGGCGTGACCAGGGTCTGCATGATCGCCGCCGTGGTGCCGGCGAAGGCCAGCGTGGCGATCACGCCGTTGGTATGGCGGGGCGTCGGTGGGGCTCCCATGAAGGGACTCCTTGCATCTCTTTCGGGCTACTGGGAATGCAGTGTACATACCTTATGCATCATGCATGACATGTGCGCATTGCATAGCCTGTGCAAAGATGGGAGCGGGTCCGGCGCAGGAAATCGCCGCGTCGGCCCTGTTCAGGACAGTGGGAGGCAGTGGCACATGGGCAGGCCTACGTACGAGGTCGAGTACGAGCAGATGCTGCTCGGCAGGCATGCGCTCGCGGCGCACGGCGGGCGCAGCAAGGAGAGCGTGCTGGAGCGGAGCTCGTATATTCTGCTCAGCCGTATCCGCGTGCAGGGGCCCATGTCGATCGGTGAGCTGAGCGACGCGTTCGGGCTCGACGCCTCCACCCTCAACCGGCAGACCGCCTCGGCCATGCGTGCCGGACTGGCGGAACGCATCCCCGACCCCGACGGCGGACTGGCCCGCAAGTTCCGCATCACCGACAAGGGCGCGCGGATACTGGACGAGGAGCGCGAGCGGACCGTGGGCTCCCTCGACCGGGTCATGGCCGACTGGTCCGACGAGGACATCGCGGAGTTCGCCGGCTATCTGCGGCGGTTCAACACCGGCATCGAGCGGCTCGGCGGACGGCCCTGGCCGCGCCCCTGACGT